>CALBVK010000426.1 GCA_937969345.1 uncultured Acidimicrobiales bacterium
GGTTGAACGAATCGGCGACCGCGAGCCAGCTGACGCTGTACATGTGGGAGCCGTCGATACCTCGTGGAGGTGTGCGTGGTGTCGTATTCAGACATGACTCAACGTTCAGACGTCGCGGGCAACAAGGTCATCGAGCGTCTCTCGACGAACCACGAGGCGAGCATTTCCATTGGAACAAAACACGACCGGGGGTCGGGTTACGGCGTTGTAGTTGGAGCCCATGGCATGACCGTAGGCACCTGTCACCGGAGTTGCCAAAAGGTCACCGACCGCAATGTCTGAAGGCACCTGGCCCTCGCGCACGAGTACATCGCCGGACTCGCAGTGCTTGCCAACAACGCGGACCCGAAGATCGCGCTCGGCCTCGGGGCGTTGTGGCAGGAATGACTCGTAGCCACTGCCGTAAAGCACCGGTCGTGGATTGTCCGACATGCCGCCGTCCACGGCCACGTACGTGCGGATGCCGGCGAGCGGTTTGACCGTACCCACGGTGTAAACGGTGATCGCCGCCGATGCAGCGATCGACCGGCCCGGTTCGGCGGTAACCAACGCTGTAACACCCGCAGCATCGAGCGCATCGTGCACGACATTGGCCCAAGCCGTAATCGTCGACCCCTCCTCGCCAATCACATAGGGAACACCCAAGCCGCCGCCAACGGACACCTCATCAAGACCGTACGGCTCACCGACCAACGCAATCACCTCGGCCGACTTCGCAAACGAATCGACACGGAAGACCTGAGAGCCGATATGGGCGTGTATGCCTTTGAGGTTGACCGACGGCGATTCGATCGCCCGCTCGATGGCCTGCTTTGCGAGCCCGGTGGACACAGTGAAGCCGAACTTCGAATCGTCACGGCCTGTAGCGATAAACTCGTGGGTGTGCGCCTCGACGCCTGGGGTGATTCGCAGGAGCACATTCGGAGCGGGCAACCCCTCTTCGTGGAGTGCATCGAGGCGATCGAGCTCGTCGAAGCTGTCGACGATGATTCGACGTACTCCGGCTTCGATGACTAGCCGCAGCTCTTCGGTCGACTTGTTGTTCCCGTGGAAGATCAAATTCGCAGCCGGAACACCCGCTCGGATCGCAATGTGGAACTCGCCGGCTGTCGAGACGTCGATGTCCATTCCTTCCTCGTGAACGAGCTTTGCCATCGCCGTACAAAGAAACGCCTTGCTCGCGTAGGCAACACCCGGCCCAAACGCCGAAACGGCCTCCCGAGCGCGAGCGCGCAGGTGGTCTTCGTCGTACATGAACACCGGAGTGCCAAACTCTGCGGCCACCTCTGCGACCGAACAGCCGCCGATGGTTAGTCCACCATCGTCGCCGACAGCTGCGCTGTCGGGAAGAAGCGCGAACGGGATGGGGAGGTTCGACGGTTCGATCGATTCGTCAGTCATCGTCAGAACCCATGGCGGCTTCGGCCTCGTCGCTCCACATGGATTCGGGTGCGGAAACGCCGAGACGCCCCAGTGTCGCTGCCAAACCAATGCGCGCTGCCTCGATCAGCCACAGGCGTGCCTGGGTGAGCTCAGGCGAGACCCCATCACCCATGACATAGCACTCGTTGTTCTGGTAGAAGCTGTGAACCGCTGACGCCAGGTCGCGCACCCAACCAACCACGCGATGCGGTGCCCGTTCCCGAGCCGCGATCTCAACCACCTCGGGTCCACGAAAGAGCACTCGAAGCAGCTCGATCTCGCGCTCGTGAACGAGCACTGTCAGGTCGACCTCGTCGAGTGGCTTGCGCTCGACACCGGCCTCCGCTGCCTTGGCCTGCACACGTCGAATGCGAGCATGTGCGTACTGGGTTGCAAAGACCGGGTTGTCCTTCGCCTGCGAAACCGCAAGCGCAAGGTCGAAGGTTTGTTGGGAGTCGGTCGACTGCAGCAGGTAGGTGAACCGGGTTGCATCGGCGCCAACCTCTGCGACCAACTCCCGAAGCTCGACGAGCTCGCCGGTCCGCTTGGCCATCTTGACCTCCTCGCCGTTTCGCATCAGCTTCACCATCTGGGTGATCTGCACGTCAAGCTTGTCGCGATCGTTGCCGAGCATTTCCATTGCGGCTTTCATCCGTGGGATGTAGCCGTGATGGTCAGCCCCCCAGACGTTGACGAGTTCATCTGCCCGGCTGAACTTGTCGTGGTGGTACGCAATGTCAGGAGTTAAGTAGGTGTAGGAGCCGTCGGATTTGACCAGTACCCGATCTTTGTCATCGCCAAAATCGGTGCTTCGTAGCCATGTCGCTCCACCGTCTTCGAAGACCATGCCACGGTCTTTGAGGACGCCGAGGGAGGCCTCGAGCTTGCCGTCGCTCACCAGACTCCGCTCGCTAAACCACACGTCGAATTCGATTCCGAGCAGCGCAAGCGTTTCTTTGTGATCCCGCAGTGCTCGGGCATAGCCCCACTCGACGGGATCTGCGTCGTCGGGCATTTCTTCGGCCCAATCGATGATGTACTGACCCATGTAGCCGCCGTCTTCGGGCGTATCGCCGGCCTTTCGGGCCGCCAAGGACTGCCCAAATACCTGCATCTGGACACCTCGATCATTGAGGTAGCACTCGCGGGTGACGTCGTAACCAGTCCACTCCAAAAGCGCGGCGAGTGCATCGCCATAAACGGCGCCGCGACCATGGCCGGCGTGCAACGGACCGGTCGGATTCGCCGAGACAAATTCGACATTTATCGACGCGCCTGCATTGATCGCGCTCGAACCAAAATTCTCTACGCCCTCGGCCACGACGCCCGTGAGCACGTCGAGCAACCACGTATTGTGGAGGCGGAAGTTAATGAATCCAGGCCCAGCGACATCGATTGAGTCAACGTGGGACAGATCCTGGGATTCGAGTTGCGCAATGAGGCGTCCAGCGAGTTCTCGGGGATTGGTCCCGGCCTGTTTCGATGTGGCGAGCGCCAGGTTCGAGGACCAATCGCCGTGGTCGCGGTTCGCTGGCTGCTCGAGACCGATCTCCGAAGGAGCACTCAAGCCCTCCGCTTCGGCCGCTGCGACGAGCGCATCCCGTAAATGTTGCTGGATCATGGGACGTAATCCTACGAGCAGAGCGGACCGCTCGGGGCCATCTGCCGATGGGCAAGATAGAGTCTGCGGACAAGCCCTCGTAGCTCAGGGGATAGAGCATCGGCCTCCGGAGCCGTGAGCGCAGGTTCGAATCCTGCCGAGGGCGCAATTTTTGTTGAAAGTAGGGAGCCGAATGGCGCGCTCCCAGAATCCGTTTCGCAGCGGTCTTCGGAAATGCGACGCTCACCCACCCGACGTTTTGGAGTTCGCACCAACGAATGCGTACTCTCGGAGTCGATGGGGCGTTTCCCATGATGAACTCGGAGCAAGGATGACCACAGGCGATACGTCGCATGACAACACGAGCGGGGCGCCAAACTCTGATGCCTCGACGTCGTCACCGGCGCATGGATCGGACCGTTGGAAGACGGTCTCGGTGGAAGAACGTCGCGCCCAACTCGTCGCGGAACGCGAGACGCTGGCCGAGTTTGACGGCGAGCTCCGGGCATTTCGCTCCGAACTCGAGCGTCAACGCAGCGAGCTCGACCAGGCAGCCCGGACCCACAACATCAAGCGGACCGAACTCAGCATGCAGATCGACGAACTCAGCGCGAGCGAACAAGACCTCGCTGAACGCGAGCGCGCTCATGCAGAGGGCGAATCCAAACTCGCCGAGCTGACTCAGTCGCTCGCGTCTGCTCGAGCCGGAACCGTGGCTGAACTCGAGACACTCGAGCAAGAACGGGTGCGGGTAGAAGCGCTACGAGCCGAACTCCATGAGACCGAAGAGTCCCTGGTCGAAGCTCGGGAGCTGCTCGACAAGGAACGCGACGACATCGAGTTCCGCCATGCAACGCTCAGCGACGAAGAAGCACAACTCGAACAACGCCTCGACGAGATCCAGCGCCGCTCGCAGGAACTCGAAGACGTCAACGCCGAACTCGCGCAGCAAGAAGCATCCCTTGCGAGCCGTACTGAAGAGCTCAACTCTCGTTCGTCACAGTTGGCGCAAGCGCAGCAAAGCATCGATCGAACCGAAACCGAGCTTGCGACGACGAGCGCCGCCCAAGCACAGCGGGCCGTCGAGCTCGATCTGAGTTCGTCGGACATTCGCAAGCAAGAAGAGCAACTCGCTTCTCAGCGCGAGAATCTTGCCAGCGAGGAAGAGCAACTGAGTACGCAGCGGCAGCGCATCGCCGAGGATGCTGCCGAGATCGCGTCGATCCAACAATCGATCGACGACCAGCGGGCCGCCCTCCTCCTCGAGCAAGAAAAGCACGAAGCCGAACTTGCCGCAGCACAGTCGGCTCAGGCCTCTGAGCTCGCAGCGGCGGCCGATGCCGCATCGTTGCGAACTCGCGAGATCGCAACACAACAAGCCGAGCTCGATGCTCAGGCCGACGAGCTCGAGAAACGTCGACTTGGACTTGCGGCAGAAGCCGACCAGCTCGAAGGTGCTCGCGCCGATTTGTTGCTTGAACGAGATGACATCGAGGCGGAGCGAGCCGTCCTAGCGGAGCAGTCCGAAGCAATCGATCGGCTCGAAGAAGAAGTACACGAGCGCCAACGCACGGTCGATGAGCTCAATGAACGTCAAGCGGATCTGGCCGCACGGTCGGCCGAGCTCGATGAGCTCGAGCTGCAGATCGTCGATCGCATGACCGCTGCCGAGGACGCTCAACGGGCGCTCGGAGACAAAGAAGCTGAGGTCGCGGCCCTCGAGATCCGGGAAGCAGAGCTCACGAGAGCCGCAGCCGAACTCGACGAACGCGAAGCAGAACTCCACCTGGCCGTGGCGTCCCACAGCGAGTGGCAAAGCCAGATCGACGCTGAGCGTGCTCGACTCGAGCAGGAGCAGCTCGACATCGAAGCTCGCTCGACGCTGCTCGACGAGCACAGCGCTCAGCTACACGAACGCGAAGCTGGCCAGGACGGTCAGGCAGCGGCTCTCGATCGCCGGCAGGAAGAGTTGCATCGCCTGAGTGCATCGCTCGACGAGCAACAACTGGTGTTGAGCGAACGTGTGACCGAACTCGAGGCACTCCACCTCGAACTTGAAGAACGTGCTGGCGAGCTCGATGCCGAGTCCGCCCGTCTCGATGCCCGTGACTCAGCGCTACGTGCCCGTCGGCTCCAGCAAGAGAACGCCGAGCGCGAGCTCGAAGAACTCGATGCAGAGATTCTCTCGACGGCAGAGTCTCTCAACGCCCAAGTTGACGAGCTCACCCGCCGCGAGGAAGTCCTCGCGACTCGTGAAGCGGGATATCAGGCGGATCGGCGACAAGTCGTCGAGCGAATGGAACGTCTCGAGGCCGATCGTGAGAAGCTCGAAGAAGGCGAGCGGCTCCTTCAGCGTCTCGAGGACGAGCGCGAGAGCGTGGACAGCGAGCTACTGCTTCTTCAGACGCGGCGCGAAGAGATCGGTTTGGAGCGGGCCCGCCTCGCGGGCATTTCCGAAGAGCTCCTTCATACCGCTGCCGACCTCGACCACGAGCACGAGCAGCTCGCTCAAGAGCGCAGCGACGTCGCAACCCAGCGTTCCTCGGTTGCGGTCCAACGCGGACGCCTCAGCGAAGCCGAAGCAACTATTCGCAAACGTCAGGTCCAGCTCGAGCTCGAAATTGAAACGCTCGAAGCCGACACTATGCGACTCCACGAGCGTCGACGCTTGCTGGCCGCCGAGCGGGACAGCATCGACAACGCAGCACAGCAGCTCGAAGAGCGACGCACCGTTGTCGACGCCGATCGGTCCAACATCGAAGCCGAAGCGGGCGATGTGGTCACCGACCGTGTCGACGTCCGACAACAGCGGGAAGCCGTCGCCAAGACGATCAAAGACGTTCAGGCTCGGGCCGAGGCAATGCGTGGCAAGGTCCGCACCCTCGACGAGGAAGAACAAAAGATCGAGGCCGCCCAGCTCGCGGTTCGCGATGCCGAGGCCGAACTGGCGAAGCGCCGAGTCGAACAAGAGAAGGCCGCACGCGAACTCGTCTCCGAGCACGAACAGATGAACACCGAGCGCCAAGAATTGTTGGAGCGTCGTAACGCTGTCGCCTCCGAACGCGAGCGTCTCGAGAAGCTGTGGTCGTTGGTGGAGGAACACCGGTCGACGGCCGCGCAGCTCGCCGCAACGCTCGGCGATGAGGGCGACGATGCCGTCTCCCTCGACCCGGTTATCGACCTCACCAACGCTGAGCGTCAATCCAGCGAGGACCACGCGCTGTAAGCGTTTCCGGCCCTCTGTGAAGGATACGATTTCGAACGATTGGAAATCCTGGTCGCCCAGATACGTTTCTATGCTGGTGATTCACCTAAGCTCAACGGCGAAACCGGTACAAGAGAGCGTTCATGGCTGACGACACATTCGATGACAACGAAGGCGCTGGATCAACTGACCCAGCTTCTGACCTTCGGCGTCTCCGCATCGAGCGTTCGGCGGCATCACTCGATGCCGAAGAAGAGCTTCTATTTACTCGCCAGCAGCAGCTCGCGAAGCTACGCGACCAGATCGAGCGCACACAGGCCGATCAGCGGGCAGAGCTTGCCCGAATTGAAGAGGCTCGTACCCAGCTGAACTCGCTCGCGGGCGACATCGAGAAGCGACGCACCGAGGTAGACGATTACCGGTCCAAGCTCGCCGAGGCCGAGAACGAAGTCAACGAGCGACGCCGCACGATCGAACGCGAGAGTGCGTCGATAGGGCGCGAGACCGTCGACGTCGAGGCCGAGGCCCGCCGAAACGCGATTCAAGAGGCGGTCAAGGTCGAACAGGCCGAGATCGACGCCGCCCGAGCCAAGCTCGATTCGCAGCGTTCCGAGATCGACAGCGAAGCCGCTGAGCTCTCCGAGATGCGCAAGGCGCTCGAAGTCGATCGAACCACGCTCGAGACTCGCGCCGAACAAATCGCAAACGACTCGGTCGAAATCGAGGCGCTCGAAAAGGAAGTGAGCGACCGGCGGACGGCGATCGAAGCCGACCATGAGCGTCTTCTCGGTGAAATCGAAGCGCAACGGATAGCGCTCGAGACCGAGATTCAGGCACAAAAGGACGACCTCGCAACCCGCCGCGCCGAACTCGACGCAGAGCAGGAGAAGCTCGCCGATCTCGATCAGGCATTGAGCTCAGAGAACGAGGGCCTCGCCGAGCTTCGTGCACTTCGCGCCGAAGTCGAGACCGAGCGAGCAGCCCTCGATGTCGAACAGGACGAACTCGCTGCAACGCGCACGGCCGTCGAGAAGGCCGCGGAAGAACTGGCGGCAACGCGCACCAAGATGAACGACGAGGCAGCGGCTCTCGTTCGTGGCGACGACGACTCAGACGAAGCAAAGAGCTACACCAAGGCCGTTCTGGCCGAGGTCGATCTCGACGACCGCCAACGCGATATCGAGCGTCGACAGACAGCCCTCGCCGAGGCCGAAGCTGACTTCTCCGAGCGGAAAAAGACGCTCGAATCCCAAGAGTCAGAGATCGCCGCTGCCCACCGCCAGGCAATCGCTGCTCTCGAAACCGACTTCGAAGCCGAGCGCGATCGTCTGACGGCAGAAAACAAGGATCGTCTCGATGAGCTCGGTGTACTCGAGGCGCAGAACGCTGACCTCGATGCACGACGTGTTGAGCTCGAAACCCAGCAGTCCACGCTCGATACCGTCGACCAGACCCTCACCGAGGCAGCTCAAGCACTCGAAGCGCGTGCCCAGGAAATCGAAAGCCGCGAGGCTGAGGTTGTTCAGCTCGAGCGCGACGTCGACGTACGCCGAGCTCAGCTCGACACCGAAGCAACAACTCTCGAAACTCGTAGCGCGGAACTCGACAGCCAACGTTCAGAGTTGCAGTCCCAGCAATCGCTCGTAGAAGAGGGCAAGGCCGAAGTCGACGCTGTCCAGCAGCGCTTGGTCTCGCTTACCGCCGAGCGCGAGCAGCTCGACATGGACGCAGCTCTTCTTTCTCGTCAGCGGGCCCAGATCGAACACGAACGGTCCCAGCTCGCTGGAACGTCCGCCGAGCTCGACGACCAACGCACCATGGTGGCCGAACAGCGCGAACATCTCGATGCCGAGAAGATCCTTCTCGACCAGCAGCGTGAAGCGCTCGCCGAACAGCGACGTCAGCTCAACGAGCAGAACGAGTTCATCAGCCGACAGCAGAACCAGCTGATCGAACGTCGCCGCCAACTCGACGAAGAGGATGACATCCTCGACGAGCGTGCAAAGCAGTACGAACGTGATCGCACGGTGCTTGACGACAAGCTCGAGTCATTTGCCCAACAGCAAACAGATTTCGAGGGTGCCGAGAGCCGCGCCGAGGCCGAGGCTGCCCAGCTCAACGAATTCCGTGCCGAGATCAACATGCGTCGCGAAGCGTTGAAGGGCGAGGAAGCCGAGCTTCGTAAGCTCGCAGCCATCGTCAACGAGCGTCGCGAGACCCTCAACGGTCATCAGCTCGACTTCGACCGTAAGCAAACCGAAATCGCAGCCGAGACCGGCCGCTTGGACTCACTTCGTGCCGACAACGCCGAAGAGAAGAAGCGCATCGAGGCCGAACGTATCCATCTCGATGAAGTCCGCAAGCGTCTCGCCGCCGAGGAACGTTCACTCGATGACGAGCGAGCACGTATCGCCGAGATGTGGGCCCTTGTCGGCCGCCACCGCGAGCAAGCACGTCAGATCATCTCGGCGCTCGGCCCAGAGACGGTGATCGAAGCGCCGAACCTCGGTGCGGTCGAAGGCTCATAACCTCCGCCCCGACGGGTCGATAACAACCCAATTTCGCCCAGCGAGGATCCGTTCAGGATCGCTCCTCGGCGCGTCGCATCGTGTCCAACGACCATCGCGCCATCTAATGATGCGTGGCGCTACCGGGCGACCAGGACGGCGCTGAGCTGTTATGGGTGTTGGCCGCTGCGGGTGTTAGCCGTTGACGTCGTCAGCGGAGAACTCGCATGGGCTACTCACGCCGGCAAAGAGATCACGCTGTTCTTTCGAGAGCGACTCGGGGTCGTCCTTGAGCTGCTCGTCGAGTTCAAGGAACTCCTCGAAGCTGAGATCCGAGGCAATCGTGTAGAACGCACACTGGCAGTAGTCCGGGGCCTCATCATCGTCGAGCGCACCCTCACACGCCGCGACGAACTGCTTCTCGGCACGATTGTCCTGGTCCGAATAGCTTGAAGGCAGGCCAGCGCTCGTGCATGCAGCCGTGAGCAGGCCGAGACCGATGATAAGAAACAGAAGGCGTCGAAACATAACGGTTCTACGCTAGCGGCGAGGCGGCGATACGTTGCGCACGCTCGAAAATCTCATCGAGCATTTCCTCGGTCAGTCGTCCCGTAAACGTGTTCTGTTGAGACACGTGGTAGCTGCACAGCAACGTCAGCCGCTCATCGATTGGCACCTCGACGCCATGTCCAAACTTCGGTCGAGGCGAGATATCGAAATGGCGGGCCACAGCGCTGGCGCCGATACCGCCGAGCGCAATCAGCACCCGCAAATTCGGAAGTGCATCGAGCTCGGCACGAAGGTAGTCGCGGCAGATGTTTTGTTCTTCTGCGGTTGGCTTGTTGTCCGGAGGAGCACACTTGACCGCAGAGGTCACCCACACGTTCGACAGCTCGAGTCCGTCATCGGCCGAAATGGACTCGGCCTGGTTGGCGAGGCCGGCGGTGTGCAGACCCCGATACAACCAATCGCCGGATCGATCACCGGTGAACATTCGACCCGTGCGATTTGCTCCATGAGCAGCAGGAGCGAGACCGACGACCGCTATCTGCGCATTCGGATCACCAAAACCAGGCACTGGCTTTCCCCAATACGTGTCGTCCTTGTACGACGCCCGCTTGTCTATGGCGACCTGCTCTCGCCACTCAACGAGCCGCGGACACTTCCGGCACGATTCAATCTCTCGGTTCAACAATGCCAGGTTCATTGTTTCAAAAGGTAGTGGCGGTAGCGTGAAATCCAATGGCCAAGAAGAATCCACCGAAGCCCACCGTTGTGCTGTTCGTCCGCCATGGACAGACACCAACGACCGGCAAGAAACTTCCCGGACGTGCGCCTGGGCTTCACCTCGCTGAGACTGGGCTCAAACAGGCAGATGTAGCCGGTGAACGGATTGCGGCGCTCAACAAGGTCTCGGCGGTCTACGCCTCTCCAATGGAGCGCACGCAGGAAACAGCGGCACCGATTGCACGAGCGTGCAAGCTGCGGGTTCGAACCCACAAGGGCCTCATCGAGGCTGACTTCGGCGAGTGGACGGGTAAGAACCTGTCATCGCTGCGAAAGCTCCCGGAGTGGACGACCGTGCAGCGATACCCAAGCGGGTTTCGCTTTCCCGGCGGTGAATCTTTCCCCGAGATGCAGACGCGTATGACCGGAGCGGTGGCCGACTTGGTCGCCAAACACCCGGGAGAAACCATCGTTGCGGTGTCCCATGCCGACACGATCAAGGCAGCGGTCGCCGACGCGGCTGGAACGCCCTTGGATCTCTTTCAACGAATCGTTGTTTCACCGTGTTCAATAAGTGCGGTGATGTACACGACCAGCGGTCCCATCGTGTTGAGTGTGAACTCGACCGGAGACGACCTCTCAACCCTCGTACCGAGCTAGCCCATGGACTTCGATATCGATCACGTCGACGTGTTCACAACGGGAACGGTCGGACCCAAGGGGCAGCGTACGTTCTTTCTGCAAGCTATTTCCGGCGACACCACGGTGTCACTCAAGCTGGAGAAGCAACAGGTGCTCGCGATGGCTGAACACCTCGCCGGACTCCTCGAGGACCTCCCCGAGATAAGCGCGCAGGAGTGGACGTCGGCCCCCGACCTCTTTGTTCCCGTCGAGCCGGTATGGGTTATCGGCGCAATGGGTGCCATGTATGACCCAACCTCCGACAACGTTGTGGTCATGGCCGAAGAGATCGTTGAGGACCCCGAGCTCGACAACGCCGCGACCGCAACGTTCCGTATCAACCGCGGCCAGACGTTGGCATTTATTGAGCGGGCTCATGAGATCATCGAGGCCGGTCGACCGCCGTGCCCGTGGTGCTCACGTCCCCTCAACCATGGCGAAGACGGGTTCTGCCCCTGTTGGAACTGACCGTCGATGCCGAACAACGAGGATCCAGACGAGTCGACCGACAACACAGACGACGAGAGTCCATTTCGCTCTCGGCCTCCCCTGGAGACCGCTGCGGCCCTCGAGCTGCTCGCACGAGCCGACATCGACGTGCTTGGCCGCATGCCGTACAGCTCGAATGCGACCTTCCTCGTCGACCTGGTTGTCGACGACGAAGTTCCCGCTCAGGCGATCTATAAGCCTGAACGAGGCGAACAGCCACTCTGGGACTTTCCTGGTTCGCTGTACATGCGTGAGGTCGGTGCGTTTCTCTTGTCGGAACAGCTTGGCTGGGGACACGTTCCGCCGACGATCGAGGTCGACGGACCCGCTGGCATTGGCTCACTGCAGCTCTTTATCCCGGCCGACTTCGAAGAGCACTATTTCACGCTCCTCGACGATGAACGTTTCCATCCGGCGTTTCGCGAGATTTGCGCCTTCGACTTTGTGGCGAACAACACCGATCGCAAAGCCGGACACATCCTGTTAGCCGAAGATGACCAAGCGCTGTGGTGCATCGATAACTCATTGTGCTTCCACCAGGAGTTCAAGCTCCGGACGGTCGTCTGGGACTTCGCCGGGGAACGGCTTCCAACCCACATTTCCGAGAGTCTCGAGGCCTTCCTCGATGACGGCCTTAATCCTGCCCTGAGCGAACTCCTCACGCCCTTTGAGCGTGATGCAACGCTCACACGGGCCCGAGCGCTCTTCCAGAACGGAGAGTTCCCCTCGGACCCCACAGGACGCCGCTACCCCTGGCCCATGGTCTAACAACAAATTTGAACCGTTAGGTACGCCTTGCGCCTCTACTGGTTCAAATTTGTGAGCATTGTTCGCACGGTGCTGACGAGTTGGTGCGGCCTGTCGACATAGTCCGACCATGTGAAGGTGAGCACGGTCCAGCCGGCGAGCTGAAGCGCGTTCTTTCGACGTGGGTCGCCTACGAATGAATCGTGGTTGAGGTGGTATTTCACGCTGTCGAGCTCGATGGCCAAACGCTGATCGGGAAAGGCCAGGTCGACACGCCCAATGAGACGGCCATCAGGTCGATGAATCTCGTGTTCGTAGACCGGCTGACCAACGTCGGCGTCTTCGAGCAGCGTCCCGACCATTCGATTCCATCGACTATCTGGGACGCGAAGATCCCCGTAGCGATCGTCGAGAAACTGGCGAAGCTTGCCAGTCCCATTCCGACCTTTCGCGGCGTGACGAATATAGACGTCGTAGAGATCGGGCCAGTCGAGAAGCTTCGACCGAATCACCGCGTCGACGAGGAACCCAAGCTCCTTTTGTGAGTACACGGCAGCACAGTCCAGAACGGTTCGCGCTGGTCCTGTGACCGCTACGTCATCGATCTCGTGTTCGTCGATCAGATCGAACTGCTTCGACCGATGGACGACCGCTGACGACACTCTCGTGCGGCGCCGATAGGCAATCGTTGCCTCAATGGTTGACGGTTGACGTTCGTCGAATCCCCAAAGATACGCAGCGGATCGATGACTAATCACCCCCTTCACCGAGAGCGCTAATGCTCGGGCATCGCCGGTCCACGACGGAGCCACGGCCGCCAGTCGATACACCCTCGGATATGGACGCGCCAAGAGCCCAGCGGCGTATCGTCGCTTCACCTGAGCGTCGGTTAACCCAACGCCGTTCAGTTCGTCGAGCGAGAGCACGCCATGGTGTTCGGCGAATGCCAAAAATTGTTCGGATGAAAACACAAAACTTCCCCTGCCAGTTGTCGGTCAGGGGAAGTGTCTTTGCCAATTTTGAACCGCTAGGTACGTCTGGCGTACCTAGCGGTTCAAATTTGTGAGTTTGTTAGGCGCGAGCCTTTAGTGCCTCGATCAGCTTTGGAACGACGTTGTGCACATCGCCAACGATGCCGAGATCGGCGACACCGAAGATCGGTGCCTCTTCGTCTTTGTTGATGGCGATGATGTGCTTGGAGCCCTTCATGCCAACGAGGTGCTGGGTCGCGCCAGAAATGCCGAGAGCGAGGTAGACGTCGGGCTTTACAACCTTGCCGGTCTGACCAACCTGGGAGCTATACGGCACCCAGCCAGCATCGACGATCGCACGGGATGCACCAGCGGCGCCTCCGACGAGCGATGCCATCTCTTCGACCATTGCGAACTTCTCTGCGTCGCCGAGGCCACGGCCACCGGACACAACAAAGCCGGCCTCGTCGAGCTTTGGACCATCGGACTCTTCAACGAACCGGTCGACGATCTGCGCGGCGCCAGCGGCACCGGCGTCCTGGGTAGCGAGGGCTGCAACCGCAGCTGCGCCACCACCGGTCTCTTCAGCGACGAAGGACTTCGGACGAACGAGTGCAATCTGTGCCTTGCCACCAGTGAAACGCGTCTTGACGTTGGTGGTACCACCAAAGACTGGCTCGGTACCGACGAGTGCGTCGCCGTCTACCTCGAGGTCGACGACGTTGGTGATTACCGGAGCGTCGAGCGCTACCGACAAACGGGCAGCAACGTCGCGGCCGTCGTAGGTCGTGCCGGCAAGCACCGCAGCGGGGCCGGTGCCTGCATCGACAGCACCAGCGATAGCAGCAGCGACGTGGACGCCCTGAAGGCCTTGTCCGAGGTCGCCGGTTGCCTGAATGGTGCTTGCGCCATGGGCGCCCGCTTCGGCTGCGAGCGCGTCGGATGCTTCTCCGCCGAGAACGACAGAAACGTCGTCAGCGAGCGTGCGGGCCTTGGCCAACATTTCGGTCGTCATCGTCGACAGCGATCCGTCGACGACCTCTCCGTATACCCAGATAGATGAAATTCCCATGATTAGAGCACCTTCAAGTCTTCAAGGAACGCAATGA
>CALBVK010000427.1 GCA_937969345.1 uncultured Acidimicrobiales bacterium
GACCTCACGCTCGCAGTTCTCGAGCTGTCCAACCGTGCACAGCGGTCCCATCTGCGATGCATCATCGAGTGGATCCCCGATCTGGATCGATTCAGCGATCGCCTTCATCTTCTCGATGAACTCATCGGCGATGTCCTCATGGAGATACACCCGAGAGCCAGCAACACAGCTTTGTCCGCTCGCAGCGAAGATGCCCCCGACCGAGCCGTTCACCGCGCTGTCGATATCGGCGTCATCGAACACGATGAACGGCGACTTGCCGCCGAGTTCGAGGCTGACCTCGGCAAAGTTCTCCGCCGAGTTTCTGATCACATGCTGAGCCGAAACCGGACCACCGGTGAAGGACACACGAGCGACGAGCGGATGGGACGTCAGCGCCCGGCCACATGGTTCGCCGTGGCCAGTGACGATATTGACGACCCCGTCGGGGATCCCGGCTTCGGCGACCAGCTTTCCGAATTCGAGCATCGCCCCCGAGGCATGCTCGGAAGCTTTCAGCACAACCGTGCAACCCGCAGCGAGCGCCGGGCCCATCTTGACCGCAGTCAAAAAGAGTTGACTGTTCCATGGCACGACCGCCGCAACAACACCCAGTGGCTCGCGCTGGGTGAAGACGAACAGATCGGGCTTGTCGATCGGCAAGGTTTCGCCGGCGATCTTGTCGGCAGCACCTGCATAGAAGTGGAAGTACTCGGCGATGTACTTCGCCTGCCAGCGGGTCTCGGCAAAGAGCTTTCCGGTATCTCGAGCCTCGATCTCGCCGAGCACCTCAGACTTGTCGGCCAACAGCTCGGCCAGATTCCGGAGGCATCGGCCCCGTTCGCTCGGAGTCATCATCGACCATGGCCCCTCGTTGAACGCCCGGTCCGCTGCTCGGACAGCCATGTCGACGTCGGCTTCAGTCGCCTCGGGGACAGTGCTCCACACCTCACCCGTCGCTGGATTGATGCTGTCGAATCGTCCTCCATCGGAGGCATCGACGAACGCGCCGTCGATGAGCATTTGGTAATTCACGGTCATGAGGTTTCCCCAGTCGTAGACGGATTGGATTCGGCGGCGTTGATGCGGTGAGCGAACGAGTCCCTGCGGAAGCTGTAGAGCGAGTCGGGGTCGACGGCGATCTCCACAACGGACGGCTTGTCCGTTTCGAGGGCAGCTTCGATCGCTCCCCCGACATCGCTGAGTGTGTCGGCACGGAAGCCAGCTGCGCCATAGAGCTCGGCGACCTTGTCGAACGGCGGGCTGTCGATGTCGGCCCCGATGTAGCGCTCACCGAAGAAGTCGCGCTGGTACGCCTTCTCGGCTCCCCAGCAGCGGTTGTTCATCACAATGGTTGTGGTGTTGAGTCCGTAGGCAACCGCTGTACTGAGTTCGCTGATGGTCATCCCAAACCCACCGTCACCCATGAGCGACACGACCGGACGGTCGGGTTGGGCGCACTTGATCCCAAGGCCTGCAGCGAAGCTAAAGCCGACGAGACCGAAGTCGAGCGGACTGAACAGACTCAGCGGCGAGTGGTAGTCGAGCGCATCGGTGACCTGCAAACACATCGTTCCGGCGTCGAGTGTGATCGCAGCTTCAGGCGGAAGCACCTTGCGAAACTCCTTGAAGAGTCCGCTCGGCTGAATTGGATTGGTCTCTACTGCGTCGAGATCTCGCTGCGCCAGGTAGGCAGTGCGTTCGGTCGCAAACGCCGACGCCCACGATTCGACTTCCGCTTGCTGTTCGAGCACGCCGAGCGCTTTGGTGAGCTGGCGAGCTGCCTGTTGTGCATCTGCCCAGATTCCGACCGACACCGGAAAGAACCGGCCGATCGCCGTCGGCTCGATCTCGATCTGGATGATCTCCGCATCGGGGTTGATGTTGTCGTAGCTGTAGAAGGTCGAGTTGAAGCCGAGCCTGGTACCGAGAGCAACGATGACATCGGCTTCTTTTACTAAGCGACTTGCCACCGGGTTTCCTCGAGGTCCCATCTGACCTGCGTTGAGCCGGTGGCCAAACGGAATGGCGTCGCCATGTCCCGGCGAGGTGGCGATCGGGCAACCAATGGCCTCGGCGAGTTCGAGAGCTGCCTGATGCCCGGCGGTGTTCTTGATGCCGCCGCCAGCCACGATGACCGGACGACTCGCGCCCCGAAGCAGCCTCGCTGCGTTATCGATCACGTCAGCTGAGGCAGCGGGCGTGGTGTTGGGCCGATAGTGCTCGGGACGCTGTGCTGGTTCGAAATCTGCGGACCCGGCGAGAACGTCGCGCGGCAGGTTGATCTGAACCGGCCCACGTCGAGGGGTCATCGCTACTCGGAAGGCTTCTCGCATCAGCTCGCCGACTCGGTCCGTGCTCGGCACGGTCCATGTCTTCTTCGTGATCGGGGTGAAGAGCGCCTCTTGGTCGATCTCCTGAAATGCATCGCGGTAACGGTGCCCGCTTGCGAGATGACCGGCGATCGCGACCACGGGCGAGTATGCGGCCTTTGCCTGAGCCAACCCGGTGACGAGGTTTGTTGTGCCCGGGCCGTTTTGTCCAGCGAGGACGACCCCAGGACCGCCGGAGACCCGGGCGTAACCATCGGCCATATGCGTGCCGGTCCGTTCGTCGCGCACGCCGATGAACGAGATGTCGTCGGCGTCGTAGAGCGCGTCGAAGAGCTCCATGGTCGCCGAGCCAATCAGGCCAAAGACATGGCCTACACGTTCGGCGCTGAGCGCCTCGACGGCGGCTCGACCACCAGTCATTTCGGTCATTTCACTGCTTTCAGCCGACCAACCCCCATAACAAAGGGTCTGACCCTTTGTTATGGGGGTTGGTTACGGACATTCGGTTTGGTGGTGCTCTTTGAGGAATGGGAGAAGGGGTTGGATGAAGGCGTCGGGGTCCTCGAGAAGGCCGAGGTGTTGGCGGCCTGGGACGATGATGACTTCGGCGTTTGGAATTTCGCTGGCGATGCTGCGGCTCATCTCCGGGGTGCTCCCCGAATCGTTCTCACAGGTCATCACCAGAGTTGGCGCGGTGATCGGAGGCTGAGGGTTGATGAGCTCGACCACGCCGTTTGCCAGGACCCACCGATTTTGTGCGTAGACCTCGATGTCGTTGGCGAGCACCCATGAACGAATCGTGTCGACGTAGGCGGGTTCGGTCGCTCGGAACCCGGCGGTGAACCAGCGCTCGAGTGTTGCGTCGATCGTGGCTGCCGGCCCTCCCGCGGCACTTGCTTCGGCACGTTCTTCGACGAGCCGTTGGGCTTCGTCGCCGCGCTCGTGGGGAGAGTTCAAGATGGCGAGTGCGGACACCCTGGCCGGATGATCGATCGCGATTCGTCGGTTGATCATGCCCCCGAGCGAGAACCCGACCATGGCGGCCGAATCGATTCCGAGTTCGTCCATCAGCTCGATGCACTGCTCGGAGAACATCGTGAGATCTGGGGTGTCCGAAGACGGCGGCGTCTCCCCGTGGCCAGCGAGGTCGTATCGCACTACTCGATACCGGTCGGCGAGCGCCGGAACGTATCGATCCCACGTCCCCCGGTTCATTCCCAAGCCATGAATCAGCACAACGACAGGGGCGTCCTCGGGACCGTCGATCTCGTACACCGTCCCCCCGGACGTCGTTGCTGTCATACACGAACCCCCTGTGCGCAATGAGTTTCGCGCACTCGAACGTATTTGACCATCGAAATCATTCGCACTTACGATTCGAATATTCCAATAGAAGAGACTGGCCGTTTCGTGACCGCCACTCAAGGTCGAAGGAGCGTCTTCTCGGTGAATCTGACCGCACTAGAGACATTTCTCGCGATCATCGATACGGGCAACCTCGTGCGAGCGGCTGAGAAGCTCCACGTCAGCCAGTCCACGGTGACAACCCGACTTCAAAGCTTGGAACGAGAACTCGGCGCACCGTTACTGAACCGTCAGAAGTCTGGCGTTGAGCTCACTGAAGCGGGCCGCCGCTTTCGTCATCACGCCGAGGTCATGCTCGAACTATGGGGGCAAGCAATCCAGGACGTAGCGCTGCCGGACTCGGTCGAAGTCGTGGCGAGCATCGGCTGCCACGCCGACCTCTGGCAGGGCCCCGGGCGAGCCCTATTCGATGCGATCCGGACCGAACACGAAACCGCCGCGCTTACCGTGCTCCCCGGCGACCAGACCGAAATCGAGCGACTCCTTCGGACTGGCCTTGTCGATATTGCGTTGACCTACGAGGTCGCCGTGCAACACAACCAAACCATCCGCTCGCTGCGACCCGAGCGCCTCGTCCTCGTCAGCGACCGCCCGGAGAGTCCCATGCGATTCGATCCGAAATACATCTACGTCGAAAGCGGCGAGGACTTTAGACGCCGACATGCTGCTGCGTACTCCGACGCCGGAACAGCCCGACTCAGTTTCGGGCGAGCCGAATGGGCGCTCGGCGAGCTTCTCACCAGTGGCGGCAGCGCCTACCTCCCCGAACGGCTAGTAGCGAGCCACCTCCAGTCCGGACAGCTGCATCGGGTAGCGAGCGCGCCCGAGTTCACCCGAAACTCCTATCTCGTCATGTCGGAGCGAGCATCGAGCTGGAACTGGCTGGACCGGGCGCTCAACCACTGGCCCCACCTCGTGGACTAGCGGTTCTGCTCTTTCCACGCATCGAGGATGGGTCGTGCCGTTCTCATTCCATCGATCGCTGCTGGCAACCCGCAGTATGGGCCCGTGTGGAGCAACGCCTCCTCAATTTCTTCAGGACTCAACCCGTTGTTCAACGCGCCCCGGATATGGATGCCCAATTCGTGGGGCCGGTTCAGCGCCGACAACATCGCAAGGTTCATCAGACTGCGGTCGCGAAGCGACAGCTTGTCCTCTCGTGTCCAGACCGTCCCCCAGGCAAACCCCGTCACCATCTCCTGTAGCGCATGCTGCGCCTCGGTCTCTGGCGCGGTCGCTGCATCGACGTACTCGTCACCAAGTACCTGCCGACGTACTGGCATTCCGTTGGCGACTCGATCGATTGGGCCGGTGGGTGCAAAGGACATGAGGACTCCGTTTCGTGATCGAGCGAACCATAGCCCGGGCTGGCCCAATCAGGCCGGCCTTCGCACGCGAAGCAAGGCACCTATCGCTCCGCGAAGTTCGGACTTGGCTGAAGTTGCGAAGTGCTGGGGGGCGTGTGGCAGGGTTAGCCGATGCGCAGGGGGAAACGAGCTGCTCCAGTCGAGCAGAACTCTGCGCGCAGCGGTCCTCCGCTTGGCGGCGCATACCTTCCGCTAAGCAGCGTAGATCGAGACCGGATCGTCGAGCACAGCTTCGAGATGCTCTCAAAGGTCGGCATGGCCGACGCCCCCGACAGGTATGTCGACCTTCTCATCGCGGGTGGCGCAAGCCAACGCGAGGACGGCCGGGTGCTGATGCCGCGCTCGATGGTCGAGGCCGCGCTCGAGCGAGCGCCGTCCGTGGTCAACCTCCCGGGTTTCATCGACGACCGGGGCCTGAGCATCGGGGGCTCTGGTGTCCACATGGGCACCGGTGGTGCCGCGGTGCAGACGCTCGACGCAACCACCGACTCCTACCGGGACTCGACCCTCGCCGATCTCTACACGATGATGCGAGTCCTCGATGCGAGCCCAAACATTGGCTACGGACTACGTCCGCTCATCGCCCGTGACTGCGCACCTGGGCTCGATCTCGACCTCAACAGCGCATACGCCGTGGTCGCTGGCACCAGCAAACCAACCGGGGTCAGTTTCACCTCCGCCGACACCGTCGACCCGGTCGTCGACCTCTTCGATCTCGCGCTCGGCGGCGAGGGGCGATTCGCGTTACAACCGTTCTCGATGGCCGTTGTTGTTCACGCCGTGCCTCCCATGCGATTCTCGCCCGAGGGGTGCGAGATCATGGAGCGTGCAATCGCACGAGGCATGATTGTCCAGACCTGCTCGGCCGGACAGGCTGGGGCGACCAGTCCTCCATCACTCGCTGGGTCACTCGCGCAAGGGCTCGCGGAGATTTTGGCCGGCATCGTCTTGGCCGACGCACTGAAACCTGGCCACCCCTGCATCCACGCATTCATGCCGTTCGTGTCCGACCTGCGAAGCGGGGCCATGACCGGCGGAGGTGGCGAGGCCGCTGTCGTCAGTGCAGCGGCTGCTCAACTCTTGCGCAGCCTGGACATCCCCCACGCGGTCTCGGCGGGCATAACCGACTCGAAGGTTCCCGATAACCAAGCGGGCTACGAGAAGGGTTACACGGTCACCCTCGCCGCCCATGCCGGCGCGGACATGGTCCAGTTGTCGGTTGGCATGTTGGGATCGATCATGGTGGCAAGCCCAGAAGCGCTCGTCATCGATGACGACATGTGTGGCGCGATCCTCCGTTCGGTCCGAGGGATCGAGGTCGAGTCCGAATACCTCGACCTTGCCATCCTCGAAGCCGTCGTCACCGGCGACGGCCACTATCTCAGTCACGCACAGACGCTCGAACTTATGCGGACCGAGTACGTCTACCCGGGGCTCGGCGACCGAGCGTCGGTCACCGAATGGATCGACGCTGGAGGCACCACGATCTGGGAACGCTCGAAAGTGAAGGTCGCAGAGATTTTGTCTCAACCTCCCCCAGCGCATCTACCAGCTGAACGCGATGCCGCGCTCCGAGCCGCGTTTGATATCCGCCTCCCGAGCGGACTCACCTCATGACACCATCGAACACCGAGCGGTTCGAGATCGCCGTGATCGGGGGCGGCGCTGTCGGCGCGGGCATCCTCTACCACCTCGCTGTTGCCGGGAAGACCGACGCTGTCCTGCTCGAAAAGCACGAGCTAACGGCCGGGTCGACCTGGCACGCCGCCGGGAACGTACCGACCTTCTCCAACAGTTGGCTCGGTCAACGAGCAGGCAACTACGCGTGGCAGCTGTACAGCGAGCTCGCCGCTGATCCGGCCGACCCCATTACCTACCGTCATACCCAAGCGTTCTGGCCAGCGCATACCACGAGCCGGATCGACCACTTTCACCATCTGCTCGCCATTTCGGCCGGCCTTGGTTTCGACCTCCAACTGGTTTCGCCAGTCGAGATGGAGGCAATGCATCCGTTCTGGCAGAACGACGGATCGGTGATCGCTGGACTACTCGATCCATACGAGGGCGACATCGACCCGAGCGGTCTGACCCAAAGCCTTGCCCGGCGAGCCCGGTCAGCAGGAGCGACCGTTCGTCGCCATCATCGTGTCGTAGACATCTCGCCCGGAACTGCCGATAGCCGGTGGACACTTCGCGTTGCTGGCCCTGACGGGGCGATTGCGGTCGACGCAGACATCATCATTAACGCCGCCGGGTTCTACGCAGCGCAAATCAATCAGATGGCCGGGATTGACCTGCCGCTCGCTGTACTCGAGCACCAATATCTGGTGACCGGACCTGTGGCGCAGCTCGAAGCCGTCGAGGGCACGTTCCCGTTGGTACGAGATCCCGAGATCATGTTCTATCTCCGCCAAGAGCAAGACCGGCTGCTCTTCGGCAACTACGGCCATGCCGGAAAGAGCGTGTGGCACGACGGCCCGCCCGATGTTTTCGATAGCTCACTATTTGCTGACTCGACCGATGACATTGCTCACGTGGCCGAAAAGGCAATGGCACATGTTCCTCTCCTCGGCGAGGTCGGTATAGCCGAGTTCGTGAACGGTCCAATCACGTACTCACCAGACGCGAACCCGCTGATCGGCCCAACTCCAGGAGTCGATGGTTTCTATCAAGCGAGCGGCGTACAGATCGGCATCACTCACGCGGCAGCGGCAGGCAAGGTACTCACCGAACTGATCACGGAGGGAGATACCGAATGGGACGTGTGGCCGTGGGATCCTCGTCGGTTTGGCAGCTGGGCGACGGCTGGAGCGGGAGCGAACACTTACGCGAACCAGCGCGTCCGTGAGCTCTACGAGCACCAATACGCCGAGCCGTTCCCACATCGCATCTGGACGTCAGCTCGCCCGTTGCAGACAACGCCGCTCTATGACCGACTGTTGGCCAAGGGGGCTCACTTCGGCCAGATCGCCGGCTGGGAGCGAGCCTTTTGGTTTGGCGGAGACCAGTACAGCCACGAAACCGCGAGCTACCGGGACGAACATTGGCACGCACAGGTGGAGTTGGAGTGTCTTGCGGTTCGCGATGCGGTCGGCGTCATGGACCACGGCGGGTTCACCCGATACGAGGTCGACGGTCCAGGATCGGCCGCGTTCCTCGACCGCGTGTTTGCGAGCCGATTGCCAGCCGTTGGCCGGGTGCGACTGGCGTACATGCTTCGCCCGAACGGCACGGTATGGAGCGAGGCGACGATCGCCCGACTGGACGAGGATCGATTTGTTCTGCTTGGCCCGACCGCAGCGAGGGAACGAGATTTCGACTGGCTCCGGCAGCACGTCCCGACCGACGGCTCCGTGCAGCTCAGGCTGGGCGCTCGACACACCTCAACGCTGATGGTGATGGGCCCCCGCTCGCGCGACCTGCTGCAGCGCCTCAGCGCCGACGACCTTTCCGCGAACGCGGCGCCATGGATGTCGGTGAGACTTTCGTCGATCGCCGGTATCGAGACGATGGCGCTGCGGGTTAGCTTCGTCGGCGAGCTTGGTTGGGAGCTGCACGTCGAGGACGCCGACCTGGTCACCCTCTACGACGCGCTCTTCGACGCCGGAGCAGATCTAGGTGTACGGGATTTTGGATCGTATGCGTTGAACGCCATGCGGATCGAGAAGGGCTACCACGGTTGGGGTAGCGAGTTCAGCGTGGAGTACACCCCGTGGGATGCGGGAATCGGCCGATTTGTTGCGCTCGACAAACGCGACTTCATCGGAGCGACGGCAGCTCGGTCGAGCGCGGAGCAGCCCGCAGCATGGTCGTACGGGATCTGGACCCTAGACACAACCACAATGCCGGGCGAGCAGGGTGATCCGCCACCATCGGCGGTGATATCTGTCGATGGCGAAGCCGCCGGTTACGTTACGTCGGCGAGTTACGGCTTTCGCACGGGCCGACGCGTCTGCCTCGGTTTCGTGGACGGGCGGTTCGCCGACCGCTCCGACGGATTCACCGTCGACGCGTGGGGCGCCCAATTACCGGCGACCCGGCACGAGCACGGCATCTACGACCCAGCCCACGAGCGGCCGCGGTCGTAAGTCGACGAGCCGACTTACTTGTTGGCTACGTACTCAGCCGACGCGAGCAGCGCTTCGGTACTCGGGATGTAGGTAAATCCCATAATGCGTTCGGCTTTGCTGGCTTCGACGTCGCTGTTCCGCCCGAGATTGCCGACGACCTGACCGACGCTCTTGTCGAAGCGGCCGATGATCTTGAGCAGCCAGTTGGGCGCTTTGCGTGTGCTGATCTTGCGATCGGGGTACGCCGCGGCGAGGGGCCCGGCGACTTCGAGCATGGTGAGGGCACCAGCGTTCGCTGCAAACCGCTCGCCGATCGTCTCGGCATTGTCGATCGCGTTGACGTGCATACGGGCGACATCGCGTACGTCGACCACGGGCAGGTTGATGTCCGGCAACATCGGGAAATCTCCGTTCATGACCTGCTCGATGAGCTCGAGGGACGTACCAAAGTTCGGATCCATAGCCGGACCGAACACGGCTCCAGGATTGATCGTCGTCAGCTGCATCCCGTTCTCGTTGGCGAAGTCCCAGGCAGCCTTTTCGGCAAGCGTCTTCGATGCCTCGTACGCCGTCACGTAGCTGGCGGTCGCATCGGTCCAGTTCGCCTCGGTCGATTGTTGGCTAGGCGGCTTTGCACTGTCCTTGTAAATGGCGGCACAGCTCGAGGTATGGATCACCCGGTGTACCCCCGCTTCCTTTGCTGCACGGAGTGCTCGCAGAGTGCCGTCGACGGCTGGCCGGATCAGCTCCTCGGGGTCATCGGGATCGCCGTTCGGAAACGGCGATGCGGTGTGCATCAGGACGTCTACGCCTGCGAGCGCGTCGTTCCAACCCTCATCAGCGAGAAGATCGAGCTTGGCAAACTCGATGTTCGCGTTTGGGAAGAGCGCCTCGATCTCGGCCTTTCGCTTGTCGGATCGAATCGTGCCGCGCACCTCGTAGCCCTGCTCGAGCAGCTCGCGTGTGATGTGTTTCGCAATAAATCCGGACGCACCGGTTACCAGTACTTTTGTCATGTGATGTTCCCTGCCTTTGCTGGCGCCGACGTGATGCTGTTCCACATCGCGTCGAACGCCACATGTTGTTGTGTCGTGTCGAGTTGAGCCGAGATGGTCAATTCGAGCTGTTGCTGGATTAACGCAGCGAGATATTCGTCGGGAAGGTCGATGAGGAGCCCTTGCCTGCGCGCCTCTTCGAGCACGCGCTGGCTGTTTGCGAACAACGCCATCGCCTGTTCGGTTGCCTCGGGGCTTGCGAGGCCCGACTCGTGGAGAAGTCGAGTCACCCGATGGTGCGACGGCTTCGCGGTGGCCCAGCTGAGCCATCGGGTCCAGACTTGTTCGACCTGGTCGCGGATCGACAGAGCCTCGTCGATGTCTCCTAGCGAACGAGTGAGCTCGGCTTTGAGGTGTAGATACAGCCCATCGAGTAGCGCTTGTTTGGTTGGGAAGTAGTTGAAGAGCGTTCCGTTCGAAACACCTGCAGCGGCGGCCACCTTGGCGGTCGAGACGCCGACGCCATCCTCATCGAACAACGCGATCGCCGCATCGAAGATCGCTTCGGGCTTGTGCTTCATGGCTACCACTGTACACAGTAGAGTGACCACTCACTCTACTCCCTAGTGAAACGGGTCAGACCGTGTTCGGTCGCACTACGTTGTGGTCGTGAGATTTTCGACCCGGACCCGAATGGCTGCTTGTGTTGCGTGCACGGTCGCGGCGATCCTGATCAGCGGCACGGCCAACGCTCAACCAACACGGCTGACCGTGGCCACGACGGAGATCGCCCCGTTCGTCGAGCGGTCAGGTGAGCGAGCCGATGGCTTCTACATCGAGATCTGGGAGGACGTCGCTCATGACCTTGGCGTCGACTACGACATCGTGTGGGCCGACTCGTTCTCCGACATGCTCAACCTGCTCGAAACCGGTGCCGCCGATGTTGCGGTCGCTCCGTTGGCACCTACCGCTGAGCGCGAAGAACGATTCGACTTCACCTCAGCCGTCATCTCGTCGGGACCGCAGCTCGGGGTCCATGAACGATCCCGCAGTGGCGTGTCGCTCGTCAGAACACTGCTTGGATCTGGTGCGCTCCGGGTCCTGTTCTTTGCGTTTCTCGGCCTCGTCATTTTGGGCCACCTCATCTGGCTCGTCGAACGCCACGACAAGGACATGAGCGACTTCAACCACACGTATCCACGAGGCGTGATCGACGGCATGTGGTGGGCGGCCGTGACGGTGACGACAGTTGGCTACGGCGACATGTCCCCGAAGTCCTTACGTGGACGAGTCGTTGGAATCGTGGCGATGCTCGCCAGCTTGTTTCTCGTCGGGGCCTTCGTCTCCCAGGTCACCGCAGACCTCGCGAATGCTGGCGGCGCGCTGTCAGTCACCTCGCTCGACGAACTCGATGGTGCCGAAGTCGCCACCGTCACCGGCTCGTCGTTCGAGGAATACCTCCTCGACGAAGGCATCAATGTGCGCGGATACGGCACGCAGATCGAGGCCTTTGAGGCTGCCCAAGTTGGCACCGTGGACTTCGTTGTCGCCAACCCGTTTGCGCTCGATGCAATCGCTGGCGATTACGGAATCACTGGAGTAGGCACGGTGTTCTACGAAGAGTTCGAAACCTTCGGCCTGCAGCAGGGTTCGCCGTGGCGTGAACCAATCAACCAGTCGCTCGCCGATCTGCAACTGTCCGGACAGGTGCAACGCATCGTCGACCGGTGGCTTGCCGACTAGACCGCGTTAGGTCGCAGTGCGTTCCATCACCGTCACCCGTTGAAGAACTCGACGTTGCCCTGGGTAGTCATTCATTGCGTAGTGCAAGACCGCCCGGTTATCCCAAACCGTGAGCTGGTTGTTCGACCAGGCGATGCGGCCCTGAAATTCGGGGCGCGTCTGATGGGCTTCCAGCTGCGCCAGTAGCGGCTTGGATTCTTCGGCTGTCCACCCCACGAAGCGATCAACGAACGCAGCGTTCACGAACAGCGCCTTACGACCCGAGCGGGGGTGGACCCGGACCACAGGGTGAACCGCCGCCGTTGCCTCGGACTAGGCCATATCGGGGTACACGTGCACGGCGTCGAGCCCCTCGAGCATTGTTTGCATGCCCGCCGACAGCCGATCGAACGCGAAGAACTGGTTGGCGAACAACGTGTCGCCACACGGCTCGGCGGGCACGTCCATCGCATAGAGCAGCGACACCGACGACGGCGGATTTCTGAACGTGATGTCTGCGTGCCAGAACTCACCGCCAAATACCGTCTCGTCTTCGGGCTCCTTCGCCACCCGAAGAATCGCCTCGTGCTCCGCGACGGACTCGAGGAACGGGTGCACGTAGGGCTCACCGAATACTTCGCCAATCTCGACGTGTCGCGCCGAACTCAGTTGCTGCTCGGGAAAAACGAGTACGAGGTGTTCATCGAGCAGACGCCGGAGATGCGATTGCGCAGCAGCGGTCAACGACTGCGAAAGATCGACTCCCTCCACGACAGCGCCGAGCGCGCTTTGCATTCGCGTCACAGACCATTGGTTCGTCATCCCCATCCTCCGAACTTGTTCGTCGACAACCGCTCGACATGAGCATCGAATCGTCGTAGCGAGCACGGATTGTCCTGATCGCTGATCCTGCCGGTGACGACATCGGCGAGCAGTCGTCCAGAGGCCGGCGACAACATAACGCCGGCCCAGTGTCCGTAGTTAACAAAGAGTCCGTCGTAGCCGGGAACCGATCCGATTATCGGCTCGTCGTCGATGGGATAGCTCTGATACCCACCCGAATACCTGAATTCCGTCGATGGCAATGAGCGGGCGTGCGCTGCTAGCGCTGGAGAGACCGGCTCGATCTGATCGAGACATCGTTCCAGGAACCCGTCCGGCACTTCGACATCTTCACCGGGCTCAACCGACGCTTCGTCGACGTCGGCCGTGCTCAACCACACGCCACCGGGTACCGGACGCCAATACGAGCCATTCGCAATGTTGATGATGAGCGGAGCCCGCTGGTGGTGCTCATCGTCGAACGGAATGAAGACCCGATAGCGCGGCGTGATCTTCACCGGAGACTCCACGCCGAAGGGTTTGAGGAACTCCGGAGCGCGTGCACCTCCGCAAACGACGACCCGTTCGGCCTCGATCGCCCCACGGTTGGTGGTTACCGTCCACCTGGAGCCGTGGGCTTCTAGGCCGGCCACCTCGGTCTCGGTACACAATCGGGTGTTTGTGGCAGCGTCAGCCCACGCATCGGTGATCCGCCTTGGATCGACCCACGAACCATCGCCGTGGAAGATCGCCGCAACAGCGTCTCCGACGAACGGGAACCGTTCGGTGAGCTCGGGCTGCTCGATAACGAGTGAGCTTGTGACCCCGAGCGCCTCGTACATCGCGACCGATTCGTGCAGGCGCTCGATGTGGTCGGGATTCGACACCAGGTAGAGGTAGCCCTGATTCGCCCAACCCAGCTCCTCAACATCGACATCGAGGTGGTCGCCAATCGAGCGGTAGAACGCGAGCGACTCCTGTGCGAGCGACACCAGCGTCGAGGACCCATATTGCGTCCGAATCGTCCCAAGCGCATTCGGCGTGCTGTAGGTGCCGAGATCGTGACGCCGTTCGAGGACCGTTACCGACTGTCCGGCCTGTTCGAGCCACCACGCACAGGACGCACCAATAACTCCCCCACCGATGATCACGGTTTCGGCCGAACGCGGAAGCTCGTCGCTCTGCAACATGACCGGAGCTTTTCAGACACAGGTGGAGGCGTCTATCCCGTCGAGGCCGTAGCGTGCCTGGGTGCAGACAATGAACGAGCGCTCCACGTCGGAGAATCTTCGGGGCGCCGGATGGATGACCCTCGGCATGGCCGGCTATGTCGTCAACGACGCGTTCATCAAGCTCGCTGCCGAGTCGCTGCCGTTGTTCGAATCGATCTTCATTCGAGGCTGCTTCATCACCGCGTGGATGTTGATCGTGTCGTCCGCTCGCGGTGAATTGCGGGGAGCCCGAGAACATCTCGACCGTTCCCTAGGGCTACGGGTCCTCATGGAGAGCATCGGCACTGCGCTCTACCTCAGCGCATTGACTCGAGTGCCGCTAGCCGGCCTCACGGCCGTACTGCAGATCGTTCCGCTGATCGTTACCTTCGCTGCCGCACGCCTCTTGCGCGAAGCGGTGAGCTGGCGCCGAGTTGTAAGTGTGCTGGCTGGCTTTGCTGGCGTCATGGTGATCATCCGTCCCGCTTCCGACGATTTCAACCCGTGGTTCTTGGTGGGCTTCTTGGTCGTCATTGCGATCGTGGTGCGCGAGATCGCAACCACCAGTATTTCGACGGAGATTCCATCGGTGATCGTGTCGCTCACAACGGCGATCACCATTACCTCGATGGGCTTGCTCGGGATCGTCTTCGAGGACTGGCAGGTGCCCGAGACCCGCGAGCTCACGTTGCTGCTCGCTGCGTCGCTTTTTCTCGCTGTTGGGTACATCGCAAGCGTGATCACGATTCGGGTTGGCGACATCAGCTTCAGCGCACCGTTTCGATACACGATCCTCGTGTTTGCAATTGCACTTCAGATCGTGGTGTTCAACGACGTACCCGATGCCCTGACGTTCGTCGGCGCAGGCATTATCACCGCGGCCGGGTTGTACTCCTTGCGCTCACCGGCAACGCAGGCCTAGGCCAAAGACGCGGGAACCCCGCTCCCCCATCCACGAGCGACCGTAGGGACGAGAGAGCGGGGCGATCGTGATGACCAAGCCCAGCTTCACCCTCGGCTTGGACCACTCGAGGCACGTCCGGAGAACCTTTGTTGAGAGGCGTCAGATAGGGAAAGCGCATCGTCGGTATGGCGTATTGCAAAAAGCGCGACTGTTCACACGGACTTCAGACCAATGAACCCGTTCACGACTCATTTAGAGATGTGAACGGACGCCACGACATTCATCGGTGATGCACATATGTCGACGACCGCGTCACTCACTACTCTTGGCGTGTGGCCGCTGATCAAGAGACCGTGAAGCCGATCGCCAACTGGCGCGCAGCACGGTCCACCGAACAATTGCAGCGGCGATTCAGCGACCCGGACTTCGACGATGGCGACTGGACCTCGATCGACGTTCCGTCGCATTGGCAGACCACCGAGGAGTTCCGCGACTTCGATGGGACGCTGCTCTATCGAGCGGACCTGACGGTGCCGACGCTACAGCCGGACCAACGACGCTGGCTTCGGTTCAACGGGCTGTGTTACGCAGGCGATGTTTTCATCGACGGTGTGTACGTGGGCCAGACAGAGGGCTACTTCACGCACCACCGATTTGAGATCACCGACCTGGTTCCCACCGCCGGGACATCGGTGCTCGCCGTCGAAGTTGCTGCACCACGCACCAGCGATCCGGGCCAACAACGAAACCTCACCGGGTGGTTTACCCACGGACCCGGCCTCCCGCAGGACTGGAACCCCGCTGGAATTTGGCGACCCGTGGTCCTGGTCGACACCGGCCCGGTCGCTATTCGTCACTTCCGGGCCCTGTGTTCCGAGGCCGACGCGGCCCATGCCGAGATTCGCCTTCGGGCGGTGTTGCTCGCATCGGAACCAGGCGAGGTCACGCTGACCACCGAGGTCGCTGGGGTAACGAGCACGTCTTCCCACACCGTCGCCGCAGGAGAGAATCAAGTCGAATGGCAACTCACCATCGATGAACCCGAGTTGTGGTGGCCCGTCGGCCATGGCGAGCAACCACTGTTCGATCTTGAGGTCATTGCCAGGGTTAATGGCTCGGTCTCGGATCGCAAGCATCGCAGGATCGGGTTCCGCTCGACCACGATGCGCGACTTCATCCAACGGGTAAACAATCGACGGACGTTCCTTCGTGGCATCAATATTGCGCCGCTGACCGTCGACCTGGCGTCGATGAGCGACGAGGATATCCACGCTGAAGCCCGAGCAATTCGTGATGCGGGGTTCAACATGGTGCGCATCCGCAGCCACGTCACACGCCACGAGTTCATCGACGCATGCGACGAGCTGGGTCTGCTCGTCTGGCAGGACTTACCCCTTGCCGGGTCCTACGCACGCAGCGTCACGGCGGCGGCGGAACAACAGACGAGAGACATGATCGATCTGCTCTCTCACCATCCGTCGATCGTTGCGTGGGGAGGCCATATGCGTCCACACACGAGCGAACCTCGAACAACAGCCGCTCCAGACCTTCGCCAGCAACAGATCCCGAGCTGGAATCGGACCATCCTCGACCGGGCCATACGTCGAGCATTCGAACAGAGCGACCCGTCTCGCCCGGTCATCACGAATTCCGACGTCGCGCCTCACGTTCCTCAGCTCTCGGGAAGCGACATTGGATTGTACTTCGGCTGGCTCGATGGAGAAGCGGCCGACATCGCCGAATATGCCGCAACGTTGCCTCGCCTCGTCCGGTTTGTGTCCGACATGGGCGCGCAAGCGTTGCCCGCCAATCTCTCGACAGAGCTCGATGACCTCCTCGAGGTTCACGGCTCCGAGCCTGGAGCGTTGCGCTCGGTGGTACCACCGGGCACGTACCCCGATGCGGCATCGTGGGCGGCCGCGATGCGGGTCTATCAGGCCGACGTGATCAAGACCACTATCGAATCGCTTCGCGTGCTCAAGTATCAGCCGACGGGTGGCTTCTGTGCGGGGGTGTGGCGCAGTGCTGGCCCAGGTCTCACGCGAGCGCTGAACGATGCCGACGGCACGGAACGGCCGGCGCTCCACGCGGCCAAGGCCGCACTGCAGCCCCTTCTGCCCGTCCTCTATCCAGCGACAGCGACACTCCCTGCGCGGTCGACGTCTCAGCTCGCCTTGTACCTCTGTAACGACCAACTCGACGATGCCGATGTCGAGATTGTGGCAACGATTCAGGATCAACGGGGCCGTTCGACGCGCCGCTGGGCAGGCCTCGCCACCGGTGATGACGTTACGTTCATCGACGATGTTGCGGTGCGAGGCGGCCGCATCGGGTCCGAGGTGACGGTCGATCTTGAGGTGCGTTCAACCGAAGTGACCATGGCGGAGAATCGCTACGTCTTCACCGCGTCGTAGCGCATCGGCTCAACGTTCGCTGTACAGCATCATCGACCGGATGATGCTCGTGAGCAAGAACCCAAAGGCGAGCACAGATATTGCCGGGACGTTGTCGTTGTACTCGCAGAATTCGGCGGGGTTGCGACGGCAACGGGTGGTAACGACGACCGCGGATTCGGAAAGGAACGCAATGACCGCGAGCGTGCCCGTGGCCATCAGACCAAAGTTCCGCATCGTGTTCCCGCCGACCTGCCACCGCCGACTCGTGTACACGACCATCGCCAGTCCAGGCAGTACAAGAGCCGCCGAAAGAAGCAAGTGCCGCGCCATGCGATTGAGCCTACTCACGCGCTCGGGGTAGGCGGCATCAGCCAAAATTGCTAGAGACCTACCCCAATTGTGGGGTTCGAGCCGGAAAACAACCCTGTTGGCAACATCTATGCGCGGCTGGCTTCTACATTCACTCCCATGGGCGAAGCCGTCAACCTTGTCGTGATCGACGACCAGATTTCCTACGTCGACGCCTTTGGCCTCGCTCTGTCGCTGACCCCCGACCTCGAACTTGCTGGCCGCGCGGCCAATGCAGAGGACGGCGAGCGGGTGACCCTTGCGGTTCAACCCGACCTTTTGGTCACCGATTACCGCCTACCAGGCGGGCAAACCGGCACGATGTTGGCTGGCCGACTTCGAGACGCTGGCTTTGCGGCTCCGATCCTGGTTCTGACCGGTTTCCTCGCGCCGCAGGTCATTCGAGAAGCAGGCGAAATCGACGATCTCCATGTCATCTCGAAGAACACACCAATGACCGGCATCGTGAACGCGATTCGCCAAGTCATCCAAGGTCTGCCCATCGAACTCGACCCCGATACCACACCGGATTCGAACCTCTCCCCCGGAGAGCTTGAGGTCTTGGAGCGATTGTCGAACGGTCAAACGCCCGCCGAGATCGCACAAATGCTGCATCTCAGCGTCCATTCGATTCGCGCTCGAATCAAGAGCATGCACCGCAAGCTCAACGTTGCCTCTCAGGGAGAAGCAATCGCCACGGCAATTCGCCTCGGCCTTGTCGTGCCACCGAAGTGATCAGCCCTCTAGTCTTTGCATAAGGGGGTTACCGTGCCGAACGGCGAAGCCGAGCTAGAGGAAATCCGAGCGGTTCTCTTTGGCGACCACATCGCCGAACTCGAACTTATGCGCGCCGAGCACGCCGGTCAGCTTGCCGAGCTTCACGCTCGTATCAGCGAACTCGAGAATTCTCTCTACGACCGCGAGCAGCGCGCCGTGCTCGTGAGCGAGGTACTCCCCGACGCGGTCTCGACCCAGAAGACATCGCCACTCTTTCAGCCGGCGCTGCGGCCCGAGGTCGAACAATCGATCCTGCAGAGTTCACGCGACGACTCCACCGTCTTGGCCGAAGCGCTCTACCCGGTCATAGGCCCGGCGGTCCGCAAGATGGTCGCCAACATGTTCACCATCGACTTCCGCAATACCGGACAGACGTTCCTCATCGAGCAGATGTTGCTGATCGAACGCCAGACCGGCATCGTCATCGCGGCAAGTGCAACCGACCAGGACATGCTCGAAGACGCCGACGTGATCTCTGGCATGATCGACGCCATTCGCCGGTTCGTGCAGGAGGCCTTCGACGCCGACGACCACGACGGACTGCGCGACCTGCGGGTCGGCGATACTTCGGTGCTCGTCGAGTGGGGGCCACAATGTGTGCTCGCTTCGGTCGTCCGCGGTGTTCCCGACGAGCAGTTTCGTGATCGAACCGCCGAGCTACTCGAACGACTGCACCTGCAATATTCGACCGACCTTGATGTGTTCTCGGGCGACCTCGCGCCGTTCGAGTCAGCCTCGTTTGAACTCTCGTCGCTGCACGGCGAAACCGTCGAACGTACCGAGGCCTCAGAGTCTCCGGCAAGTGCGATCCAGGCGCTCGGGCGCATCGTTGCGTTCCTGGTCTTCGTGGCGATCATCGTGTTGCTGATGTGGCGGTTTGCTGCGTGAAAATCGCAACGCTCAAAACCTCGGACCTCCACCGGATCAAGGTGGTGATGCTCGGCGCTCCCGCAGTAGGCAAGACCAGTTTGGTGCGTCGCTTTGTTCACGAAGTGTTCGAGGGTGACTATCGCTCCACGCTCGGCGTCAAGGTCGATCGCAAGAACGTCGACGTCGACGGAAAGAACGTGAATCTGCTTCTGTGGGACGTTCACGGCGAGACCGAAGGCATCGTCGTCACGTCGAGCTACCTCCAAGGCGCTCACGCCGCCATCCTCGTGTTCGATGCGACCCGGCCAGAAACAATGGGGATGGCCGCCGAGCTCGGTCGGCGAGTTCGAGAGAACTCACCGGGCGTCGAGGTCTATGTCGTTGCGAACAAGACCGACCTCGACGTCAACTGGCCAGTTGTCGGCGAGGCGACGGCGGCGGCCGGCTTCGAATCGGTCCTCTCGACGTCGGCCAAGACCGGCGAAGGCGTCGAGCAGCTGTTTCTATCGCTCGCTACCGCAGCGATCCAGCCGAAGTAGCTCGCTAGCTCGAGCCGAGCGGTAGTGATAGTGAGAAGGTCGCACCGTTGGACGACGACTTGCTCAACGCGATTGTTCCTCCAAGCGATTCGACGATTCGGCGACTTAGTGCCAGCCCAATTCCGGATCCATCCGTCGTCGATGAATCCCGTTCGAACATCTTGAAGATTCGGTGTTGAGCCTCGGGGTCGACGCCCGTTCCGTTATCGCTGACATCGATCGTTGCGTCGCCATTACCCACCGCTGCTGAAACCCGGATCTCGAGCGGGCGGCTGGGGTGTCGATAGCGGATGGCATTGGTGAACAAGTTCGAGAACACGTTCTGAAGTGGCACCGATCGGCCCTGGACGATCGGGAGATCGTCGATGACGATCGATGCTCCAGCGTCGGCAAGTGGCGCCTCGAGTGCAGTGGCGGCACGACGGACGACATCGGTCAACGGGAAATTGGTGATGTCTGAAACATCGGAATGGATGTTCGACAGGTCGAGTAGCTGGCGGACTTGTTGGTCCATATCGGCTACGCCCGACCGGATGGCCTCGATGCATTCGGCAATTCGTTCTCGGTTCTCGACCGGACCATCCATGAGCGAGTCGAGCACCTCGGCGTAGAGCGAGGCAGCGCGAAGCGGTGAGACCAACTCGTGAGCCGCGACGTACGCGAACTGTTCGAGTTCCTCATTGGAAAGCAAGAGTCGGTCCTGGGCCGCTTGCAGCTGGTCCTGGTTCTGCTTGAGAACCTCGCCGAGTCGATTGATGCGCACCTGCTCGACCGAGCGGTCCAGGCTCTCCTCGACGAGTTCGACCACGGCCTGTAGCGCGTTCATTGCATGGCCGTTGAATGCATCGGCCTCGCCGTGGGCGACGAGAACAAAGCCGGGCTCACCCGAAGGTCCAGTGACGGGCTGGACGGCGACCGAGCGAACCCATTCCTCAACATCATCGCCTGCGTCGCACGTGGAATAACCCGACCGGTCAGCCCACACCATCGAGGTAGAAACCGGTCCGTTCGACGTCACTCGGATAACCGGGAACGAGTCGAGCACAAGTTCGGCGGCCTGCGCGTTCGTTGAATATTGCGCCAGGCGAAGAAGCGTGCGTAGCGAGGAGGTGTCAGCCATGAATAGACGGCCGATGATACAGGTGCGAGCGACGCGCCTCGCGCCAATCGGCGGCGCTGTCGGGCAAGTTCCGCGCGTGAGCCGGCGACACGATCATCGGTATGTAAGGCCAGCTCATACCTCGAAGTATCGATCAACTCATCTGTAGGTTTCGGAACACGAGATCAAAGACCCTAGATTTGGGGTAGCTCCCGCCTTGCCAAGTCAACGATTCCGGTCACGGATCTACTACTGTTCGAGGGCAGGGCAACAGTGAGCCCACGACGCTTCGGAAGAGAACTTCAATGAACGACGGCACGAGCGAAACCAAGTCAGCAACACCAGCCGACTTCGGCGATGACGACCTTGGACGGATCCAAGGCATTCTGATCGGCGCCCACGCACGGCAGGTCGATGAACGCCTCGCCGCACTCGAGGAAGCGCTCCTCGGAGCCATCGCCGATTTACGCAATGACCTCAACGACGAGATCGTCGCGGTGAAGAAGCAGATCGTCGCGGAAGAAACGACGCGATCAAAGGCCATGAAGAACCTCGGCGAGCGTGTCGACACCGAAGCCGAACTTCGCACCGAGACCGAGCGGACGCTCGTAGGCAAGGTCGATAACGTCGAGACCTCGATCCACGAGTCGATCGAGGCCATGCGCTCTTCGATGACGAGCGACAACGATCAAGCACTCGCAAAGATCCGAGACGACAAGGCCGATCGGGCTCGTTTGGCCGACATGTTCGCCGCCGTTGCGGACCAGTTGCGCAACGAGGACTAACCGAGCGCTAGAAGCTCAACATTGTCGATGTTGCTTGTGTGGCAACCACACCGACCGTTGCGACGAGCGCCCGGTTAGCACTCATAGAGAAGTAGTCGAACCGTCGCGGTCGCAACGTTACCGAACCTGT
>CALBVK010000428.1 GCA_937969345.1 uncultured Acidimicrobiales bacterium
AGGGCTTCATACTCGCCAATGAGCTCCCGCTCGATTCGACGCTCCTCGGTGCGCCCGAAGGGGTCGAGCTTGGTGCCGCGAAGTTTCTTTGTCTTGAGCAACGACCCGAATGTCTTGCGGGCAGCTGCCGACGGAATCGCGATCTTGCTCGATACACCGACGCGCTTGAGCGCTGGAGGTTGAAGTTGGTAGCTCAGCTTCGCGTTTGGCCCAAAGCGAGCCTTCGCTTTTGCTTCCATGTCGGCGTTAAGGGCCAGGCGAGCAACCTCGTACTCGTCCTTGTACGCCATGAGCTTGAAAAGATGGCGAGCAGCGACCGTGGTGAGCGGAGCGTCGTCGATACTCGCGGCGATCTCGGAGCGGCGAACAGCTGCGAGTGTGTCGACGTACCGTCGTGCGTAGGTCGCATCGCCCCAGGCGATCAGCTCTGGGATTCGCCAGCGCAAAACCTCGTCGAGCTCCGAAGTGCTTTGCGGGACGCGAGCCATGAACTCGGCGACTTCGACGGTCGCTTCGGGCGGCTGTGGTGCAGCGGTTGCCGATGCTGCGCTGACCTCGGCGACCAGATCAGGATCGGCGGCGAGACGGCGCCCCAGGCGAAAGGCCTGCTGGTTAGTTTCGACCGCAACCCCGTTGAGCGCGATCGCTTCTTCGATCGCAGCCGCGCCGACCGGAATACGCCCATGCTGATAGGCAAGCCCGAGGACGAGCAGGTTCGCGGCTGGTTGGGAACCAAACACGTGTCGGGCAATCGACTCGGCATCGATCCAGACGTTCGACGATGCGTTGCTCACCGAATCGATCCGGTCGCGGAACTTGGCGAGCTCGGGGAACCGCTCCTGATCCAGATCGGTGATCATGTGACCGGTCGGGACACGGCTCGTCGAAACGATCGCGGTCGTCCGCTCGGCACTTGCGCGCTCCAAGACAGCTGCGGTCGAACCACCAATGACATCGAACAAAAGCATGGTGTCGGCGGCTCCCACGCCCACCTTGGGAGCGCCATCGAAGTGCTCGGCGGCAAGATGCAGGTTGGAAACAACCTGGCCGCCCTTTTGCGCCAGACCGGTCTGATCGAGGCTTGTTGCAACCTTGTCGTCGAGCATCGCTGCAGTCGAAAGCACCTGGCTGACGGTCACGACGCCAGTGCCACCGATACCGACGATAAGCAGCGTCGCCTCCGACGGATGCTGCGGGTCGGCTGGCACATCGCCAGTAGCGAAATCTGCGCCTGAACGACCCGACGACACCGAGTCCTCGGGGTCGATCTCGACGGTGACAAAGGCGGGACAGTTTCCGCCAAGGCAGCTGAGATCGTAGTTACAGGACTCCTGGTGGATCTGCGTCTTGCGCCCAAACGGGGTCTCGATCGGGTGCACGCTCATACAGTTCGACACGTCGCCGCAGTCGCCACAGCCCTCGCAAATCGCTTCGTTGATCATCACGCGGGTCGTGGGCGTCACGACCTTGCCGCGCTTGCGATTACGGCGAAGGTCAGCGGCACAGCTCTGGTCGTAGACGAGTGCCGTAACACCTGAGACCTCTCGCAGCGTTCGCTGCACGTCGTCGAGTTCTTCTCGATCGACGATCCGACAACCCTTGGCAAAGTTGGCGTTCTTGTCGTACTTGTCGACATCGTCGGTGACGACAACAACAGCATTGACCCCTTCGGCGTCAAGCCAGCGCGTGAGCTCGGGAACCGGCATCTCGCCAGCGGCGTCTTGGCCGCCGGTCATCGCAACCACGCCGTTGTACAACAGCTTGAACGTGATGTTCGTTTCGGCCGCTACCGCCTGGCGAATCGCGAGCGAACCGGAGTGAAAGAACGTGCCATCGCCGAGGTTCTGAAAGCGGTGTGTGTTTCCGACGAATGGCGCTGTACCCACCCATTGGGCACCTTCCCCACCCATCTGGGTGAGACCTTCGGTGTTGCGGTCCATGAACAACACCATGGAATGGCAGCCAATCCCGCCAAGCGCAGTCGACCCTTCGGGAACAACCGTGGAGCGGTTATGTGGGCAACCCGAGCAGTAGTACGGCGTGCGGTTTGGCATGTCTGCGGCCGGAAGCAACGGAATGCGCTCGCGGCGTTTGGCGAGACGGTCGGGATCGATTCGTTGTTCGAGAATTCGCCGGAGCGGTTCGACGAGCTTCTCGGCCGACAATGCTCCAGAGATCGGGATCAGCGGATCGCGGTTCGCATCTCGTTTGCCATAGACACGTGGCGGGTTGCTTTCGTCGTACAGCAGATCTCGGACTTGGGCTTCGATGAAGGGTCGCTTCCCTTCGACAACGAGCACGGTCTCCAACCCGGACGCGAATGCCCGAAGGCCTTGCGGTTCGAGCGGCGAGATCACGCCGGGCACGTACACCCGTACACCGAGCGCCTCGAGCTGATCGTCGATGCCGAGAGCGCGGAGCGCATCGCGCACGTCGCCGAGCGGCTTGCCCGCAACCACGATGCCGAGCCAGGCATTCGTAGCGCCAAAAGAACGGTCGATCGGGTTCTCGCGAACGAAGCCGAGGGCGGCCTCGGTCCGGACACCAAAGAGCTCTTCCTCGAGGTAAACCGATTGGGGCGAGATGAGGTTGTTATCGATCGTGGCCTGCCATGGCTTACCGTCGACCTCATGCACGTAATCGATCACCTCAACATCGCCGTCGGTCGCAGGGATCGTGGCGAAGCCATCGGCGACATCGGTATGGACCTTGAAGCCGACCCATAGGCCCGATGCCCGGGAAAGCTCAAACCCAAAGCGGCCAAGGCGCAGAACATCGGCGACATCTGCGGGGTAGAGCACCGGCATCCCAGCGTCGTGCAGCGCAAACTCTGAGGCCGAGGGGATCGTCGATGACTTACACTCGGGGTCGTCGCCTGCAAGAGCGAGCACTCCCCCGCTGCGACCAACGCCAGCAAAGTTCGCATGGCGGAAGGCGTCCCCGGAGCGGTCGACGCCCGGGCCCTTTCCGTACCACATGCCGAGAACCCCGTCGTACTGTGCGTCGGCTTCGAGCTGGGCCATTTGCGAACCCCAGACGGCGGTCGCGGCGAGCTCCTCGTTGACCCCGCTGATGAAGCGGACGTTCGCTGCATCGAGCACCGTCTGGTGTTGCGCAATGATCGATTCGATACCGCCGAGCGGAGATCCGCGATAGCCGCTGACAAGCGTCGCCGTGGACAGACCCTTTGCCTGATCGACCCGGTACTGGTCGACCGGGATACGAAGCAACGCCTGGGCACCGGACAGTGTGATCATGCCTCCGGTCGCCGACAGGCGTTCCGTCAACGAGAACTCGGTCGTGCTCAATGGATTCCCCTTAGCCTTCGAAGCTGTCGTTCAACGCCTTCTCGATGCGCTTCTTCGCCGAGCCGAGCACCGAACCGAGGTCGCCGGCGATGACTTCGAACTCGGTCTTTGGTGTCGTTGCTGGAACAGCCGGCCTGGTAGCGGGAGCAGCTGGTGTTGCGGGCGGTCCCGGCGTGTGTGGTGGTGCCGAGGGAAATTCTGGCTGCTGTGCTGGCACTGCGGCCGTCGGTGCTGTTGGTGCATCTGGGCGGACGCGCCCCGGGGGCGCTGGCGACGCAATCGCCGGCGGCGGCGGAGCTGCGGCTCCAACTCGATTCGCATACGTGCGTTGTGACGTCACGGTCGCGTCGGCTACCGAACGGCCCGATCGGGCCACAGAGAAACCAGGCATCGGTGATGACGTCGGTGTTGGTGTCGGGCGAGGCCTTGCCACGTCGGGGTCGTCCCAGTCCGAATCGGAGTTCTGATAGACCGGTTCGTAGGGAGCGCTGGTCGCGGTGGTTGATCCAGAGGATCCAAGGCCTATCGCTCCGGCTGCAGCGTTTGCGTACTTCTGCAGAACCGAGTTCGCGCCGCCGTGTCCCGGAGCGGGAGGCAGCGCTGTGCTGTTCCACCCGTTTGGATAGGTCCGCGCCGGATACCAACGGCCGTTCGACGCAAGCCAATCGCTTGGCTGACGGTCAATCCACGAAACACCATCCATACCCAAGGGTACCGCGCATTCGGACCCGGCCGCAGCCGTTAGATCGCGATGCCGGCGGTCTTCGTCTCGAGATACTCGAGCAGTCCTTCCCGTGCTCCCTCGCGGCCGAGACCCGAGTCCTTCATTCCTCCGAAGGGAACCGACGCTGAGGTCGGGTTGACGTCGTTGACTCCAATGATTCCGAAACGAAGCGCCTCGACCGTCCGCAACGCCGTCGACAGCTCGTTGGTGTACACATAGGCGGCCAACCCGTAGTTCGTGTCATTCGCGAGCGCGATGACATCGTCGGTGTCGTCGTAGGCGATCACCGGAGCAACCGGGCCAAAGGTCTCCTCTCGGTAGATGACCATCTCCGGCGTCACACCAGACAAGACCGTTGGCGCGTAGAAGTGCCCGTTTGCCAATTCGCCATCGGTGAGACGGTTACCGCCGACCAACGCTTCGGCTCCCTTGGCCACGGCGTCATCGACCTGGGCTTCGACCTTGGCTACGGCAGCTTCGTTGACCAGTGGCCCACATCCGATTCCTTCTGAAGCTCCGTTTCCGGTCTTTACCCGCCCCACACGCTCGGCCATCGTCTCGGTGAAGGCCGCAATGTGGTCGCGATGGACGTAGATGCGATTCGGGCTAATGCACGCCTGTCCCGCGTTGAGGAACTTGAGTGCCGACGCTCCCTTCGCAGCATGCACCGGGTCGGCATCGGGCATCACGATAAACGGTGCGTGCCCTCCGAGCTCGACCGAAATGCGCTTGAGCGACCCTCCGGCCGCGGCTGCGAGGGTTCGACCTACCGCGGTCGACCCCGTGAAGGTCAGTTTGGCGACCCGAGGGTCCGACGTGAAGACCTCGCCAATCGGTACGGGGCTCGATGCGGTGACCATGTTGATCACCCCAGCTGGCACGCCTGCGTCGTGGAAGACCTCAAAGATCGCCTTTGCGTTGAGCGGTGTCGCTTCTGCGGGCTTGAGAACGAGGGTGCAGCCGGCGGCGAGTGCTGGCGCCATCTTTCGAGTCAGCATCGACATGGGGTAGTTCCACGGCGTGACCGCAGCAACGACACCCACCGGGGCTTGTACGGAGAGGAAGCGTTGGTTCGCCCGTGCCGAAGGAATCCACTCCCCCGTCAAACGACGAGCTTCTTCGGCGAACCAGCGGATGAAATCGGCGCCGTAGTTCACCTCCGCCGCTGACGCTCGTAGCGGCTTACCTTGCTCGGCCGTCATCAGCGCAGCGAGGTCCCCGGCCCGGTCGCGCATCAGGTTCCACGCCGCCATCAATACGTCGGCACGCTCGTAGGCCGTCGTCTGGGACCACGATGAGAACGCAGCATCGGCAGCGCTGATCGCTCCCTCGGCGTCCGCGGCACCGCCGTCAGGAACATCGCCCAGGTGCTCCCCTGTAGCCGGGTTTGTCACGGCAAACGTGGCTCCCGAGATTGCGTCAACGAACTCTCCATTGATGAACATCCCGACAGACTATTGGCCCCGACGCATGCGACTACGATCTCGGTGGTGGATAACCAATCGACACCGTCGGTAGACCCGAGCGGGCAACTGCTCGGGATCGAACTCATCAGCGCCGGAGACGGAAGTGCATCGTTCGCACTCACCGTTCGCGACGACATGGTCAACGGGCACGGCATGTGCCACGGCGGGATCATCTTCTTGCTCGGCGACACCGTGATGGACTACGCAACAAACACCGGCAATCCTCTCTCGGTCGCTGTTCATGCCGAAATCGACTACGTCAGCCCAGCCCACATCGGTGACCGCTTGATCGCTGCCGGAACCGTTCGCGACGCATGGGGACGGGCACGCCTCGTCGATGCGTCGGTAGTAAACGAGACCACTGGAAAGACCGTGGCCCACTTCCGAGGCCGCACACGGGAGATTGGCCGATGACCGATACACCAGCCGTAACCGCCGATGAGATCAACGCCTTCCTCGCCGAACAAGGCGACTTCATCAAGTCCGGGCCGGTCCGGGTCGAGTCCGTCAGCGCCGATGAAGTGGTCGTTCGCTGGACGTACGACGAGTCGGTCCTTCGACCGGGCGGCTACATCGCAGGACCGACCCTCTTCACGGTCGCTGACCTCTGCGGGTGGGCGCTCACGTTCATCTCCGAAGGCATCACGCCAATGGCCGTCACGTGGGATCTCCACATCACATTCCTCCGGCCCGCAATTGGTGGCGACGTGATCGGCGTGGGTCGCCGCCTGAAGCGCGGCCGAAAGCTGATCTACGGCGACATCGAGATGTACATCGATGGCAATCCGGAAAAGCCCGTCGCCCACGCCACCGTCACCTACGCACTGCCCTAGCTACACGCCATAACTCCGACCTCGTACCAACCTGGCACCAAATCACAGAAAGGTACCAGGTACCTTTTTGCCGATCGGTAACTGGTACCTCGGCTGGCGTGAACTATCGGGCCGCTGGACGCAGGTCGTCAAGGTCCTTGACGACGCTCTTGCCGCCAATCTCGACGGGATGCTCGGTCGCAGACTTTTCGGCAGAGGCGACGAGATCCCCCGCGCTGAACTCACTCACAATTTCGAACCCGGCATCGGTGATCATCTCGTAGGTGCGATTCGATGCCGCGCCTTTTGCGTTCAGGTACCCGGCCAAGAACAGCGAGTTGGCCGGATAGAGCGACATGATTTCCATCGACCGGAGGTGGAACTCGCGCCCGGCGGCGATGCGGATCTCGGCACGTGGGTTCGTAAAGCGGAACATGCACAAGACCCGCAGGCAGTAGTCGGGCGTGAGGCCCACGGGTTCGACAAGGTCGTTACCTTCGAACGGCAGAAGAAAGTTCACGGGAATCGACTCGGCGTCCAGGCTGCGGAGTGTCTTCGCAATCTCGACGAGGTCCGATGCGGGCTCACCCATTCCGGCGATGAGTCCCGAGCAGGTTTCAATGCCGTTGCGCTTCGCTGCCTTCAGCGTGTTGAGCCGGTCTTGGTAGGTGTGGGTCGTGCAGATGTCGGCGTAGTGCTCTTCGGATGTGTTGAGGTTGTGGTTCAGTCGGTCGAGGCCAGCCTCGGCAAGCACTGCCGCTTTGGGGTCATCGAGTAGACCTGCCGACACGCAGACCTCGATTGGATACGTCGCCTTGATGTCACGAACGAGCTGTGCGAGCTCTTCGGTGCGGGTCGTCGATGGACCACGCCCGGAGAACACCATGCAGTAACGAAAGGCACCGTTCTCATAGGCGAGGCCGGCCTCGGCCATGATCTCCTCGGCAGACTTCATTGAGTACTCCTCGATATCGACCGAGGAGTTCTTTCCCTGGGTGCAGTACGAGCAGTCCTCGGGGCATTTCCCGTTGGCTGCGTTGTTCAGAATGTGCACCTGAACGCTCTTGCCCCAGGACTCCTTGCGGACCGTGTAGGCCGCGTTGAGCAATGGCAGGAGGTCGATGGCGGGGTCGAGCAAGATCTGCTCACAGACCGCATCGGAGAGCTCCTCACCCCCGAGCGCTGAAGTAGCAAGCGAACCGTAGAAACCAGCGTCGATCACGTCAACACATTATCGGCGTGACGGCGAGTTAAAAGATGAGATCTGACACCGGTGCTTGATTGCCGGGTGGAGCGACGAAATCAACGGCAGCGAGTTAAAAGATGAGATCTGACACCACCGGGACGATTACGAGGAAAGCTCGCCGCCGAGGTATGCGGCGATGACATCTGGGTTCTTCTGGATGTCCTCGGGAAGGCCCTCGGCGATCTTTTGGCCAAAGTCGAGCACCATGATGCGATCGGCGATGTCCATGACCAAGCCCATGTCGTGCTCGACCATGATCATGGCAATACCGAGCTCACGACGAATGTCGAGGATGAAGCGAGCCATGTCCTCGGTCTCTTCCTGGTTCATGCCAGCAACGGGCTCATCGAGCAGCAGCAGAACGGGGTCCATGGCGAGCGCACGTCCGAGCTCAACCCGCTTTTGGATGCCGTAGGGCAACATCGCTACAGGGCTCTTGCGGTACTGCTCGATCTCGAGGAAGTCGATGATGTCCTCCACCTTGCGGCGGTTCTCCATCTCCTCTTTCTTGGCCGGACCGAGCCAGAAAGCACCAGCAAGCCACGAACTCTTCATGCGAACGTGGCGACCCGTGAGCAAGTTGTCGACAACGGTCATGTTTGCGAAGAGTTCGATGTTCTGGAACGTACGAGCAATGCCCATCTCGGCGACCTTGTCGGGCCGCATACCCATGATGGACTTGCCCTGCCACAAGATGTCGCCCTCTTGGGGACGGTAGACCTGCGACAGTGTGTTGAAGATCGACGTCTTGCCAGCACCGTTTGGGCCGATGATCGAGAAGAGTTCGCCTTCGTTGACGTGGAAGCCAACGCCGTTGATCGCGGTAACACCACCGAAGCGCAGCGTTATGTCATCGACGACGAGTAGATGTTCGCTCATGGTGCCTCCTACGACAACCAGCGCTTGCGGC
>CALBVK010000429.1 GCA_937969345.1 uncultured Acidimicrobiales bacterium
AGGTTGGCTCGTCGAGACCCGCGCCTGGACGGTCTTTGCGTGGGGCTTCTTGACGCTGGGCATTGTGCTCGGTGCGTGGTGGAGCTACGAGACGTTGGGCTGGGGCGGCTATTGGGCGTGGGATCCGGTGGAGAACGCATCGTTTTTGCCGTGGCTCACCGGCACCGCCTTTATTCACTCGGTGATGGTGCAAGAGCGCCGTGGCATGCTGCGGGTGTGGAATTTGTCGTTGGTGTGCGCCACGTTCGCACTGACCATTCTCGGAACATTCCTCACCCGGTCCGGCGTGATTGCATCGGTTCATGCGTTTAGCGAGTCGGGCATCGGTCCGCTCCTCCTCGGTTTCTTTGCGGTCATCGTTGCGGTCACTGTCGGCTTAATTGGTTGGCGTGGCGACGCGTTGCGGTCGGTCGGCAAGATCGATTCACCGGTATCGCGTGAGGGTGCGTTCCTGGCAAACAACGTCGTGTTCGCTGCCTTTGCGTTCGTCGTGCTGCTCGGAACGGTCTGGCCGCTGATCGTCGAGGCCATCAACGGCGATCGAATCGCTGTCGGCAATCCGTTCTTCGATCGGATGACCATGCCGATCGGGTTCGTCTTGCTCTTCCTTATGGCGATGGCGCCTGTACTGCCATGGCGTAAAGCGTCTGGCGAGCTGCTCTCCGACAGGTTGATGTGGCCCGCTGTCCTGGGCGTGGCAGCAATGGTGTTCTCGTTGGTCTTTGGTGCTGCTGGGTGGGCGCCCGTACTCACCTTTGGTCTCGCCGGTTTCGCGGCGGGCGCCGCGCTTCGTCAACTCGTCATCGCAACGAAGCGCCAGGGCTGGCGCGGCTTCGTGGGCCGAACAAATGGCGGCATGATCGTCCACCTCGGCGTCATCTTGATCGCGGTTGCCTTCGCTGGCAGCAACGCCTATCTCCGTCAAGCAGAGTTCCAATTCGATTCGGTCGGTGACACCAAGGAACTCGCCGGTCATACGTTCACGTACCTCGGCACCGATCAGGTCGTTTCTCCCGACGGTCGCATCGACGACCAGGTGCTCGTCGATGTCGACGGCAGTATCGAACGACCAGCCCTGTCGTTGTTCCCATTCGCCGGCCGCACACTTGGCACGCCGTCGACCCGCGGTTCACTGATCGACGATGTGCAGCTGTCCGTGATTCCAACGAACGAAGACCAAAGTGTCGTCGTGCGCGTGACCGTGCAGCCGCTGGTCCGCTGGTTGTGGATCGGCGGCGGACTCATGGCGGTCGGAACCGCGCTTGCATTGATTCCTGGCAAGCGCCGCCGCCCGACCTCGGCCACCTCAGCGCTGCCGACGAGTGAACCCCCGGCGCAAGACGATCCCGACGATTTGCCAACCTCGGTTCCCGCCGAGGCGGTTCAGTAATGGATGTAGTCGAGCTTGACGTACCCGCTGGCCCGTCGAGGCTCGCGGTCATTGGCGCCGCTGCCGCTGGCGTGATTCTGGTGGCGTTTATTGCCGTGCTCGCAACCAGCAGCGGTGAGCAAGGGCTTGGCCCAAGTCCGTTGATCGCAAACCCGGCACCGGCGATCGTCGGCACTGCCGTCGATGGCACGACGTTCGACCTCGATGCCGAGCGGGGCCGCTGGGTTGTCGTGAATTTCTTTGCCACCACGTGTGTGCCATGTATTCGCGAACACCCCGAGCTCGTGGCGTTCGACGAGGCGCACGCTCCGGTGGGCGATGCGTCGGTCGTGAGCATTGCGTTTAGCGATACGTCGAGCAACGTGCGTGATTTCTTCGAGGTCAACGGCGGCGACTGGTCGGTGCTCGCCGAGGATACGGGCCGACATGCGATCAGCTACGGCGTCGCCGCAGTTCCAGAAACCTATTTGGTCGCGCCCAACGGCGTGGTCGTGAGCAAGTTCATCGGCGGGATCACCCAGGCCGATCTCGAGAACGAGATCGCTCGCCTCAGTGGAGCGGTCGACGCATCATGATGTTCTCGAAGCGAACGGCCATTTGGCTGTGTTTGTGTGCGGCTGCTCTTTCGTCGTTGGTGATCTCGACCCAGGTCGATGGTCCGCCGCGTACGAATGAGGATCGGGTGCGGTCCCTCTCGGAGGACTTTGCGTGTCCGACCTGTGATGGTCAGTCGGTCGCGGAGTCGAATGCTGTTGTCGCCGTGGAGATCCGTCGCGACATTCGTCGCCAGGTTGACATTGGGCAAACCGATGAGGAAATCACTTCGGCATTGGTCAGCAGCTACGGGGACTCGATCGACTTGCGCCCACGTTCGGGCGGCGTTGTCGGTCTGATCTGGATCGTGCCGGTGGTCGTGATGGTGTTCGGTTTTGCTGCGCTGGCTTCGGTGTTCCGGAGGTGGCGATCGGCGGAGATCAAGACGGCGTCGCAGGACGATGTTGCGCTCGTCGAAGAACTGCGGCGGCGTCGCACGTGAGCTCGTTGACCGACGCCGAACGGTCGCGACTGAGCGAGGAACGTGAGCACCTGCTCGCGTCCCTAGATGACCTCGATGCCGAACGGGCGGCGGGCGATATCGACGAGCTCGACTACGAGACGTTGCGCGACGATTACACCGCCCGCGCCGCCACGCTTACCCGAGCGCTCGATGGTGCTCGAGTCAAGCGCACCAAGCGAGAGTCTCCTTCGGTGTCGAGCAGGCTGCTGTGGGTTGCTTCGGTCGTTGTGGTTGCAGGTTTTGCTGCGTGGGCCATGGTCGCGTTCTCCGGCGCTCGAGGTGTGAGTGAAACCGCGAGTGGCGAGATTCGTTCGAGCACGGTGTCGTTGCTGAACGATGCCGCCGCCGAGTTCGGCCAAGGAAATGTCGACAAGGCGATCGAGCTTTACGGGGATGTGCTCGAGATTGAGCAGACGAATGTCGAAGCGCTCACCTACCGAGGATGGATTCAGTATCAGTCCGGTAATACCGCTGCAGCCCGTGCCGACTTTGACGATGCGGTTGCTTTCGACCCCGACTACGCCGACGTTCGGGTATTCCGCTCGATCGTTGCGCTCGACGACGAGGACTACGAGACAGCGTCGGCGGAGATTGCGGCGTTCGATGCAGCGAACCCGAGTGCGATTGCGCAGAACCTGGTCGCTCAGCGCCAGGTGCGGGAGCGTATCGGTGTTGCTCGCATGGCCGAGTTGCTCGACGAGACCGACGGCCTCGTCGACCTCGACGCGGCGAACGTCCGGGTCGAGGAGGCTCAGCTCGCAGGCGAACTTTTCGTCCAGCTCGAAGATCCCCAGCGCGCAATCCGCTCGTTCGATTCGGTTCTGTTGATCGATGAGAACAACGCGTCGGCAATGGCGTGGCATGGGTGGACTTTGGCGCTTCTTGCAGAATCGGGCGTCGAGGAGTTGTTCCCCGAGTCCGAAGAGTGGCTCGACCGGGCCGTGGCCGCAGACCCGAACAATGCCGATGCGCATGTGTTCCGAGCGTTCTTGTTCAACCGTCTCGACCGTCCAGAAGAAGCGCGAGCCGAGCTCGCTGCGTTCGACGCCCTCGCCGAGCAACCAGCCGACATGATGGCGTTGCTCGATCAGTTCGGCCTCCGCGACGTCCTAACCCAATAGCGGGGACAGGCCCCGTCTGGTCTCCCCAATAGCGGGGACAGGCCCCGTCTGGTCTCCTGCGGTGATTGGGGACAGGCCCCACGGCTGTCGCTCGGTCAAAAACCGCTGCCAATCAACAAATTCGGCTCGAAATGGGGACAGGCCCCATTAGGTCTGCGAGGTGGAACGGGGACAGGCCCCATTGCCTAGGCACGACGCTGCAGCCGGTAGGTCACGTACGTAACGCTGGTGCCATCCTTGTCGAGATCTCGGCTCTCGACGGTGGCGCGTTCGAAACTGTTCCCGTCGATCAGGCGGTGCACATAGTCGAGGTCCCCACTCGTGCCAAAGAAGAGGAGGATTCGACCGTTCGGCGAGAGGTGTCGGCTCACCTCCGACATGAAGTGGGTGAGGGTCTGGTAGTTCTCATCGGCGAATGCCAGCTCGAGGATGTTTCTCGCTTTGAACCATCGAAACGGTGGGTCGAAGATGATCAAGTCGAATTTGCCGGAGATCGGCTCGAACACATCACCTTCGAGGAAGGTCGTTTGATCATCGAGGTTATTCAGTGCGGCGTTCGAGCTCGCGCAACGCACGGACTCAGGGTTGATGTCCACGCCGACGACGTCCGTTGAGGTCTGAGCGGCAAGCAGTGCGTTGCTTCCGCTCCCCGTACCCATGTCGAGCACACGGTCGGTCTGCCGAGTCTCGGTTAGTACAGCCCGCCCGAGCAGGTCCGATACCGGTGATGGAGGAAAGACACCTTCGGGAACATCGAGGGTGAGGCCCAGGTACTCGACTCGCTGGTGTGGGACGCCGTTCAGCTCGCTGGCAGCGCGTTCATGCCAGTTCCGGAGCAGCTCGACGCGTTCGTCAGACATGTGAGGGCGATAGTTATCCATGTCGGATCGGGCTCCTGAGCATTTGTTCCCGTCATCTGAGTGCGCAGAGCAACACCTGTCAACCAAAGAACCGCGGTAATTCTCCGAACCGTTGGTGGAACGGCGCCCACCCTGCAAGGCTTGGACATGGCCACCTCGATCCGACGTCACTCATCTTTGGACCCTGCGCCACCGACGACTGTCGTCCTCTTTGGTGCCACTGGAGACTTGTCGCGTCGCAAGTTGCTGCCAGGGTTATTTCGCTTACTCACCTGCGGTTTATTGCCACATCTCCGACTGGTCGGTACCTCACTCGACGACCACACCCAGGAGTCCTTCGTCGCGTTCGTTCGCGATGCGCTCGACGAGTTCGAAGGAACCGTCAACGAAGGTGAGTGGGGGCGGTTCGCAAATCGCCTCGTATGGGCGCCGGGCGGCACGCCCGAATCGCTCAAGCAGGCAATCGCTGACGCCGAGCGGGATCTCGAAGAACCGCAGCGGCTCCTGCATTACCTCTCCGTTCCACCCAAGGCAGCGCTGGCCGTCATCGAAACGTTGCGCGACGCAGACCTGGTCGAAAACAGCCGGGTGGTCATGGAGAAGCCATTCGGCATCGACCTCCAGAGTGCCCAGCAACTGAACCACGCTGTCCACGAAGTGTTCGAGGAAGAACAGGTCTTTCGCATCGATCACTTCTTGGGTAAGGAAGCAGCGCTCAACATCTTGGCGTTCCGCTTCGCAAACGGATTGTTCGAGCCCATCTGGCATCGCAACATGATCGATCACGTGCAGATCGATGTGCCCGAAGCGCTCGGGCTCGAGCAGCGGGCCACGTTCTATGAGTCGACGGGTGCATATCGGGACATGGTCGTTACCCATCTCTTTCAGGTGATGGCCTTCACGGCAATGGAAGCACCAACGTCGCTCGACCCCGTTGCCATCACCGAGGAGAAGAACAAGGTCTTTCGCTCGATGCTGCCGATCGGTCCGCAGGACGTGGTTCGAGGTCAGTACGCGGGATATCGCAACGAGGACGGCGTGGACCCCGAGTCCGAGACCGAGACGTTCATTGCGTTGCGATGTTTCATCGATAACTGGCGTTGGGCAGGCGTGCCGTTTTATTTGCGCACCGGAAAGAACATGGCCGAAGGCAAGCGGATCATCTCGATCGCATTCAAGGAACCACCCAAGTCGATGTTCCCTATGGGGTCCGGCGTCGGCCAGCTCGGCCCCGACCACCTCACGTTCGATTTGGCTGATGAGTCTCGTATGTCGTTGTCGTTCTACGGCAAGCGTCCGGGTCCTGGATTCCGCCTCGACAAACTGTCCATGCAGTTCAGCGTCGACGAAGTCTCCGGGGCGTCCGACGAAGTGTTGGAGGCATACGAGCGGCTGATCCTCGATGCCACAAAGGGAGACCGGACGCTGTTCACCACCGCTCAGGGAGTCGAGCGTCTCTGGGAAGTCTCGGCTCCGCTCTTGGAGAATCCACCGCCGACCAGGCCATATTCGATCGGCTCGTGGGGGCCGAATCAGATTCACCAGCTGATCGCACCGCGCTCCTGGCGTCTGCCCTTCGAACGGGCATGGCGGGAGTAGAACCCGTTTCGCATGAGTGCATCCCTCGGTCTTCACGAAGTTGTTGAAACAGCTCGGGTTGTTGCTGCTGCTTCGGCGCGCACAGAGAAGGTAGCTGCGCTTGCGTCGCTGCTCGAACGGACAACACCCGCCGAAGCACCCATCGTTGTTGGGTTGTTGACGGGCGAGATTCGCCAGGGTCGTATCGGTGTTGGTTGGGCCGCCGTGCGCGACCTCGGCGTCAGCGCGTCGTCATCGTCGACGCTGACCATCGCGGAGGTCGATCAGGCAATGGAAGATCTGATGACGATCTCCGGGTCAGGATCGAAGGCTCGGCGGACCGAGGTGCTGGAAACGGTCCTCGGTCGGGCGACCGAGGACGAGTCATCCTTCCTGCAGACCGTGCTTACCGGCGGTCTGCGTCAAGGCGCGCTCGATGGGGTTATGACGACAGCGATTGCGAAAGCCGCCGGCGTTCCGGTTGCGTCGGTCCGACGTGCCGCCATGTTCTCTGGCGACCTTGGTGAGTCTGCGCTC
>CALBVK010000430.1 GCA_937969345.1 uncultured Acidimicrobiales bacterium
GATCGAAGGCGACACGAGCGACCTCAACGTCGCCGAAGTCGCCCGTCGTGACCTCGTGCAAACGAAGACCTTCGAGGCGATCCTCGACTACGGCGACCTCCGATCGTTGCCGACGAACACCACCGGCATCATCACCGAGCTGCCCCAGGCAGGCGAAATCATCGACTTCGGCGACGTGCTCTTCGCTATCGATGGCGAGCCGGTCCTGCTGTTCGAGGGAGACATCCCCCAGCACCGCGCATTCCATGTGGACATGACCGACGGTGCCGACGTCGAGCAGCTCGAACGCAACCTCACCGACTTCGGATACGCCGACGCCGTCGACCTCACCGTCGATACCGATTTCACCTACTTCACGGTCGATGTGGTTGAGGAGATGCAACGCCAGCTTGGAATCGAAGAGACCGGCCGCATCGAACTCGGGCGGGTTGTCTTCTCGCCAAACCCGATACGGATTGGCTCGGTGAATGTCGAGCTCGGCCAATCGGTGAACCCTCAGGTCAACGTCGTGAACGTGACCGAAAGTGAGCAACGGATCACCCTCGACCTCGATGCTGAAGACCTTCTCCTACTCCCACTCGACACCGAGGTCGACATCGAGCTGCCCGACGGAACCGTCGTCGCCGGACGCGTGTCTGAGGTCGCTGCCGTAGCGACACAGACGACGACCCAACAAGGAGCGGCCGGCGATCCAACGATCGAAATCACAATCGTCTTTGCCGACGGTGAACCCAACGAGGTCTTCGACGCTGCGCCCGTCGACATCATCGTGACCGAAGAGGTCAGCCTCGACGTTCTGACGGTTCCTGTGCCAGCACTGATCGCGCTTGCGGGAGGCGGTCATGCGGTGGAGTTGATCGTCGACGGAGGAACCCAACTCATTGGGGTCGAGCTCGGGGACTTCGTCGATGACCTCGTCGAGATTCGCGGCGACGTGCAAGAAGGCGACCGTGTCGTCATGGCCGGGAGCTGAGATGGCCGCCGTCCTAGAACTTCGACAAATCACAAAGGCGTACCCCGGCTCTCCACCGATCGAGGTCCTGAAGGGAATCGACCTGGCCATCGACGAAGGCGACCTCGTCGCGGTCGTCGGCCCGTCCGGTTCGGGCAAGAGCACACTGTTGAACATGATGGGAGCCCTCGACCGGCCGTCGACCGGCGAGGTTCTTATCGACGGAACGGTGGTTAATGGGCTTGGTGATGCGGCCTTGTCGGGCGTGCGGGGGCGACGCCTTGGCTTTGTGTTCCAACAGTTCCACTTGCTCCCCGGTCTGAGCGCGACCGAGAACGTGGCCACCGGCCTGCTCTACCACGGCACGAGCGCTCGGAAACGAAAGCAGCAAGCCAAGGAGGCCCTCGAACGTGTCGGCCTTGGACACCGCCTGGACCAGAAACCGGGAAAGCTGTCCGGTGGCGAACGACAGCGAGTGGCCATTGCGCGTGCGCTGTTGGGCGACCCGGCAATCGTGCTGGCCGACGAGCCCACGGGAAATCTTGATTCACAGATCACTGAGGAAATCGTCGAGCTCTTTCTCGACCTGAATGAGCAAGGCTCGACGATCGTGATGATCACCCACGATCGAGAGCTCGCACGGTCGATGCCTCGGGTCGTCGAGATTCTGGACGGCGAAATCCGCCTCGACGAAACAACGACATCATGACCAAGAAACTCCGAAGTCGCTTACGACTCATCGACGTCGTCATGCAGGCCCTGCGTGGCCTGACAAGCCGCACGCTGCGGACGGCATTGACTGCGCTCGGCATCTCCATTGGCATCGCATCGCTCATCAGCATTCAAGGCATCACCGAGGCAAACCAGGCCGAGGCTCGAGCCGAGATCGACGCGCTGGGGTCGGACTTTCTGTTCATCACCGCCGGAACCGGCATCACCGAAGAAGCCGAGCTCCTCCCCTACGCAGCGGACATGCTCGACACGCACCTCGACGCGCTCGAGCACGTGGCCGCCCTCTACCCGGTCGACGCACGAGCTCGCCGAAACGAGCTGATCCCCGAGGTGCAGACGGGCGGCGTCACGGTCAGCGCTATTACGTCGTCGGGACTTGACCTGCTCGAACCGGTGAACGGTTCGATTGCGTTTGGGCGGTTCCATGACGCGACGTCGGTAGAGGTGCCTGGTGTCGTACTCGGCTCGCTCGCCGCCGAGCGGCTCGGCATTCATCACTTGGTCGGCCATCCCACGATCAACATCTCCGGCAACCGGTTCGCTGTCATCGGCGTCTTGAACGAATTCGAGACGCTCAATACCGACCTGAACCGCACGGCCATCGTCGGCTTATCGGTCGCACAGGAGCTGTTCGATACGCCCGACACCCCGAGCGCCATCTATGCCCAGGTGCGCCCCGAACAGCTCGACGATGCCCGAGACCTCATTCCCGCTCAGGCAAACCCCGCGGCGCCGGGCGAGGTTGCGGTGTCGCGGCCGACCGAGGCGTTGGAGATTCGCGAAGTGATCGACGAGACGTTCGCCCGAATCTTGCAAGCGCTGGCATTGATCGTGTTGGCGGTCGGCGGAATCGGCATTGCCAACATCATGGTGATCTCGGTGATCGAACGCCGTGGCGAGATCGGTTTGCGAAGGTCGCTTGGGGCCACACGGAAGCACATTGCGTCGCAGTTCGTGATCGAGTCGATCATGCTGTCGCTTCTCGGCGGTCTGCTCGGGGTGGCGATCGGCGTCGGAATTGTCCTGGG
>CALBVK010000431.1 GCA_937969345.1 uncultured Acidimicrobiales bacterium
GATCTGCACATCTAACGGCAGCTCTTCAATGGGCTCCAGAACCTGAAGCACGCTGAATCTCGATGAGCGGGCGACGACGGTTCGCTCGTCGGTTGCGATCACGGTGTAGTTCCGGTTGACGACCATGAACCACACGACCGGTAACAACGACACCAACGGCACGAGCACCCAAACGATCGAGTCGGCCGACCGATCGAAGACAAACGCACCAATGCCCGCAATGGCCGCCGGGATCGTCACCAGGATCTGATTGTGCGAGCCGGCAGGAAACGCGGCAACCACGGACTCCGATTGCCGACGGTAAGGCTCGAAGTTCTCGGTGATTCTGTCCGCGAACTCCATCGTCGAGCTACGCGTAACTCGGGAAGCGCAAGCTCGAGTCGGCGCCGTGATCGAGCGAAGCCGGACCGTCGGAGTGGTAGCGCCACCATCCGGCCGCCGCGATCATCGCGGCGTTGTCGGTGCACATCGACCGGCTCGGCACGAAGCCGTTGATGCCGTCTTCAATAGCGAGGTCGAGGGTGCGCTCTCGCAGCGATGAATTGGCCGCAACACCACCCGCGAGGCACAGCCCGGTCGCACCGAACTCCTTCACTGCACGACGGGCCTTCGTGAGCAGCACGTCAACCACGGCTTCCTGGAACGATGCGGCAACATCGACATCGGCAACATCGGGGTTCTTGCGAACGTAGTTGACCACGGAAGTCTTGAGCCCAGAGAACGAGAAGTCGTATCCGTCTTTGACCATCGCCCGCGGAAACGTAATCGCGTGCGGATCGCCGTCCATCGCCATCTTGTCGATGATCGGACCACCCGGATACCCGAGACCGAGGTATCGGGCGACCTTGTCGTAGGCCTCGCCAGCAGCGTCGTCGAGGGTCTGGCCGAGGAGCCGGTATTGGCCATGACCCTCCATCAGGATCAGCATCGTGTGGCCGCCCGATACGAGGAGCACCACAACGGGCAGTTCAAGGTCGGGCTCTTCGAGGAACGACGAGTAGAGGTGCGCTTCGAGGTGGTTCACGGCAACGAACGGCTTGTCCCACACGAGCGACAAGGCCTTGGCCGAGCTCACCCCGATGAGCAGGGAGCCGATCAGACCGGGGCCAACCGTGCAAGCAATGGCATCGATGTCGTCCTTATCGACGCCAGCCTCCACCATGGCCTGGGCAATCACTGGGGTCATCATCTCGACGTGCGCCCGACTCGCCACCTCGGGCACGACGCCGCCATAGCGGGCATGGATATCGATCTGACTCGACACCACGTTCGAGAGCACATCGTGGCCGTTCGCCACGACCGCAGCCGCCGTCTCGTCACACGAGGTCTCGATACCCAAGATGAGCTCACGCTTCGTCATGGTCCCAATCTACAGCCGTTCGATTCGGGCTAAGCGTGTCGTTGAGCGGTTCGACGGTCCACATGATCACGGCATCCTCGCCGTTGTCGCCGTAGTAGCCGGGCCGTACACCAACGGACTCCATTCCGTGCTGCTCGTAGAGCGCGATCGCAGCGGTGTTACTCGCTCGAACTTCGAGCGTCACCGCAGCGCAGTCGCTATCCAGAGCGGCAGCGAAGAGGTGTCGCATCAGGACACCTGCGATGCCGCGACGTTGTTGCGTCGGGTCGACGGCGATCGTCGTGATGTGGGCATCGCCGTCGAGCAAGGCGATCCCTCCGTGGGCGATGATGCGGTGGTCTTCTTCGACCACGAGATGCACTCGACCTGGGCCGGTTGTTTGTTCGATCGTGAGTTTCTCGGACCACGGGGTTGGGTAGACCTGAGCGTCGATCGCTCGGATTGCCCGTACGTCTCGCAGTTCGGCCGGACGGATCAGAACCGCCGGCCCGTTAGGCACTCGCGCGGGTCTTCCAATTGATCTCGGCGTCGGGAAGGCGCAAGTACATCGGCACGATTTCGTTCGGCGCCACGAACTCTTCGCGAAGCGCCTTGGGGTGCGACAATTCGACGAGCGACCGGGCCGAGGGATACTGCAGGCTCGTACCGGCGAACTCGATGTGGGAGATTGTCCCGAACACATCTCGGTATCGCTCGCTGCCGTCGCCGACCATCAAAATGTCCTCCGACATCGCCATCAGCTCGGCGGCGAGTTCGTCGGGCGTTGCGACCGTTGGGTCGCTTACGCGTTGCACACCGCCAGGCACGGACCGATATTGGGCCGCGAACACTTCGCCACGACGTGCGTCATAACACGGCACGATGAGCCGTCGGGAGTGCTCGACAGCGAACGCTCCGAGATCGAGCGAGGACACCCCGATCATCGGGACGCCGAGGCCGTGGGCCACGGCCATCGCTGACGCGATTCCGACCCGGAGCCCGGTGAACAAACCAGGCCCGATGTCGACCGCGACACAGCCGATCTCCGACAGCTCAACCCGCGCCTGCTCACAGACGAACCGAATCTGTGGAGTCAGATTCTCTGCATGGCGGCGATCGCGAGCGGAGTGTGCCGAAGCAAGAACACCTTCGTGCCCGCCAACAGCCACACCTACCTGTGATGTCGCGGACTCGATTCCAAGAATTAGCACGAGGACTCTCCGACCTGGCCGCCCAGTGCAGCCAATGTCTTTTCTCGCCCGCACCACCGCGGACCTATGGGTCGAAGCTCGATCGACCGGTCGTCATCGCCCTCGCCAAACGTAAACCGGATCTCGAGAAAATCCTGCGGCAACATCGGCATGATCGCATCGCCCCATTCAATGAGCACGACTCCGCCAGACTCGAGTAGCTCGGGAAGGTCGAGGTCGAGAACCTCTGACATTTGTTCAAGGCGGTAGACGTCGAGGTGATGGAGCGTCAGCCGTCCCTCATATTGGCGAGCGAGCGTGAACGTCGGGCTGGTCATTGGTTCGTCGACGCCGAGCGCTTTGCCGTAGGCCTTAGAGAAGGCGGTCTTGCCAGCACCAAGGTCGCCCACCAAGACCAGCAGGTCGCCGGGAGCGGCCGTTTCGGCCAACGACGTAGCCAGAACTGCGGTTTCTTCTGGCGAGGAAGTTGCAACGGTAATCACGGCTCTGAGTCTAGAGAGTCTCTGGGCATTGGCTAACGGTCGGTGGCTACTTCTAGGGTCTTGCCTATGAATACAGGATTGGCATACCTACTGGCGGCGATTGCGTTCGGCGGCTCCTACCTCGTGAAGTGGTGGCTGAAGCGCACGTATAAGAAGTGGAGCCAGGTCGAGAATCAGTATCGGGTGACCGGAGCCCAAACGGCCGCCGCCATTCTCGAAGACCACGGTGTGAAGGGCGTGCAACTTCAACAGGTTCGGGGCAAGCTCACCGACCACTACGACCCGTCCAAGGACATCTTGCGGCTGTCCCAGCAGAACTGGGGCAAGACGAGCGTGTCGGCCATGGCGGTGTCGGCACATGAAGCTGGGCATGCACTGCAGGACTTCAGCGGCGATTTTCGGTTGAAGCTCCGCAAGTTTCTCGTCCCGCTCGCCGCGCTCGGTTCTCGGTTTGGGCCCATGGTGGTGTTCGCCGGATTTATCACGGGGAGCGAGGGCATTTTGCAGCTTGGGGCGCTCCTGCTCTTCGGAATGACGATCTTCCAGATCGCGACCTTGCCGGTCGAGTTCAATGCGAGCAAGCGAGCTCTCGACAGCTTGGAGCGATTGGGGCTTTCCGACCCCGCCCAGCGCGATGGCGTCGAGGCAGTGCTGCGGGCCGCCGCGCTCACCTACGTGGCTGCCGCAGCCACGAGCCTCGCTTACTTCGCCATGCTGTTCGCCCGAGGGCGCGGGCGCTGGATCGTCTAGCTCGAACAGGTTTAGGGTCAGACCCCGAAGTTGATCGATGGCGCCCTCGAACAGGTTTAGGGTCTGACCCCGAAGTTGATCGATGACCGCCCTCGAACAGGTTTAGGGTCTGACCCCGAAGTTCCGAAGTTGATCGAGGGCTACTTCCGGCTGGAGCGCATCGCTGCCAACTGCGTGAGCTCGCCGTCGGCGCTATACCTCTCGTAGTCGGCTGAATCCGACGCCACGATCGCAACCTTGCCGTCTGCGTCGAAGACGAATCCCCATCCGTATCGCTTCGCCAGCGGGGACGCTCGAAAGCACGCTCGGCCTTCACTGAAATACTCCGCCCGCAGTGCCTCTCGCTCGTCGTCGGCCATATCTGGGCCACCCTTACGGTCGACCCAGATCTGCGACAAGACCTCCGACATCGTGAATTCGAAATCGTGGCCGTTGAGCATCGCGAACTCCTGCGCCGCAATGGTCGGCTTGCCCCGATACTCAGCCGGCGGCACGTCGGCGATGTCCGCAGTGCAGTCGTCGGCCACTGCAATGAACGTGTCTACGTATTCGAACGCCATGGGTTTTACTCTCCCACTTGCCGCCCGAGCCAGCCAGCGATCTGGAGAAGGACCGGAGCGTCTGGGCCAGGATCGACGACCGGGTCGAACGGAAACTCGGGGTCCTCGCGACCCTCGCCCGGGAGCATCTTCGCCGCGACGAGAGCGCCGTGGAGAACCTCGTCGGGGATCTCGAGCGATTGTCCCGTCGCGGTCGCCAGGTCCCAAGCATGGGTTGCAAGTTCGGCGGTGTAGGTCAGGAGCACGGGCCCACCTGGCAGCTCGCCCCATGGCACTTCGTATAGCTGCTCCAGCTTGTTCGAGTCGGTCCAGGCGTGCATCGACGCGTGCGCTGCTTGGCCGAACGCCTCTCCGTGTCCGTCTTCCAGGGCAACCGACTCGTCGGTCACCTCGCTCCAGTGACCCCCGTTGCCAATAACGGCAACGCGGTTCATGACCAGGTTGCAGTGATCTAACAAGTCTTTGACCGTGAAGTCAGCACACGGGGTTGATGCGTCGAACTGATCGACCGCGACGCCGTCGATCAGTCCTCGCATGCTGGACACGACCTGGGCCAAGCCGAAGCGAGGGTCGTCTGGGGTTATCTCTGGGGTGTTTGTTTCTGTCATGGGAACACCGTGCCTACCTAAAGTGGCCATCCGTTGGCCACTTTGTTTGACATACTCAAGAAATGCGTGCCGACCGGCTGATCGCCCTTCTCCTCCTGCTCCAACAGCGCGGTTCGGTTACCGCTGCCCAAGTGGCAACCGAGCTCGAAATCTCCGAACGAACTGCACGTCGCGACCTGGAAGCGCTCGCAATGAGCGGGGTTCCCGTCTACTCGACTGCGGGCCGGGGCGGCGGCTGGACCCTCCTCGGTGGCGCACGGACCGATCTCACCGGGTTGTCCGCAGACGAAGCCCGAGCGCTGTTCCTTGCTGCCGGACCAGCCCTCGACAGCACCCCCGAGCTCAAATCGGCCATGCGCAAACTCACCGGCGCCCTACCCGAGACGTTCCGGGCCGATGCCGAAGCCGCTGCGACCGCAATCAAGGTCGACCCCAACGGCTGGGGTCGGGTCGGCGGATTCACTCCCACGCACCTGGACACGCTCACCACAGCGGTCATCTCGGCACGACAGGTCGAACTCGACTACCAAAGCCCGCGATCGGGGAGTTCGGTCAGGACCGTCAGCCCACTCGGCCTCGTGACCAAGCGCAACGTCTGGTACCTCGTTGCCAACACCGAAGAGGGCCTCCGGACGTTCCGCGTCGCTCGCATTCGACAGGCGACGCCTCTCGACAGCCCCGTCGAGCGTCCCAAAGACTTTGACCTCGAAGCGGAATGGGATCGCATCGTTGGTGAAGTCGAATCGCGACGAGACGGAATGACCGTCGAACTACTCGCCGAACCAGAGATGCTTCCTCCACTTCGCTACCAATTCGCTGGCCGAATCGAGATCGGAGACGTTGGCGGCGACGGACGCACGAAAGCAACCATCACCGAATACGGACCAAAGCCCCTCGCGGCTCAACTCGCCGGATATGGCAACACCGTCGAGCTGCTCGACCCGCCATTAGAACTGTGCGCCGAGTTGGTGCGTATCTCAGCGGAACTCTCGGCAACCTGGCTCGATGTGGAAACCTGATAGTCATGTTCAGGATCGGTTCAGGTCATTGGGCCAACATGGCTATATGACCACCCCCTACGACCGATCACACCGACTGCGAGGACCCTCATGAAGCTGCTCGTTGTCGAGGATGAGATCGGTATCGCATCATCGCTCCACAAGGGCTTTACCGCCGACGGCTTCATCGTCGATGTCGCACACGACGGGCTCGACGGACTGCATCTCGCACAGGAGAACGAGTACGCGGCCATCATTCTCGACCTGATGCTCCCGGGCCTCAACGGCTATCGCATCTGTCGACAGCTTCGCGACGACGGCAACCTGACGCCCATCCTCATGCTCACCGCAAAGGACGGCGAATTCGACGAAATGGAAGGGCTCGACACGGGCGCCGACGACTACGTCACGAAACCGTTCTCGTACTCGATTTTGCTGGCCCGGATCCGTGCCCTCATCCGGCGCAGTACAGCAACCTCCGGCGGAGCTCTCGACGACGCAGTGTCGGTTGGCGATCTTCGACTCGACCCCCGAGCGCACCGGGTGTGGCGTGGCGACACCGAACTCAACCTGTCGCCACGAGCGATCGCCGTTCTCGAATACCTGATGCACAACGCTGGCCTGGTCGTGTCAAAAGACGACATCTTGCGCAACGTCTGGGACCACGCGTTCGACGGCGATCCGAACATTGTTGAGGTGTACATCTCCCGCGTCCGCGCTGCGATAGACACCGCATTCGACCGCAAATCTCTTGAGACGGTCCGCGGTGTCGGCTACCGACTCTCGGCTACGGGCGGCTGAGAATGAGGAAGATGGGTGTGCGCGCCAGCGCATCGATGTTCGCGATGCTCGCAGTCACACTCGCCGTCGTCATCGGGACAGCGCTACTACTCACCACCTTGCGGCAGTCGCTGATCGCCGAAATCGACCGTTCGATCCTCAGCCGAGCCGATGATATTGCCGAGCAATGGGACAGCGAAAACGACTTCATCGTCCTCGGCGCCGGGTTCGACGGGTTCACCTTTGCGGCGGTCTTTGATGACTCGTACTTCGCTACGACCGAGGACACGATCGACCCCCAAGAACTCCGAGATGCCACCATTGCAATCGGAGAGCCGTTCACGGCAAACATCGACCTGCCTGGGGTTGACGACACCGACGAACTCCGATCGATCGTGCTGCTCGCCGAAGACACCGGCCTCATCGACCCCGACGGCGACATCGAAATCGACGAACTCGACGTGCTCGTCTTCGTCGGGAGTTCCCTCTCCCCCGTCGACAGCACGGTCCAACGAGTGCTGCTCGGCGCCGCGCTCGTCGGCCCGATCTTCGTGTTGCTGGTCGGCCTCCTCACGTGGTTTCTTACCGGCCGATCGTTGCGACCGGTCGAAGCAATCCGCAACGAAGTGGAGAGCATCACGGCGAGTGGCCTCGACCGACGTGTACCCGAACCCGCAGCCAGCGACGAAGTCAGCCGGCTCGCCGGAACCATGAATCGGATGCTCTCCCGCCTCGAAACCTCACAGCGTGCCCAGCAACAATTCGTCAGCGACGCCTCGCACGAGTTGCGTTCTCCGCTCACGTCGATGTCGGCAATGCTCGAGGTGGCCGAACGTCACGGAACCGCTGATGACTGGCACGAAACCGCCGGCGACCTCCAGCGCGAGACCGATCGAATGCGCCGTCTCGTCGACGACCTGCTACTCCTCGCCCGTTCCGATAGCTCAGCCGACGGTCAACCGGGGATCGCTACAGCAACGCAAGCAATGGTCGATGTCGACGACGTCGTGCTCGATGTTGTTCGCACCGCAGCCACACGGCCCGAGGTTGCCATCGATGCATCGCGGGTGTCCGCTGGGCTGGTCTATGGCAATCGAGATCAACTTCGTCGGGTCGTGATCAACCTGATCAGCAACGCGACCCGCCACGCGAATTCCATGGTGGCCGTCAGCCTCACCGAGCTCGACGGCGTCGTCACGCTGACCGTCGACGACGACGGCGCGGGAATTCCCATCGAGCAACGAGCACACATCTTCGATCGCTTCGTCCGTCTCGACGAAGCTCGCGGGCGAGACGCAGGCGGCAGTGGCCTCGGCCTTGCCATCGCGAAAGAGATCGTTGCCGCCCACGGCGGTTCGATCGAGGTGGGCACATCGCTACTCGGGGGCGCCCGTTTCGCGATTGAACTCCCGCAGCGTTAGGCCGTTGGCGATAGCACTGTCTAACGTGGCTCGTGGTGTCAAACACTCCATCCCCCACTCTCCTGCAAGCCGCACTCGCCGAGCTTCTTGGAACCGCCTTCCTGCTCGCCGGCGTCGTGGGTTCAGGAATCATGGCGGAACGACTGACCGACGACGTCGGCCTACAACTTCTCGCCAATTCAACGGCCACCGTCGGGGTGCTGATCGCCCTCATCCTCACGTTTGCAGCGACATCGGGAGCCCACTTCAACCCCGCCGTCACCCTGACCGAGCTCGCCCTCCGTCAGATCGACGCAGCTCGGGCCGGCACCTACATCGCCGCGCAGCTCGTCGGTGGTGCGCTCGGCGTCATCGCCGCAAACATCATGTTCGAGCTCGACGCGGTGAATGTGTCCACCAAAGCGCGCTCCGACACCAGTCTGATCTTCGCCGAGGGCATCGCCACCCTCGGACTGCTCCTGGTGATCTTCGGTATTGTCCGCGCCGGCAACCCCGCAATGGTTGCGTTCGCCGTGGGTGGCTACATCGGCGGCGCCTACTGGTTTACGTCATCGACGAGTTTCGCGAACCCTGCGGTCACCGTGGCTAGAACCTTGTCCGACACCTTTGCCGGAATCGAGCCAGCCTCGGCGCCGATGTTCATCGTGGCCCAACTTGTGGCGGTTGGTGTTGCGGTCGGCGTCATACGCGTCCTGTGGCCGACCGATTCGAACTAGTACCGGCGAGGCATGCGACTGCTCACCGCACACACGACCTCGTACGGGATTGTGTCGAGTCGAGCAGCGACTTCGGCCGCGGTGATCGTCTCCTCACCCTGACCGCCGATCAGGATGACCTCATCGCCAACGGATACACCGGCGTCGCCGACATCGACCATGAGCTGATCCATCGTCACGACCCCTCGAATCGGGTACCGCTGCCCGCCGATCAACACCTCGCCGCCACGCAACCCGAGATCTCGCCGAATGCCATCGGCGTAACCGATCGGGACGGTTGCGATAGTCGTGGTCTGTGACGTCACGAAGCGATGTCCGTAGCCGATTCCTTCGCCAGGACCGACCGTCTTGACGAACGACACCTCGGAGCGAACCGACATGGCCGGAACGAGGGGCACCCGGTCTCCCAACGCCACATCTGGATCGATCCCGTACATGGCGATGCCGCAGCGAACCATCAGAGCTTTGCGTTCTGGGCGGGTGATCGCGACCGCCGAGTTCCCCACGTGGGTATCCACATTGTGGGCGTGTGCATCGATCGCCTGCGTGAACTGTTCGAGCTGATCGTCAGTAAACGGATTGTCCGGCTCGTCGGCCACGGGACAATGTGTCCATACGGAGGTGAGTGTGAGCTGGCCGTGGCGCTCGATTCGCTCGATCAGCTCCGGCAACAAACCGGGCGCGGCGCCGACTCGGCGCATGCCCGTGTCGAGACACACATGGACCTCGACCGGCTCGGCTGCGTGCATGGCCGCATCGGCGATCGCAGCGATCCCACCGAGCGAGTACAGCGATGGCGTCAGCCGGTTCGAAACCACAGCCCCCATCGCCGAGGGATGCGGCTCGGAGAGTACGAGAATTGGCGCATCGATGCCGGCCTCTCGTAGCTCGACTCCCTCTTCGACCAAGGCGACAGCAAGCCACGACACGCCCGCCAGCAATGCTCGTTCGGCGACCCGAACGGCTCCGTGCCCGTACCCGTTCGCCTTCACGACCGCACACAGCGGCGTTGGCGAAACCAGCGCG
>CALBVK010000432.1 GCA_937969345.1 uncultured Acidimicrobiales bacterium
CAGAACGCGAAGTCGGTCTACAACCGCTACCTCGGCTGGTACGACGCAAACCCCGCCAACCTCAACCCGCTACCCCCGGTCGATGCTGGGGAGAACTACGTCGAGTTCATGGGTGGAGCCGACGCCGTCCTCGAGAAGGCCCGCGCCAGCTACGCCAACGGCGACTATCGATGGGTCGCCCAAGTGGTGAACCACGTGGTGTTCGCCGACCCCACCAACACCGAAGCTCGACAACTTCAGGCCGATGCGCTCGAGCAGATGGCGTACCAAGCCGAAGCGGCCACCTGGCGCAACGCCTACCTGATGGGCGCACGCGAGTTGCGCGAAGGCACACCGTCGGGCGGACAGATCGTGTTCCAAGACATGTCACACGCCATGCAGGTCAACCACCTCATCGACATCCTCGGCGTTCGGTTCGACCCCGACGCCTTCACCGACGGCCCACTCACGATCAACATGCACTTCACCGACCTCGACGAGGACCACGTGTTGGGCGTCGGCAAGTCGGCCGTTCATCACACCGCCAACGCGACCGACGACGATGCCGTCGCCTCGATCCGCTTCGACCGCAGCGCATTCTCGCTGGCGATGAACGGACAGATGGAGAAGCTCGACCAGGCCGAGATCACCGGCGATGCTGCACTGGTTCGGCGACTATTCGACAGCCTTACCGTCTTCGGCGTCGCCGCCATCATCGAACCATGAACAGTTAGGGACTGTCCCTAACTGTTCACGTCAAGGTCGACCTACTCGGTCATAAATCCGCGCTTAGCCTGACTCGCCTAGCCAGTGGTCAGGATCGACAGGCGTTCCTGGTCTAACTCGACGAGTTCGTCGCGGATCGACTTCTCGTCAACGGTTCCGCATTCAACCGTCTCGTTCAACGCCGTGCGGACCTGATGCAGCCATGCTTCGTGGTCGTAGTCGTGATCATCGACGTTGAGTGAAGCGAGCTGTGCCACCGAGGTATACGCCTCTGCCCCACCTTGGAAGTGTCGGAACGCCTCGAGGCGATCCTTCAGCATCGCCCGAGCGATCGAGGCGTCCTGCGACAAGAACTGCCTCAGCTCCTCACGCTTTCGCGATGCGCTCTGAAGCTCTACGAATATGTAGTCGGTTCCATCGTCAGCTTGCTCAGCCCCGTCTACCAAACCCACTAACTCAGCGGCGAGCGTCGCCACATTCGTAGCGAGGTCACGCTTCTGTACAAGCTGCTCACGGTGGCGATCAATATCGACGAGTCGAGCACGTCCAGGGTCATCCGGTCTCAGCGCCGCGGTCCGTCGCTTCATCTCGGCGCCTAACGCTGCCCGCGCAAGTTCGGCTCCCTGCGACTGCTCCACGCATGTTCGAAGTCGTAGCTGATCGGCGGCCTGCCGTGACTCCAGTGCGCCGACTATCGACTCGATTCGATTGAGCTCGACAGCGTCGTGTTGCGGATCACTTCGACCTCGGCGGAGCATGCCCAGAACGCCGGAGGACTTTGCCATTCGCTTGGTCAGTTCGGCGCGCGAAGCTGCGAGCTCAACCAGCTCTGCATCGAGCTGACTCAACGACGTTCGGAGGCCGTGTGCTTCAGTCTCCGAGGCCGTCTTGTCGCGGGCGTCCCGGAGCAGGGTCTCGAGATCTGCCATGTCCAAGGATAACGACGGTCTGGTGTAGGGGCTTTAGTTGCAAGGGTCCGGGGAGCGCCCTGGGCTAGCTGTTCGTGATGGCAAAGGTCCCCACAGCGAGATCATCATTTGGGGGGGCGCATCTGTTGTAGTCAGCGGCGTTCGGCGAAGGCCGCGATGGTTTGCCGACGGGCAGCCTCCACAATGTCGACCGCGGCTTCGGGTCGCTGGCGCGGAAATCCGTCGGCAGCCTCGATGACCTCGGCGTTCGGGGTTACGAGAATGATCCGAGTGCCGGTCTGTCGAAGTGCTGCGATCTCAGCGTCGAGGCTTCGTTGCGCTCGAGCGCGAATGAGTCCACCTCCGGGCCGACACATCGGTGCGGAAATGAATGCGATGTCGAGCTGCTCGGGAACGAGCACGTCGGCGTGTGTTGATGACGCCACCGCGCCATCTACATAACGAGCACCGTCGATCACCTTGGGCTGAAAGACCGCGGGTACCGCGGAGGTGGCTTCGATGGCGTCGCCGAGCGTTTCCGGTACGACATCTCGTCCGAACACCACGATCTGTCCATCGTCGATGCGCACGCTCGGCACCCACAGGCGTAACGGCCACTGCTGGTCTGAAGCGAATCGACGCAGTACGAGCGTTGGGAACAAGCCCGCCGGTACGAGTCCGACCATCGCCGTAGCTGGGCCGATGTCGCGAATGTTGCGGACGAGTCCAGGAGCGACGGGGCGAAGCGCCCGCAGAGGATGGCGAAGTGCAGCAGCACCAGCGGCGCGCATTTCGTTTCGCTCGTCGTCACTCGGCGGAGTCGTGATGATGTCGAGAACCTGCTCCGTCGGGGTTCCCGTGAGCAGGCTGGCGGCGATCGCCGCGCCCGCGGAGGTTCCCACGATGCGATCGGCGTTCGCTGGTTCTCGGCCGATCGCATCGCGGATTCCTTGGAGCACACCGAGGTGATAGGCCCAGCCGAGTGGACCTCCAGCTCCAAGAACAACTCCGACGGTCACGAGTTCACACTTATGCCAGGGAGGTAATCGAACCCTGCATAACCATGATCTGGCCATCCATGGTGATAGCGGTGCAGACCGCGTTCGTTGCGAGGTTGACGGTCTGGGTAGCTAGCCCGCGAACTGCGTCTTCCCAGATCACGTAGTACGTGTCGGGGGCAACGTTCTTCACCGTGACCACCTCGATGAGCTCTTCGCCACCGAACTCGGTGTGCCGGTTCGCACCGTCAAACACGTTTGTAACGGCCATGCCGCCTTCGTAGGTGTAGCTCAGCGACTTGCCATCAAATACAGCTAGGGATTCAGCATCGGTCTTCATGTGAGAGGTTCCTTTGTGTTGGTAACTGCCTGTCAGCGTTCTGAAGGCAGCATCGGCGACGGTTCAAACAGGACATGGAGTTGCTCGCTGAACGCATACCGATGCTCGGTAATCCTGCACTTGGTTGCGATGATTAGCCCGGTATTAGAGTGACTGCTTATGGTCGAATCTGGACATCTCTCCGAACGGAAGCCAGTCGGCATCTCCTACTCCCCGCAGCGGCGCCATCCGAACCTGCCCGTGGAAGTCCTCGATCGTTCCGAGTTGATCCCGCGGATCAGCAGGCGTGAGGCTGGGAGCAGGCAGCGTTCGGACTTTCATCAGCTCGTTGTCTGTACGTCCGGGAGCGGCATGCACCACGTCGACTTCGAACCAATTCCGATGAAGCCAGGAACGTTGTTGCGCATTCATCCTGGCCAAGTGCATCAGTTCGACCTTTCCTCACAATTCGATGCACTCATGGTGGTATGGCCAACGTCGTCTCACCACCCCGACCCTCAGGGACGAGCGTGGTATCCCGGTAGCACCGACGCCACCCGCTGGAACGTCGACGACGAACTGCTGACACGCGTGCTCGGGTGGATAGATGACCTTCGTGTCGAGCAAGAACAGTTCGTCAACTCCGAGCGTCACATTGGCCTGCTGAAGGCGCTCTTGTGTTCGCTGCTGTTGCGCCTTGCCATCGAAGTACCCGAGTCACTTCCGAGCACTCCTCATCTCCCGGCTCCATATCTGGACTTTCGCCAGCTGATCGAGGAGCGCCTGTACGAGCGGCCCGGCGTCACCGACCTCGCACACGACCTCGGGTACAGCTCTCGCACCCTCGATCGTGCGTGCCAGCAAGTGTCTGGCCAAACCGCCAAGCAAGTACTCGACGAACGCGTCGCCCTCGAGGTTCGTCGCCTTCTGACACACACGGATCGATCGATCACGGGCATTGCGTCAAGTTTCGGCTTCGATGACACATCGAACTTCTCGAAGTTCGTCAAGCGTCACCTTGGCGAGCTTCCACGACAGATCCGTCTGGATACTCGCTCGTAGACCTTCACCCCTGCGGTGCGACGACTAGTGGAGCGTGAAGCGTTCCATCGTCATCGTGTCTGCGTTCATGCCAGCGACGAAGTCCGCGTTTACTGGGTCGTCCATGAACTTGGCCATCGAGGCATCGACCGCTTCGTTCGACTCCCACTTCACGATGACAACCCACACCCCGTCCTCGTTAGAAGCCGTCTCGCGACTTCCGAGGTATCCGGGTTGGTTGGCGATGTACTCGCTCGTCACACGGTTGTTTGCCGCGGCGAAGGCATCGGCGTCAACCCCTGCACCGAGTTCGAAACGTGCGATTTCAACTACAGCCATATTCCTGGTCCTTTGTCGGAGGCGCTCTTTCGTGCAGCGCGTTCTGATGTGGTAGCTGCGACTGTACGAGCGTCCAACCGGTCGAATCCCGACAAGCGCCGGTCCGAATACGACACAAATGCCAACAAGGGAATGAACAATTCCAACCATGGGTTGTTAAGCATACCTAACACATACCCCGAGAGGAATCCGCCACACATGGCTTTCACCACCACATCACCACTCAACACCTCCGCAACGAACGACGACCCACGGCCACGCTTCGGCATTGGCCACATGTCGTTCCCCGCAACGAACGTCGACGAACTCGTCGACTTCTACACCACAATCGGCATGAGGCTCGTCGTCAATATGGGACGTGCCGCGATTCTCGAACTGCGAGGGGGCACACACCTCATCTTGCAAGAGAGCAGCCAAGCCAACGGAACCTTGGACGTCATCGTCGATGACATCGACGAGACCCGAGACCTCCTCGAGGCAGCAGGCGCCGATCCCGGATCCATCCGGAGGGGCAACCCACACGACTCGTTCGTCGCCACCGACCCCCAAGGCAACACCTTGATGGTCCACTCCAACCATGCCATCGGCCCCGTGTGAGCCAAACACCAGCGCATGCCTAGACACACGCATGCCTAGACACAACAGCACCCATATCTAAGGAGAACCTATGTACGCCGAAGTACACGAAGTACAAAAACTCAGCCCAACCCTCATGCGAGTCGTCCTCGCTGGGGGAACCCTCGATGCCTTCGAGGGTTCCCCCGCGACCGACGCGTACATCAACGCCCAATTCCTCCCACAGGAATCACCGGTTGTCGTGCCGTTCGACTCGGCCGACCTCGACGGGCTCGACCCACAGCTGCGCCCAAAGCCTCGCCGCTTCACCATTCGACAGTGGGACGCAGACCAGCGTCATCTCGCAATCGATTTCGTGTCTCATGGCGACGATGGATATGCGGGTAGCTGGGCAAACCGAGCACAACCCGGTGACCGCTTGCAGTTCAGCGGTCCGGGAGGCAGCTACCGACCCTCGCCACATGTCGACTGGCATCTGTTCGCCGGTGACGAGAGTGCCTTTGGTGCAATCGGTGCCAGCCTCGAAGTCCTCCCCGCCGACGCACACGCCCTCGTGTTTGCGATCGTCGACAGCCCAGCACACGAGATCGACTTTCCGTCGAACGCCCAGGTCACGGTGCGGTGGCTCTACCGGAACGGTGCAGACAACCCCGATCTCGTGCTCCCGAACGCCGTCGCCTCCGCCGACTTTCCCGACGGAACCTTCGACGTCTTCGTGCACGGTGAGGCGGCCGAAGTCCGTGCGATCCGCAAGCACCTCGTCGCTGAACGAGGCGTCGACCTCAACACCGCATCGATCTCGCCGTACTGGCGACGCAAGCACACCGATGAGGACTGGCGCCGGGTCAAGCGAAGCTGGATGGCCGAGCAACTCCAGGATGTCTAGGCCAGCGGCTCAGTTATCGGGAGTGGATTCATCGATCGCATAGACCTCGATCTCGATCGTCCGAGCGGGGTGGTCGAGGGCCGCCACCTGCACGATCGTGGATGCGGGCATCACGTGCTCGAACGCTTCGAAGTGGGCACGAGCAACGAGCGGTTCATCTCCGATGTCGGTTACGTACGCGACCGTGCGTACAACGGACGCAAAGGTTGTTCCGGCTTCGGCGAGCGCTTGCTCGATGATGTCGAGTGCGTTCTTTGCCTGGACGTACGTGTCACACCCTTCGACAAAGGGATCCTGGGCGGTCGTTCCCGAAACGTGAATATGGCTGCCGACACGAACCGCTCGTGAGTACCCGTACACGGACTCGGACTTGTCACCTGACGCGATGTTCAATCTCATCTGGAGATCCTCGCATCCCCAGACGCGCGACGCTGTCGGGTTTATTCGAGGAGAGCCAATTGATTCGGCGAGGGAAACCGCACCCGGAATCGAATGTCGCCAATTGCCTCGGTCATTCGGGCGAGTTCGACGTGGAGTAGCTGCATTGCCGACGCATCGAGTTCGTGGGTGAGCTCATACCGAAGCTCACCATCGGGACGCTGGGTCCAGCCACCGACGACCTGCCCGTTGCACCAGATCGTGGGGCCAGCGTTGCCGTTGCGATCGAACACGCGCGCCGTGGTTCCCTCATCGAGGTACCAGGCCCGTTCTTTCCAGCCCATCGTCGTTGGGTCGAGGCTCGGTAGTACCGCCACCCACTGGTCGACGTTCGTTGCGGCCTCGCCATCGAGCAGCGGGTCGTTCGGGCAGACCCAGCCAGAACCCTC
>CALBVK010000433.1 GCA_937969345.1 uncultured Acidimicrobiales bacterium
ACCCACCTGCGGATGGGATTCGGCGCACCGAGCGCCGATGGCAACACGTGGGCGTGGATGCTTCGCGACGACGAGGAGACCCCCGTCGCGGTCGTCAGCTACGACCTCGCTACCGACACGATCCTCGGCTGGACCACGCGCCTCGACCCAACGGCGGACGGCCGGAACTTCGACAGCGTCGTCACCGAAACCCTCGCCACCGGCCCCGGCGACATGATCGGCGTCGGCGCATCACCGAGCGGTGCATCCGTCGTCGTGCAATACCGGCAGATCACCACGGTCTGGGACTCGGCACTGGGCAACTACGAACCAATACCGAACCAAGGGGACTCCGCCGACGTTGCGCTGCTTGCATCGGGTGGCGACGCGTACGTCTACATCGACTTCAACTCGGCGAGCGAAGACGCAGGGTTCCTCGTCTCTGTCGACCTACAAACCTTCGAGCGCACACGCATCTTCGACCTGTTCGACGACGCAAACACTTCGGTCGAAGTTTCCGGCGCCGGTCACGGCGCGCCCGGGTGGGTGGTTGTGTCGACGTTCAGCTGCAAGAACGCCGGAGCATGGTCCTGCGACAAGGTGATGGTCGTCGAGCTCTCCGGGCAACAACGCATCGTGTCACTCGCGCACACCTACAACTGCGTCGATACGTTCCTCGCACAACCACGTGCAATACCAACGGCCGACTTCTCGGCCATCTACTTCAACAGTGACAGCGGCAGCTGCGGCGAAGACCCCGAGGTCTACGAAATTCAGGTGCCCCAGGCGCTGACCGACATTCTGCCGACAGCTGGCGAATAGCGACCAAATAGCTGGCGAGCACGTTTCGCCAGCGGAAGCTTCGGCGGCGTTCTATGGTTTGGTTCGTATGACTTCGAAGATAGTCCTCGTTCGACATGGCGAAACTGAGTGGAGCCGAGATGGCCAGCACACCGGCCTCACCGATATTCCACTCACCCCCATGGGACGAGAACAGGCAAAGCTCGTCGGCCCAACCTTGGCCGGATGGAACTTCGCCCACCGCTTCTCCTCCCCGCTGCAGCGTGCGCGCGAGACCGCAGAGATCTCCGGCATCACCCACGATCCGGGCGCGTTGATCCTCGACGACGACCTTCTCGAATGGGACTACGGCAAGTACGAGGGCCGAACGAACGCCGACATCGTCTCTGCCGAACCCGGTTGGTCGAAGTGGGTTGGCGATCTCGAAGGAGGCGAAAGCGCAGACGATGTTGGCATCCGAGCCGATCGTGCCATCGAGCGGATCGACAATGCGTCCGACGACGGACCCGTCATCGTGTTTGCCCACGGCCACCTGCTTGCGATTCTTATCGCCCGCTGGCTTGGTCTGCCGGCCAACGAAGGGCGGCGTTTCGTGCTCGAAACCGCCACCGTCTCGGTGCTCAGCATGAAGCGCACCGACCGCGTACTGCGCATTCTGAACTACGGCTGTGCGCCGGCGGCCCCGATCGAACCGAACCAACGAGGCACGATCGAGCCGAATATCACCCACTAGCGACGATGATGCGCGCTGCGTGGTTGTCGACGCAATTGGATGTGAACCTCTTCGCATGCGACCAATCCTGCGTGAATGCCCTTATCGTGCAATGATCTCCTGAGCCACGTTCGCTGGCACTCGACAAAGGAATTTATGACGGGCAACGCCAACTTCAAGTACAACGACGTGGCGATCCTGTCTATCGAGGCCGTGGACGCCCCCGAGATCGTCACCTCCGAAGACATCGACGCTCGACTGGCTCCCTTCTACGAACGAACCGAAACCCGTCCTGGGCTGCTCGAATCGCTCGCCGGCATCACCCAACGCCGCCAGTGGCCCGAAGGCGTGTCCTTCACCGACGCCGCGGCAATGGCCGGAGAAAAGGCAATCGTCGCAGCCGGAATCGACCGTTCACGCATTGGGCTGATGGTCGACACCAGCGTGTGCCGTGCCCGCCTCGAGCCATCGAGCGCAGTCAGCGTCCACGACGAGCTCGGCCTGCCATCGACCTGCATGAACTTCGACCTCTCGAACGCCTGCCTCGGCTTTATGAACGGCATCCATCTCGCTGGCTCGCTCCTCGAAAACGGACAGCTCGACTACGTGCTGATCGTCGACGGCGAAGGCACCCGCGAGATTCACGAGAACACCATTGCCCGTCTGCTCGACGAATCGTCGACCGCCGACGATCTCTTCTCGAACTTCGCAACGCTCACTCTGGGTTCTGGCGCTGCAGCCATGGTGCTCGGGCGTCACTCGGAGAACCCGGGCAGCCATCGCGTTATGGGCGGCTACTTCCGCGCCGCCACCGTGCATCAAGATCTCTGCGTTGGGTCGCTCGAGAACATGCGCACCGACACTCGCGGCCTGCTCGAAGCTGGCACCGAGTTAGTCAAGCGCTCATGGGACGAGATCGACGACAACGAGCGTTGGCGCCACGACATGAAGTTCTACGTGTTGCACCAGGTGTCCCAGGTGCACACTCAAGCCGTCATCGACACCCTCGGTATCGATTCCGACCGCGTCCCTCGGACGTTCCCGGACTACGGCAACATCGGCCCAGCCGCAGTTCCTGTGACACTCGCCGCCCTTCAGACATCCCTTACGCCAGGTGACGGGGTCCTCCTCGCCGGTATTGGTTCGGGGTTGAATTCCTCGTTTATCGAACTCCAGTGGTAGCGCTCGGGCCGACTGAACCGGCCCGACTCCCACCGTCGGGACTCGATGGACTCGATCCATCCTGGT
>CALBVK010000434.1 GCA_937969345.1 uncultured Acidimicrobiales bacterium
CATGCACGAGACGCTCCGGTCGATCGACACATGGCTATCCACGATGAGCCTGCGCGATCTCAGCGAACTGTCCGGCAACCACATCGTGTTCTACGAAGGGCTTTGGGAACTGAGCCCCAACTCATCCATTGCCCTCGCCCCCACCCGGCACTACGTCATGCTCACCGCGCTCGACGAACTACCCGTCGCCGACTGGTCGGCGGTCCTTCCCGACGCGCGCTTCTCGGCGCGCTACTTCGATGCCGTCGCCGCTCCCGGCCACCCAGCGCTCGTTCGAGGCCGTTCGGACGCCGAGCTATCCATGGTGCCGCCGCCGCTAGTCGCTGTGCCCGAACCGGCCCCGACCGCCGCAGTCACCCCACTTGAAATCGTTACAACCGACGAAACGTCCATCGAGCGACCGCACCTCGAGTCGGTCCAAGACATCGAGTCGGTCCAAGACATCGAATCGGTCCAAGGCATCGAGTCGGTCCAAGGCATCGAGTCTGTGCCGGATATCGCGCCTATCCAAGAACTCACGCCAGTTGACATTAAGCCCGCCCAAGACATTGCGCCCTCCAAAGACATTGAGTCCGCCAAAGACATTGCGCCGACCCCGGTAATCGACTTCTCTCCGGTACAGATCCCCCGTATCGACATTGTGCCCCCAGCACCAATCCCCGACGACATCACCCCGCTCGAGCCAGCAGTGGACGTCGAACCAGCCGAAATGCCCGAGTTCAGCATCGCTGCCGACGCCCACGAGCTCGATGTCGACAAGCTCGATGTCGAAACAGACGTCGTCGACCTCATCGATGCAGACGCAAACATCACCATCGACCTCGACGACCCACTCGTCAACGGCTTCGTCGATGACCTCGAAAGTGCGCTCGTGCACGACGGTGCCGCGCTCGTACCCGGTAGGACCTACGCCCTCAACGGCCTGCCGCTGTTGTTCGACGCAACGGGCGAATCACTCATCTCAATCAGCGACGAACTCTTCGCTGTCGACGATCACATTGCACTCGTCGTGAAGCTCCCCGAGCGCCGACGCAACAGTCCCTTCGAAGAACGAGACCGGTTCCGCTGGGACACCGCCCTCGACCGAGTGCAGATGCTCAACGATCACAGCATGAACGAGCGCGGTCAACTCCGGACGGTCCACCTATTCGTCGAATCAGACCGTCAGCCCGAATACGCCGCGTACGTTGGCCTGCTCAGCCGCACCGAGTTCCAGACTCAAGCCGACGCGGAGACCGCCTGGTTCACGATCGAGCCACGTCTCGACGCCGACCTTCATCGGCTGCTCAAGCGGGGCCGGCTTCCCGAGCACCAATCCCAAGGCGCCAGCAGCTGATCATCTAGCCGCTGAGCTAGGAGCGGCCAAAGAAGCTATCGAAGCCGTGCACGATCGGGTGCGGCGATGACGCTGGCAATTGCGACCCCTGCGGCACAAACATGGCCGTCGACATATTGAGCGACCGTGCCATGTCGAGATCGTCGATCTGATCGTCGATCAGCAAACTGTCGGAGTATTCGACCTTCGTCATTCGGCGAAGCGCCTCAAAGAACGCAGCGTCGGGTTTGCGACAGCCGATCTCGCCCGAAACCACCCAAGTGTCGACGCGTTCGTCGAGCGCGAATCGGGTACGAATCGCCTTCGACCAGCCCAGCACATTGTTCGTGATGACGGCTACTCGCAAGCCGCGCTCATGGAGCCGATCGATAAAGTCCAGCACACCTTCGCGCAACCGAAACTCCGCCGTGTACAACGCATCGAGTTCGGCGGGATCGTCGGTCAGCCCGAGCTCAGCCCACAGTTCAGCGGTCGATAGGCGGCCAAGACTCGCCGAACGGAAGGCGTCGTTGATCTCCTGCAGTGACGCCTTGCTGCCACGCTCGCGCACGAACGGAACGAGTCGGGCCCCAATGTCGTTCGCTTCGTCGTAGAGCACGCCACGTGCGTCGAGCACGACCAGCTCGAGCCGAGGCGGACGCTCACGTGCAGCGGTCGCAGGCGCTGGATCGACAGGAGTCTTCTCCGGCCGGCGCATCTGCACAACCTCTTCGCCGCGCTCATCGGTTCGACGGCCACCGAAGCGGGCCAGCACACGGAAGATCAACAACGTCGCCAGCAAAGCGAGGGCAACGAGCGCAACAGCAGCCCAAATGCGGGGCAACCGGTCCTCGATACTCGACGTGACCTCGATATCGGTCACCAACGGATCTCGGGGTGACAGCTGCCAACGAGCGGTCTCTCCCGACACCTCAGAAGTATTCGCCTGCACCGTGTCCGGCAGGCTGATCGTGAATTCGAGACTGACCGTTTCTTCAAGCGGCCGCCCAGCAGCCGCCTGCAAATCAGCGAGCGACATACCGAGCGGGGCGCCGACCAAGCCCGTAATACTGTCGTCCCCAAAGGTGGTCAGACTGATGCGAGGGTCGATCTTTCCGGTGACCTCGTAGGTGGTGCGGGCAAACGAACGAGTCCGCTCAACCTGAAAGTCGGAGAACAACGTGCCAGCGCCGGCAATCTCATCGAGCACCCCGCCGAGGTCATCTGGCGATGCGAAGGCCTTCGTTGCGCTGACGACAACAGAGTTGCCCGTTTCGGCTCTGCGAGGACCGTCGACTTCCCAGCCAGCGGAGACCAAGTCGCTCGTCTGTAGACCACTGGCGATCTCGGGAACCATCTCGACGATCTCTTCGTCGAACGCCGTTGTCAGCGTGACCGTACCGGAGCCATCTTCGGTGACAACAACGTCGACAACAGCATCAACTTGGCACGCGCTCAACAAGAGCGCGGCGAAGAAAACGAGTAGTACGCGGAGAGCCCTCACGGCGCACCAACCTAGGCGGTGAGCGAGAAAACTGGAAAACGCAGCGGCAGTAAATGACTGCGGAGTCGCTGGCGCCTAACCGATCTGCGCCTTTTCGGAATCCTCGAGCTCCTCCACCGGTGGGGGTTCAAAGCCCTCGATGGCACGGAAGACGATCTTCTTCTCTCCCGGGTATTCCTCGTCATCTTCGATATCGACAATGACGATTTCGCCGGCACGGAACTCCTTATACAGGAGCTTCTCCGAGAGCGGATCCTCGACCAGACGCTGCAGCGCACGACGCAACGGACGAGCACCGAGTGTTGGGTCGTAACCCTTGACCGATACGTAGTCCTTGGCAGCATCGGTGAGCTCGAGTCCCATACCGAGGTTCGACATCTGCTTGCCGACACGGTTGATCATCATGTCGATGATCTGACGGACCTCAGGCTGGCTGAGCTCGTGGAACACAATGGTGTCATCGATGCGGTTCAGGAATTCAGGGCGGAAGTGCTCCTTGAGCGCATCGTGTGCCTTTTCCTTCATCCGGTCGTAGCTGATTGCCGAGTCGACCTTGGTGAAGCCAAGGTTCGCCTTGCGGAGATCGCGGGTGCCGAGGTTCGAAGTCATGATCAGAACCGTGTTACGGAAGTCGACCGAACGGCCTTGGCTATCGGTGAGACGTCCTTCTTCAAGGATCTGCAGAAGCGTGTTGAACACGTCCGGGTGACCCTTTTCGATCTCATCGAAGAGCACGACAGAGAACGGCTTGCGGCGCACGGCCTCGGTGAGCTGACCGCCCTCGTCGTAACCGACGTAACCGGGAGGTGAGCCAACAAGACGGCTAACCGTGTGCTTCTCCATGTACTCGGACATGTCGAGACTGATGAGCGAGTCTTCTTCTCCGAAGAGGAACTCGGCGAGCGTCTTTGCGAGCTCGGTCTTACCAACGCCCGATGGGCCGAGGAAGATGAACGATCCCGATGGACGCTTTGGATCCTTGAGACCAGCACGGGTGCGGCGGATGGCCTGGCTGACCGCCTTGATGGCCAGTTCCTGACCAATGACCCGCTTGTGGAGCTCGGCTTCCATGTTGAGAAGCTTCTCGGTCTCTTCCTCGGTGAGCTTGTAGACGGGGATACCCGTCCACAACGACAGCACCTCGGCGACCGCTTCTTCGTCGACTTCGTCGAACAGATCGGTTCCCGATGCCTTGATCTCGGCCTCGACCTCTTCACGCTTGGCGAGCAGTTCTTTTTCGCGGTCACGGAGGCGGCCGGCTTCTTCGAACTGCTGCTCTTCGACGGCGACCTTCTTGTCGCGGACAACCTCAGCGATTTCGGCTTCGATTTCCTTGTACTCCGGCGGGGTGTTCATCCGCTTGATACGAAGACGAGAACCGGCCTCATCGATAAGGTCGATGGCCTTGTCCGGAAGGAAACGATCCGAGATGTAGCGATCGGCCAGGTTGGCCGCAGCCACGAGCGCCTGATCGGTGATGGTCACACGGTGATGCTCTTCGTAACGCTCACGGAGACCCTTGAGAATCTCGATCGTGTGCGCAACCGAAGGCTCTTCAACCTTGACCGGCTGGAAACGACGCTCGAGTGCGGCGTCCTTCTCCAAGTGCTTGCGGTATTCATCGATCGTCGTTGCACCGATGGTCTGCAACTCGCCACGAGCCAACATTGGCTTGAGGATCGAGGCAGCATCGATTGCACCTTCGGCCGCACCAGCGCCAACAAGGGTGTGGATCTCGTCGATGAAGAGGATGATGTCGCCACGGGTCTTGATCTCTTTGAGGACCTTCTTCAGGCGCTCCTCGAAATCGCCGCGGTAACGCGAACCTGCAACGAGTGCGCCGAGGTCGAGCGTGTAGAGCTGCTTGTTGCGAATGGTGTCGGGAACGTTGTCCGAAGCAATCGCCTGAGCGAGACCTTCGACGATTGCGGTCTTGCCAACACCGGGCTCACCAATGAGCACGGGGTTGTTCTTCGAGCGGCGAGACAGCACCTGCATGACACGTTCGGTTTCCTTCGAGCGGCCAACGACCGGGTCGAGGCCCTTCTCGCGAGCCACCTGCGTGAGGTTGCGTCCGAACTGGTCGAGTACGAGAGATCCCGAAGCGTTGTCCCCACCGGAACCGCCGGCGGTAGCGCCAGCCTTGTCGCCCGAGGAACTCGAGCCTGAGCCCGAGCTTCCACTGCCACCGGGGCCGGAGTATCCAGAGAGGAGCTGGATGACCTGCTGGCGAACGCGAGACAAATCTGCACCGAGCTTGACCAACACCTGGGCTGCGACGCCCTCGCCTTCACGGATGAGTCCGAGAAGGATGTGTTCGGTGCCGATGTAGTTGTGGCCGAGCTGGAGCGCTTCGCGCAACGACAACTCGAGCACCTTCTTGGCGCGAGGGGTGAACGGAATGTGTCCGCTCGGCGATGAGCCGCCCTGGCCAATGATCTCCTCGACCTGACTGCGCACAGCTTCGAGCGAGATGCCGAGGGACTCGAGTGCCTTTGCGGCTACTCCTTCTCCCTCGTGAATCAGGCCCAGGAGGATGTGCTCCGTGCCGATGTAGTTGTGGTTGAGCAGCCGAGCTTCTTCTTGGGCCAAGACAACGACCCGGCGAGCTCGATCGGTAAATCTCTCGAACAACGGTTTCTCCTCTTGCGACCTAGTACCACCGAGTCTACCTAGCGCTCCCGACAGCACACGTTCGTGCTGGCGTTCATCTAAATAGTTGGCAAAGACGGGTGGTCTTGTTCATTGCCAATCGGCAGCTTCCGTCAACGACTGAGCGTCTGTCGAATCCATTTCATTCCCAATTCTGCCAATCTCGGCCAACTCTTGCCGTTTCTCGACGGTTCAAACGCTCGGGGTGGCAATATCGCTACCGAAAACGTTCATATTTCTGCGAATGGCGGTTCACGCACCATTCATAAACGTTTTCGAAGTTGTGCCCTGGTCGGTAGCGCGCAGCTGCACAGACGTACGTACCATGAGTGTGTGTCTACTGCTAGCCCTCTCGAGCAAGTACCGACCCTTTCCAGCGATCTGACGCGGGTCGAGGAACAACTCCTCGTCGCGGTCCAGACCGACAACGCGCTGCTGCAAGACATTGCTGCACACCTCATCAGCGCGGGCGGTAAACGGGTTCGCCCCGGTTTTTGCATCACGTCAGCCGCGGCAGCGAGTGCAGACTTCGCTCCCGCCGAACACGAGGTCATCCTCGGCGCAGTCGCCGTCGAACTCGTCCACCAGGGCTCGCTCTACCACGACGACGTCATGGACTCGGCCACAACGCGCCGCACCGTGGAATCGGTGAACTCCAAATGGGGAAACCACCAAGCGATCCTCGCTGGCGACTTCCTCCTCGGCCGAGCATCCGAGATCGCCGCATCGCTCGGCGTCGACGTCGCCGCACTGCTCGCGAGCACCATCAGCCAACTCTGCGACGGTCAGATCCGCGAGCTCGAGTACACCTACCGAACCGACCGGACCGAGGAGAGCTACCTCAAATCAATCGACGGCAAGACGGCATCACTACTCGCCGCAGCATGTCGCATCGGTGGCATCGTGGGCGGACTCGACGAAGAACGCATCGACCACCTCACCACGTTCGGCCGTGCCTACGGCATGGCCTTCCAGGTAGTCGACGACATCCTCGACCTCACCGCCACCGATGAAGAACTCGGCAAGCCCGCCGGCAACGACATGATCGAGGGCGTGTACACGCTGCCGGTTATTCGAGCCATGGCCCACGGCGAAGTCGGCGCCGACCTCCAGCAATTGCTCGGTCGGCCAATCGACACCACCGCCCGAGACGAAGCCCGCGAGCTCGTCAAGCAAAGCGGCGGTCTCAAGAGCGCTCACGCCGACGCCCGTCGCTACGCCAACCAGGCCAACGACGCACTGCGATCATTCGCCGACACGGCGGGCGGCACTGCCCTGAAGGCAGCAGCCGACCACCTCGTCGACAAGGTTGAGAACCTCGTAGTTTAGCGGTCGCGCTTTGCCGGTTCGGTTACTCGCAGGTGGTGTTTGTGGTGACTCCAGCCATACGGCTTCGAATCACGTACTCGTCACCGGCGGTATGACCTGTAGCCACATAGCTCAACTCGCCATTGGACAGCGTCTCGATCCAGGAGTTGTTTCGGCGAACCGTGTACAGA
>CALBVK010000435.1 GCA_937969345.1 uncultured Acidimicrobiales bacterium
ACAGTCATCGCTCGCCAAGTTCTCGGCCGCGTGCAGGAGGGTCGGCGGCATCTTCGCAATGCCACGGGCCTCGATCTCCTCTTGGGGCAGTGTGAAGAGGTTGTCGTTGTTGGGCGTACCTGGGTCCATCGAGTTGTCGACCCCGTCGAGTCCGGCGGCTAGCAGCGCTGCGTACATGAGGTACGGGTTGGCCGATCCGTCCGGGAGGCGAACTTCGATGCGGTTCGGTTCGGGCACTCGAACCATGTGCGTGCGGTTGTTGCCGCCATAGGCCGCGTAGGCGGGAGCCCACGTTGCACCAGAGGTCGGTGCACCAACACCCATGCGCTTGTACGAGTTGACGGTCGGATTCGTGACCGCGACGAGGGCGGGGGCGTGGCTGATGAGGCCAGCGGTGAACTGATACGCGAGTTCGCTCAGGCCAAGACCCTTCGAATCGGTCCCGGATCCTGGGAACAGTGGTTCGTCGCTATCGGCGCTCCACAAGCTGAGGTGTGCGTGAAGACCATTGCCTGCCTTATCGCTGAACGGCTTCGGCATGAACGTTGCGTGCCACCCCTGACGCTGAGCGAGCGTGTGGATCATGAGCCGGAACACGATCAGCCTGTCGGCTGTGGTCATGGCATCGGAGTACTGCCAGTTTTGCTCGTACTGTCCGTTGGCGTCCTCGTGGTCATTTGCGTAGTTGCCCCAACCCATGGCGTCGAGGTTCTTCGAGACTTCGACGAGGTGCGGAAGCATGCGGGTGAGGCTGCGTGCGTCGTAGCAGGGTTGTACGTCGGTGTCCCGATCGTCGGCAACGGACAGGCTGCCGTCGCTATTTCGGACCACGAGCGAATACTCGGCCTCTACGCCGGACTTGAGCACCATGTTGCGTTCGGCGAGCTGATCGAGCGCGCGTCGCAGAATCACCCGAGGTGCATACGGCCACAGCTCGCCTTCGACCGTTGGGTCGCACTGCATTGCGGCGACGTTGGGCTGCCAGGGGAGTTGTGTGTAGGAGGACGCGTCGGGGATTGCGAGGATGTCGGGGTCGGATGGAACTTGGCCCATCGGGCCGGCGGCGAAGCCCGCAAAGCCAGCGCCGGATTCCATCAGTTCGTCGAGCGCACTGACCGGAACGAGCTTCGCGCAGGGTTTGCCGTGCATCTCCACAAACATCGCGTAAATGAACTCGACACCGTCGTCGGCTATACGTGCACGGATTTCGTCGGTATTTGTCATGTTTGTGAACTCGCCCCATTCGATTCAGCCAGCTGCCCCCGCGGCCGGTACTGTTCGCACACTACGTGCTGACCGGGCTTCGAGGGCAAGGGCTACGCGTTACATGACGGTTAAAGGAGTGTTATGTGCGGCATTGTCGGTCTCTTTCTCAAAACTGAAAAGCACCGGTCCGAACTTGGACAATTGACCGCGGTGATGCTGCACGAAATGCGCAGCCGGGGACTCGATAGCGCCGGGTTCGCTGTGTACGACCAAGGTACGCCCGGGCTCTCCCGGCTCACCGTTTTGGCCGAGGGGCAGGAGCCCGACTGGGACCCGGTGCGCTCCATGCTCGAAGCCGACTTGGGTAGCGCAGTCACCGTCCGTCCGCTGCACGACCACGCGGTCTTCGAGACCGCAGGTGATAGCGGCCGCGCCCGTCAACTACTGATTGACACTCGTCCGGACTTGTCGGTCCTGAGTCACGGCACCCAGATCGAGCTCTTCAAGTCTGTCGGGGACCCTGACCTCGTTGCGACCCGCTACGACCTCGCTTCACGCACCGGCACCCACGCGATTGCGCACACCCGCATGGCGACCGAGTCGGCGATTACCACCAACGGTTCGCACCCGTTCGTGACCGGCCCCGACACCTGCTTGGTGCACAACGGCTCGCTGTCGAACCATGCCCAACTTCGCGAACAGCTCGAAGCCAAGGGGGAGACCTTCCAAACCGAGAACGACAGCGAGGTGGCGGCTGGTTATCTGTCATGGCGTCTTCGCGAGGGCGACACCCTGGACGCCGCCCTTGAGCGAGCGCTCGTCGATCTCGATGGCTTCTACACATTCGCCATTGGTATCAAGGACGGTTTCGCTATCGTGCGTGACCCGATCGCCTGTAAGCCAGCGGTCATTGCCGAGACCGACGACTGGGTTGCGATGTCGTCGGAGTTCCGTTCGATTGCACAGTTGCCCGGTGTCGATGATGCCGAGGTATTTGAGCCCGAGCCAGCGCGGGTCTACACCTGGAGCCCTCAAGGAGCGCCAGTATGAGCACGACCTTCGACATGACGACCACGACGCTTCGCCAGGTCAACTCGGCGCTGCACGATGCCGAAGCGGGCGAGTTCATCGTCGAGAATCCTCGGGGCGCCCATGCGGTGGCTGCGGGGATTAACTCCGACATCGAGGTCACGATCAACGGGCCGGTCGGCTACTACTGCGCTGGCATGCACCAGGTCGGCACGGTGCGCATCAACGGCAACGCCAGCGCTGGGCTGGCGGAGAACATCATGTCCGGCACCGTGCACATCACGGGCAACGCAACGATGTCGGCCGGTGCTACCGGCCACGGTGGGCTGGTTGTCGTCGAGGGCAACGCCGGCTCGCGGTGCGGCATCTCGATGAAAGGTGTCGACATCGTTGTGGGCGGCGACGTGGGCCACATGAGCTGCTTCATGGGTCAGAGCGGAAACCTGGTCGTCCTCGGCAAC
>CALBVK010000436.1 GCA_937969345.1 uncultured Acidimicrobiales bacterium
ACACGCCACATACGACCAGATCAGAGAAGCGGCTCTTCAGGCCGAAGAGATGGGTTTCGACGGCATCTACAACTGGGATCATTTCTACCCGCTCTACGGCGAGCCCGACGGCCCTCACTACGAGGCCTGGACGATGCTGGCGTCGTGGGCTGAGGTCACCAACAACGTGGACATCGGTTGCCTTGTCACCTGCAATTCGTACCGCAACCCAGAGCTCCTCGCAGACATGGCTCGGACCGTTGACCACATCTCAAACGGGCGTCTGGTTCTCGGAATCGGATCGGGTTGGTTCGAGCGTGATTACGAAGAATTTGGGTACGAGTTCGGCACCGCTGGTGGACGGCTCAACGACCTTCGCGATGCCCTCCCCCGCATCGAGACTCGCATGGGCAAGCTCAACCCCCCGCCGATTCGGAAGATCCCGGTGCTTATCGGCGGCGGCGGCGAGCGCAAGACGTTGCAGTACACGGCCCGCCACGCAGATATTTGGCACTTCTGGTGGGGCGATGAATGGGAGCGCAAGAACGGCATTCTCGACGACTGGTGCGCAAAAGTAGGCCGCGACCCCGGCGACATTCGACGATCCGTTGGCGTTGACACCGACAAGGTCGAGGACTGGGACGCCCTCTTCAGCGGGCTGGAGGCAGCCAATGTCCACGAGATAACGCTGGGTACCGGTGGCCCGGCCTACGACCTCGCACCCATGCAGCGCTTCCTCGACTGGCGCGACTCGCTCTAACGATGGTGACGATCAACCGAGAGCGGCTTCTCGACGACCTGTCGACGTTGCGCACGTTCGGACAGACCGGCAATGGCGTCGTCCGACCGTCGCTGTCCGACATCGATATGGAGGCGCGATCATGGCTTCGCGAGCGCATGGCCGATGCCGGACTCAACGCGGCGATCGATGGCGTTGCGAACGTCGTTGGACGCTCGCCCAACAGTGGGCCAGCGCTCCTCATTGGGTCACACTCCGACACCCAACCCACGGGCGGCTGGCTCGATGGAGCCCTCGGGGTGATCTACGGACTAGAGGTCGCACGGGCACTACTTGCAGATCCACATACCGCCCACCTAGCGGTCGACGCTGTGGCGTGGTGCGACGAAGAAGCGACCTACACGAGCTGCCTCGGGTCGAAGGCGTTCTGTGGGGTACTCACGAGCGACGACTATACGGCCACAAACGCTGCAGGCGAATCGGTCACCGACGCGCTGAACCGGCTGGGGTTTGACGGCCGTGACCACGAGCGGCTCGATCCCGATCGCCACATTGGTTACCTGGAAGCACATATCGAGCAGGGACCGCATCTCGAAGCCAATGCGCAGCGAATCGGGGTGGTGACCTCGATCGTCGGTATCGGAGGTATGACGATTGGCTTCACCGGCGAACAGAACCATGCGGGGACCACACCGATGGCGTTACGTAAGGACGCAGGGGTCGCGCTGTTCGAGTTCGCGACACGCGCCCGACAACGGATTGAGCGAGTCGCATCGGAGTCCTCGGTGTGGACCTTTGGTTCGGCACAGCTGACGCCCGGGGCCGAGAGCATCATCCCCGGGCGCGCCGAACTCCTGCTCCAGTTTCGCGACCCCTCAGCTGAGGTTCTCGACGCGATCGACACCGAGATGCGAGAGCTTGCCGACGAGATGACCAGCGAGGGGCCGGTAGTCGTGGCGGTCGACGAGACGCGTGAGCGGATCGCTCCGACGGTGATGGACGCAGAGCTGCAAGAACATATTGCCGGTGCGGCCACTACCCACGCTCCCGGCGTGTGGACGCACATGCCAAGCGCTGCAGGCCACGACCCCATGGTGGTGGCACATCACCTACCCTGTGCGATGCTCTTCATCCCGAGCATCGGCGGCATCAGCCACGACTTTGCCGAGGACACGTCGCCTGAGGACATTGCGCTGGGTTGTCAGGTTCTTGCCGACGCTGCCGTTTCGATCCTGACATCGGCGACGCAATGAGCACGATCACGGTTCGCGATGCGGTGCTCGCCGATGCGAGCGACCTCGGTCGTGTGCACGTTGCTGCGTGGCAGGCCGCCTACGTCGGCATCATGCCCGACGCCTACCTCGCCGATCTCAACGAGGCGGACAATGCCGAGGCCTGGTCCGGCGCCATCGAACGCAACCCCTCGCCCACTGAGGGACGCCGGCTCGTGGTCGAGCTCGATGGTGTCGTCGTTGGCCTGTCGCTCGTCTGGCCAGCGCGTGGCGATGACGAAGCGGGGCTCGGCGAACTGATCATGATCAACCTCGCACCCGAGGCATGGGGTACCGGTGCCGGCACTGCACTGCTCGCCGCCGACGTCGAGGCGCTCCGAGACCAGGGCTTTACCGAGGCGGTTCTGTGGGTTGCCGAGGCAAATGCACGGGCACGCCGCTTCTACGAGCGAGAGGGCTGGTTGCCTGACGGTGCAACAAAGACCGACACCATCGGCGGCGCGCCGATCGTCGAGCTTCGCTATCGGCGACGGCTCTAGGGCTGGGTCAGCTCAGGATGCCGGGTAGCGGTGGGCGTGCTGTTCGGCCGCCGTCGATCGTAATGACCTGGCCGGTCACGAACCGACTCTCGTCTCCGGCTAACCAGACCACGACGTCGGCAACGTCGCTCGGCGCACCCACCCGACCGATCGGGTGCAACTTCGCTAGCTCGTCGATCACCAGGTCACGGTCGGGATGGGAGTCCACGTAGCTGGCATTGAGCGGGGTGTCGATCCAGCCGGGTGCAATGGCGTTGCAGCGAATGCCCATTGGGCCAAGATCGATCGCCGTTGCACGGGTCAGGCCGTGCACGCCGGACTTCGTCGCGGCGTAGGCGGCATGGTGCGGATTGCACCGGTCGCCCTCGATCGAGCCTACGTTCACGATCGCCCCGTGGCCACTGGCCGCGAGATGGGACGACGCGTGCTTCGTCACCAACATCGGCCCGGTCAAGTTGATGGCAAGCATTCGATCCCAGGTGGTCCGGTCGTGATCGGCGACCGACTCCTCGAACATGATTCCTGCGTTGTTCACGACGATGTCGAGCGAGCCGTGACCGGCAACGATGTCGGTGATCACGGACGCGACGGCGTCTTCGTTCGACACGTCGAGGGTCATCGACTCATGATTCGGTGACGGGTTGAGATCGCCGACGATGACGGTCGCTCCAGCGGCGGCGAGACCATCGGCGATGGCTGCCCCAATGCTCTGCGCTCCCCCGGTGACGAGTGCGACCCTGTTGTGTAGATCGGTCATCCTGCGACGTACCCTCCGTCGATCGGTAGGGCAACGCCCGTGATGTGGCTCGATGCGTTGCTCGCAAGGAACAGCATCGACTTCGCGATTTCGTCCGGCGAAGGAATCCGACCTTCAGGGATGCCCGCAATGTTCGAGGCAAACACGTCTTCAGGAGTTCGCCCCGTCTTGTCATGGCCGCTTATGAGCATTGGGGTATCGACGGCTCCTGGACACAACGCATTCACCCGAACACCCTCGGCTGCGTGGTCGAGGGCCATGCTCTTGGTCAGCAAGACGACGGCGCCTTTGGACGCGCAATACGCTGGCAGTCCGGCGCTACCGACAAGGCCTACGTTCGATGCGAGGTTGGTCACCGTAGCGGTTGATGATGGGTCGGCTGCCCGCTGGGCACGGAACTGCCGGATCGCGGCCCGTGACATAAAGAACACGCTGTCGACATTCACCCGCATGTTCTGATGCCACTCGTCGTCGGAGGTCTCGAGGGCATCGCCGCGCGTGATCGTGCCAGCCACGTTGGCGAGTACGTCGAGTCGTCCGAACTCGTCGACCGCATAGGCGACGAGCTCGTCGCAAAAGGCCGAGTCGGTCACATCTCCGAGTTTGATACGGGTGTCGCCTCCAACCGCCGCGATCGCAGCTGCGGTCGCCTCTGCTCCGGCACTCGAACGACCGGTAAGGACGACCTTCGCGCCAGCGTCGGCGAACGCCTTTGCCGTCGCAGCACCGATACCCGAGGTTGCGCCAGTAACAACGGCCACCCGCCCCAAAAGCAACAAATTTGAACCGCTAGGTCCGCCAGGCGTACCTTGCGGTTCAAATTTGTTGGTGGCGGTCACTGGAGGCCCTCCGGAATCGTCGAACGCAGTCGGCCCGTGTAATCCTCGAGTTCGGCGAGCACCGCGTCGTCGAGTGCGGGCTCGACGAAGTTGTTCAGCGCAGCTTGGGCCATGTTGAGTCCACGGGTGTTGGCGTCGGTGCCGCCGGTGGCTGACCAGTTCTCG
>CALBVK010000437.1 GCA_937969345.1 uncultured Acidimicrobiales bacterium
TGCAGGTGCCGGCCGAGGCCAGCTTCGTCGCGCCACACGCCGGTGTTGTCGACCACGATTGCATCGTTAATGCCGTATTCGGTGTAGTCGATTTCCTCGGGTGTCTTCGCGTAGATGATCTTGATGATGTTGCCGTTGGCGATGATGCACTGGTTTTCGCTGTCGACGGTGATGGTCCCGTCGAACGGACCGTGGATCGAGTCGCGGCGCAGGAGACTCGCACGCTTCTGGAGGTCGTCGTCGCCGCCGGGGCGTAACACGATCGCTCGTAGACGGAGCTTCTCTCCACTACCGGTGCGGTCGATCAGAATGCGCGTGAGTAGGCGCCCGATCCGGCCGAAGCCGTAGAGCACGACGTCGGTCGGTGACGCGAGGAGACGGCCATTGCCGGTGGTGATGTCGGCCAGGCGCTCGCTGAGAAATGCGTCGATGTCGTCGCTCTCGGAGTTCGCAAAGTCGTTGGCGAGCTCGCCAACGTCGATCTTGGCGGAGTCGAGATCGAGCTCGGACAACGCTGCCACGATCGGCATAGTGTCGGTGACGAGCAGCTCGCGTCCGGTGATCTGCCGCGCGAACCGATGCGCTCGCAGAATGCCCACCGCAGACTCGCGGGTGAGCTTGCGGCCAAAGCTGTACAGGATGACGTCATGGTCTCGGTAGAGCCCGCCAATGAGTGGAATCATCTTCTCGGCGAGCGCTTCGTGTGCTCGCCAGTTGTCCAGGTTGTCTTGTTCGATTGCGGCAGCCATATTTCCCTATCGGTGTTTGTGATGGGAACTGGAGCACCCAATCGCAATAGAGATATTAGCGCTGACGTCCCTGGGTCATTGGACTCGAAGTTACGAGTTCGGCACTGCGCTGAGAGACGCTCACCATGATGCCCGGACCGAGGGCCTCACGGCGGGTCATTGTTGGGCGTTCAGTGGGGTTACTCGCTGGGGGACCGTAGTTGATCTTGGCCATGGTGGGCCTTTCGGATATCGATGCGGCTCGCAAGCGAAACGCGGGTTGGGGGGTGCAGAAATCGTGAGAATTACGACGATTTCCTGACCAAGAGATCGGCCGCTTCGGGACTGGTTCTGTACGTGATCTTGGGCACCTCACATTGGGGGTACGCTTCGACTCGTCAAACGAATTCAGGAGGCACGTGAAATGGCCGACACCCCTCGCATGTTGCGCATCGCCGCAGCTCAACTCGGACCGATTGCAAAGGACGAGCCGAGGACCGATGTCGTCAACCGCCTGCGGGCAATGCTCGCCGACGCCGCCACTCACGGAGTCGAACTCGTCGTCTTTCCCGAATTAGCGCTCACCACGTTCTTCCCGCGCTGGTTCACCGAAGAGGTCTCGGGGCACGACCAGTACTACGAGACGGCAATGCCGGGCCCCGAAACGCAGCCCCTGTTCGACGATGCCAAGAATCTCGGCATCGGGTTTGCGCTGGGGTACGCCGAACTCACCCCAGAGGGCGAACGCTTCAACACGACGATCCTCGTCGAACGTGACGGAAGCGTGGTTGCCAAATACCGCAAGGTGCACATCCCCGGACATGACGGCGATGAGCCTTGGCGCCCATTCCAACACCTCGAACGCCGATACTTTCAAGAGTCGGACGAGGGCTTCCCGGTGCATCGGGCCTTTGGCGGAATCGTGGGTATGGCCACGTGTAACGATCGTCGCTGGCCAGAGACGTATCGCGAGATGGGACTCCAGGGCGTCGAGCTGATCATGATTGGCTACAACACGCCGATCCATTACGCGCCAGACCCAGGCCAGAACGCCCTCCAAGGCTTCCACAACCACCTCTGTATGCAGGCCGGTGCCTACCAGAACGGCACGTGGGTTGTGGGCGTTGCCAAGGGCGGTAATGAAGAAGGGGTCGAGTCCCTCGCTCAGTCTGCGATCATTGCTCCATCGGGGCAGATCGTTGCCCAAGCCATGACCACGGGCGATGAAGTCATCGTGGCCGACGCCAACCTCGACTGGTGCGCGAACTACAAAGAAACGCTGTTCAACTTTGCGACCTACCGTCGCCCTGAGCTCTATCAGCGAATCGGGTCGCAAAAGGGTGTCATCGAGCCTCCGACCTAGAGCCCGACAAGCTCCACTATGGAGGCGCTAGGCGCGCTTGGCTTCGAGTGGCTTCCGTGTGCGCCATACCCGATGGGATCGAGCTGTCACTTCGCCGACGATCATCACGGTCGGCGAATCGAATCGACAGCCAAGTAGCGACACCTCGACGAGCGACGTCAACTCGACCATCTCTTCAGGGCATCCATCCCGATGCACGAATGCGACTGCGGTCTCGGCCTTGCGTCCGCCGACGAGTAGCTGACGTGCCACCTCATCGGCGGTGGTGGCCGCCATTAAGACCACCACGGTGAGGTCGTCAGAAGCGAACGATTCCCAGTTGTACGACGTCTCTTCTGCCCGATGGCCGCTGATCACGGCAAAGCCTGACGCTGAACGCCGGTCGGTCAGTGCGATACCTGCGAGAGCTGGGGCGGCGAGCGATGAGGACAATCCGGGAACAACTTCGACGTCGATGCCTGCGAGAACAGCGAGATCGGTCTCCTCGGCCCCTCGTCCAAAGATGAATGCATCGCCACCCTTAAGGCGCACGACATGGGCGCCTGACTTCGCGTGCTCGAGCAGCAGTTCGTCGATAGCGGTTTGGCTCGATCCAAACCCCTTGCCGTTGCCGACCGGAATACGCAACGACGCCGGCGGGGCCAACGACAGCAGCTCGGGGTCGACTAGGCGGTCGTACAGCACCACGTCGGCATCGGCGAGCGCCCGGGCGCCTCGCGATGGAAGGAGATCCGCTCGACCGGGACCCGCTCCGACGAGGGTGATTCTGCCCGTCTTGGGAGATGAAGAGGACGTGGTGATTTCGGTCGTTTTGCTTGGCGAAACAAGGAGTGCTGCCCCGGGAGCGTTCCGTCGGCGAAAGCGGCGTCCGCGAAGCGTTGCGCCACCAGCCGAAGCTAGGGCGTCGGCAATGACCGCCCGCTTGTCCCACAGTCTCCAGGCCATGACGTACGGACGACGTGGGGCGTTGGTCATTGCTTGATCGTAACGGCGCAAGAATTCTGGGTTGTGAACGAATCGTTTCGCTTCTGTGAATTGCGCCGGTCGGTCAATCGGGCTCGTGTGTAAGGTCGCATCGTCGGCGCCGGTCGAAGAACCCATCGACCGTCGCTACTCTTCACGTCGCAGTAGCACCTAGTGCTTTACAAAATGTAAAGTGACCCCATGACCGAGTTCATTTTGAATGGCACGCCCGTCACCGTTGGCGATCATCACGAGCACCTGCTCACCGCGTTGCGCGACGAACTTGGCGTTATGTCCCCCAAGGACGGCTGCGCGCCGAGCGGTCAATGCGGCTGCTGCACGGTGATGGTGGACGGCAAGGCCCGAGTCGCGTGCCAGACCTCGCTCGAAAAGACGGCGGATGCTGAGGTCCTCACGCTCGAGGGTGTCGACGCTGGCGAACGCGACGCCATGTCGGCAGCCTTTGCGGCCCACGGCGCATTGCAATGCGGCTTCTGCACTCCCGGCATCGTCATGCGAACAAAGGCAATGGTCGACAAAAAGGGTGCCGATCTCACGAGAGAAAACGCCGCAGCGTTGCTCGGTGCCCATCTTTGCCGGTGCACTGGATACATCAAGATCCTCGACGCGATCGAGGACATCGCGGCCGGTGAAGTTCCTGTCGCTATCCAGCCGGGCGGCGTCGGAAGCCGAGGCATCAAGTACGAGGCGCACGAGTTTGCGATGGGCGAACGGCCCTTCATCGATGACATGGTGCCCGACGGGCTTCTGCACGGAGCGGTCCATCTGACCGAACACGCTCGGGCCAACATCGTGGCGATCGACACCGCCGCCGCCGAAGCCGTCGACGGCGTTGTTCGAGTACTTACCGGAGCTGACGTTCCCGGCGAGCTGCGAAGCGGACTCATCCACAAGGACTGGCCAACGTTCATTCCCGTCGGCGGTCGCACGAGCTACATGGGCGACGTGCTCGCGCTCGTCGTCGCCGAGACCCGAGCGATCGCTCGTCAGGCCGCGACGCTCATCGACGTCAGCTACGACGTCTTGACACCAATGACGAACCCCGCCGAGGCCGTCGCTTCCAATGAGGATGCGGTGTGGACCCTCGATGGCAATGTGCTCTCGACGTCGACCTATGCGCGTGGTGATGTCGAGGCGGGACTCGCTGGCGCTGCACACGTGGTTCGAGAGACGTTCCAAACCCAACGTATCGACCACGCTTTCGTTGAACCCGAAAGCACACTTGCCGTACCCATCGCCCCCGGCGAGCCATTGCCGGCTACGGGAACAATGGGCGACTCGGCCGAAACGTCGAACGAACGAAGGCTGTACGTCTACTCCGGCGGTCAGGGAATCTGGGACGACCGCAACGACATTGCACGCATGCTCGATGTGGACACCTCGCTGATCTTCACCGAGCTCGTGAGCAACGGCGGTGCGTTCGGCGGCAAAGAAGACATGTCCAACCAGGGTCAGACCGCGCTCGCCGCGTGGTTGCTCGACCGGCCGGTAAAGACCACGTTCTCGCGCGAAGAGTCGTTCCTTGTACACACCAAGCGCCATGCGATTCGGATGGAGTACGAAGCGGGCTGCGACGCCGACGGCAAACTCGTCGGTCTGCGGGTCCGCATGCTCGGCGATTCGGGACCGTACGCGTCGGTCGGTATGAAGGTGCTCGAACGAGCTGCCGGCCACGCATC
>CALBVK010000438.1 GCA_937969345.1 uncultured Acidimicrobiales bacterium
GTTGATCGAGTTGGACGAGCTCGTTGCGAATGGTGGCTGAAGAGACCTCGAGCGCGGTCACCTCGCTGACCGCGGAGGAACCCACGGGTTCGGCGGTCTCGATATATGTCTCGACGACGGCCCTCAATATGGCCATCTTGCGGTCATCCAACATCGCTGGTCAGGCTACAAGCCACGGTTGTCGACGCCGTGCACCGACCGTGTTCTCGTCCATTCAGCAATTTCGAGATCGCAGCGACTCAACCTGTCGATCGAATAGCTACTCGATGCCCGAACCGCCCAGCTGCCACAATGAAGCCATGGCGACGATCGTGCAGAACATCAATGACGGCAAGAACTACGTGCTTCTGGGGTCGGGGTACGGCGCATTTCGAGCGACGGCACCCTCGGCGTTCTTTGGAAATCTTGCGCCTCAAACAAACAAGGGTGAGCTGCCGCTGGTCCTCGTCACGAACGCCTCAGGCGAAACCGCGTGGATGTACAGCAATGCCATCCGCGTGATCTCTGTTGATGGCCAATCACCGGCGAGCGCGCTCGCATCCGTCGCAGACGCCCAGGACAAGCGAGGCACTGCATAGGCGGCCGAGCAGCGGTAGCTCACAGTGAATCCGTGAGCGGAGGGCGCTTGCGGTCCGCAGGACGGTCGAGGAGCTCCCAAGGCAGCCCGAAGCTGCGAAGCCGGTTCGGGCGGGCAAGGGCCTCCGGCTCCCTGCCGAGCATCGAGGAGCGCCAGCGACGGATTACGACCGCGGCAAGTTCGAAGCTGCGAAGCCGGTTCGAACGGACAAGGGCCTCCGGCCAACCGCCGAGCATCGAGGAGCAGCCAGGCCGAAGGGAGCTCACAGCTGCGAAGCCGGTGTGAGCGAAAAGGCGCGTGCGCTCCGCCGGCCGGTCGAGGAGGCGCTAGCCGACGGATCCGGCCACGCGGAATAACTCAGTCGTCGAGCTTAAGTGCCGAGACGAAGGCTTCTTGGGGGATGTCGACGCGTCCAATGGACTTCATCCGCTTCTTGCCTTCCTTCTGCTTGTTGAGAAGTTTGTTCTTACGGGTGATGTCGCCGCCGTAAAGCTTGGCCGTGACGTCCTTGCGGTACGCCTTGACGGTCTGGCGGGCAATAAATCGGCCGCCGATAGCTGCTTGGATCGGCACGTCGAACTGCTGGCGAGGGATGAGCTCTTTGAGCTTCTCGGTCATCTTCTTGCCGTACTCATAGCTGCGATCGTCGTGCACGATCGTTGAGAATGCATCAACCGGATCTCCGGAGAGGAGAATGTCGACCTTCACGAGCTTCGACTTCAACATGCCGTCGGGCTCGTAGTCGAGGCTCGCGTACCCCTGCGACCGGCTCTTCATCTGATCGAAGAAGTCGGTCACGACCTCGGCGAGCGGAATTCGGTAGCTGAGCTCGACTCGTTCGGGAGACAGATACTCCATCTTCAGCATCTCGCCTCGGCGAGACTGGCAGAGGTCCATCATCGTGCCCGTGTACGTCGACGGAGCAACGACGGACACCTTCAGCATCGGCTCCTCGATGAAGTCGATCTCGGCGCCGTCGGGAAGCTCCGATGGGTTATGGATCAACATTTCGGTGCCATCGGACTTGTGCACGTTGTATTTCACCGAGGGAGCGGTGGAGATGAGCGACAGACCAAACTCACGCTCGAGGCGTTCACGAACGATCTCCATGTGCAGCAGTCCAAGGAACCCGCAGCGGAAGCCGAAGCCAAGGGCGCCGGATGTTTCTGGCTCGAAGGTATACGACGAATCGTTTAGCCGGAGCTTCTCAAGCGCTTCGCGCAGCGCTGGGTATTCGTCGCCATCGATGGGATACAGGCCACTGAAGACCATCGGAAGCGGCTCTTCGTAACCGTCGAGTGGATCTGTGGCCGGCTTGATTGCGGTGGTCACGGTCTCGCCCGAGCGGGCCTCGCCAACGTCCTTGATGCCGGCAATGAGGTACCCGACCTCGCCAGCGGTGAGTTCCTTGACCGGCTCGTTGTCGGGTGAGCGAACACCGATCTCTTCGATGTCGTGCGTGCCGTTGGCCTGCATGAACAGCGCTTTGCTTCGGCTCCGAATTGTGCCGTCGACGACACGAATGGAGGAGACGACGCCTCGGTACGGGTCGAAGTGGCTGTCGAAGATCAACGCTTTGGCGTCGCCCGATGGGTCGCCACTCGGCGCTGGGGTGCGCTCGACGACGGCATCGAGTAGTTCCTCGACCCCTTCACCCGTCTTTGCGCTGATACGCAAAATTTCATCTGCGGGGATACCGAGGACGTTCTCGATTTCTTCGGCGTACTTGTCCGGCTCTGCGGCTGGGAGGTCGATCTTGTTTAGCGCAGCAACGATCTCGAGATCGTTCTCCAACGCGAGATAACAGTTGGCCAGCGTCTGCGCTTCGATGCCCTGCGCAGCGTCGACCACGAGGATCACTCCCTCACACGCAGCCAGCGAACGGGATACCTCGTATCCAAAGTCGACGTGGCCTGGCGTGTCGATCAGATTGATGACGTTGCCCTTCCAGTCGAGCCGTACGGACTGCAGCTTGATCGTGATGCCACGCTCGCGCTCTAAGTCCATCGAATCGAGGTACTGAGCCTTCATGTCGCGGACCTCGACGGCGCCCGTGAGTTCGAGCATGCGATCGGCAAGCGTGGACTTGCCGTGGTCGATATGCGCGATGATTGAGGTGTTGCGAATAAGCGACTGGTCCATGACTCGGTAGACGGTACCGCCTCCAGGGCTCGGAACGGACGATTTCGCCGCTGAGCCGTGTGACCTTCACATGTGACCTCCCTCCGGGCCTCTGGAGTTGTTTGTTCGCCATACACGGCTAACATGATGCGCTGGCCCGAGGGACGGGTCTGGAACACAGAGGTCGAAGCCGCCGTGGCAAACATCAAGAGCCAAATCAAGCGCAACCGCCAAACCGAGAAGCGCAACGCTCGCAACCGTGCAATCCGTGCAGAACTCCGCACCCGCACCAAGTCCGTTCTCGAAGCTGCCGAAAATGGCGCTGACGACACCGAAGAGAAGCTGCGTCTTGCGATCAAGCGCATCGACATGGCGGTCACCAAGGGCACCATGCACAAGAACACTGCGGCTCGCACCAAGAGCCGTCTCACCAAGCGTGTTCGCAGCATGGCCGACGCGAACTCCTAGTTCGCCAACACTCTCAGTCTGATCCCTTCGGGGATATCGTTCGAAATGACGCCCTCCGGGGCGTCTTTCGTCGTTTTCGGGTACGGGTTGTCGGCAGGGTGGGTAGTTTCGCTAGGCCTCAAACGAGAAGGAGGTTCCGCCGTCGCTGACCTCCACGGTCGCGGTCTCCCCCACCGGCACGGTCAACATCGGATAGGTATGACCAAAGTCCATGTTCGCCACAACCGGGACGTCCTCCAAGCCCGGTTTGGACGCAAGGATCGCTGCGAGCGTGCGCCGAGTCATCTTGGTCGACTCCTGAAACCGGCCGATGAGCAGACCGGCTATTTGGTCGAAGCCGGGCATCTGGCACAACGAGGTGAGATCGCGATCGAACGTACCTACGCTCGTGCCTTGGTCGTCTTCGAGAAACACGACGTGCCCGGCGAGCGTGGGCATGTACGGCGTGCCTTGCAACAAGTTGAGCGTGCACAGGTTGCCGCCGACCAGAGGGCCGTGTGCCGCCCCGTGGTTCATTGCCCAGGGCCCGTCGGTTGACCTCAGGACTCGAGCGTCTTGATCGACGAACCACTCGTCGTCGGACCATGTGGGCGACGGTTCGGCCACGATGGTTCCACCGTCGAACAACACGCGCCAGCACCAGTCCTCGATCTGTTCGAAATGATCCCGCATGCCAAACGTCGAATACGCAGGCCCCGAATAGCTGATGAGGCCGCTTCGCTCATACATGGCGCAGCTCAGAGCCGTGGTGTCGCTGTAGCCACAGAACACCTTGGGGTTGGCAGCGATGAGGTCCCAGTCGAGATACGGCAGTAGTTGATTGGCGTTGTACCCGCCGATGACGGCAAAGACACCTCGGACATCGGGGTCGGCGAAGGCAGCGTGTAGATCGTCGACCCGACTTTCGATCGATGACGACAGGAACTGATCGAGCTCGTTGACGTGCGCCCCAAACGTGAGCCGCAGTCCCTTGGCCTCGAACCGATGTGCCGCAATCCGTTGCACGTCTCTACTAATCATTGCCAGCGACCACGATGGGGCAACAACGCGAATCTCGTCGCCGATCTGCAACCGGGCTGGCCTCTGCGCGTTCGTCACCTTCGCCATGGTCGATCCTCGCACATGCGATTGACGGCACTCCACACCGTCCCTCACATTTGCTCGTCGATCACGTTTGCTTGCGCAAGTGCACGTGGTTGGACCGAGCCGGTTAGCGAAAGTTCAGTCGCACCATCGGTGCATCGGCGATCAGATCGTCGTGGCTGTCACCTTGGCGCAGATACCACTCCGCTGATGGATCAGCGAACACTCGCCGTCGTTCGTCACGGTCGGCGACCGTCACCGCTATCGCATCGAGGTCGGCGTTTAACGACTCCTTCAGATGAAACGTCAACGCCGGATTCGCTTGGAGGTTCGCAAACCAGTCTCGTGGTCCGGGCGTGCCGGTGATGTAGATCTGGCCGTCGACGTTCAGAAACCAGATCTCGATACGACGAGGTTTTCCGGAGCGCCGCCCGATCGTGGTGATGTCGATCGTCATATCTGATTTCAAGGCGGTCTGTACATCGGCCGAAAGCTGTTCGATACCCATGAATGCAGGCTAGAACTTCAACCGCACTCGAAGTCAAGGGAATGGTTGAGGCTCACGGCGAGGTCGGCCACCGCTCGCCGGGCGCCACGGCGTCCCGCACGTCGAGCTGATGGCCAATGTCATGTCCCCAGAAGCCACGAGGAGTCTGGTAGGCGTCGATGAGGAACTCCATCTGGGCATCGAAGGTCCGTCGCAGCTCTCGCAGGCGCTCCCCTGCCTCCTCGAACGGAATCATCTCGAACCCATGGGCTTGCATTGCCGCATAGAGCTCTTCGAGCTGCGAACCGTCGCCGGCGTAGGCCTCGTCGAGGCGCGCCCGATACTCCGACACGTCAGCGTCGGCCGTGAGCATGTGAAACAAGCGGCATGCGCGGCGAAATGCCCAGTACCCGGCCCTGCCCTGCCCATCGACCGTTAGCTCGACATGAAGCGCAGCGTCGGCGATCAGCCCAAGCGCGGTTATCCAACTCTGGCCGTGATGTTGGCTACGGAAGAGTGTCAGCATCGGGAACGTCGTGTGGGTCTCGAGAACGCGAGCAATCCATGACTCCCAGTCCGCAAAGAAGGCCTCGAGCTCTCGAACATCGCCGTCCGGCGTTCTGGAGAGCACGAGATTGGTCGGCGTGATCCGGTCCTCGCTGCCATCATCGAGCGTCAGCAGCTTCTGCTCACGCTCGCTATAAGCCGAGTACAGCGCCGGCAGGTAGCCAATTACCAGGGCGGTTGTCAGCACGCCGGAGAACGCTTCGATCAGCGCACCGAAGCGAGGAACCTGTTCGACTGGAACCACCTCGCCAAAGCCCACCGTGAAGTAGACGACGCCCGAAAAGTACAACGAGTCAGCAAATCCATCCACGCCGCTGACGCCGCCGATACCCCACCAGATCAATGCAAACCCAACGATCTGCTGCGAGACCCAGGTGGCGAGCATGACGAGCACGGAGATGGGAGCGAAGCTCGCAAAGAACCGTTCGCGTCGATCGGCGTTGCTGATTCGCTTTCCGATGCTGGCAACCACGCTCCATGAGCGGCGATACAGCAGCCGGGTCAACCACCACCGCCACGTCGACGTCGTCGTGGTCACCAACGTGTTTACGACGTCGGCGAGCACCGAGATCACCAGCGCAACACCGAAGGCGATCGCCAGCGCGGAGATCATCGAAGATTCGCCAGGCGAGCCACGAGCACTTCCATAACGAGTTCTGGCGGCCACCCGCTCTCACCGCGCAAGCCACGATCGGCTTCGGAGAGCAGTTCGATGGAGCGGCGAACGCCGCTTGACCCGAGGCGCTTCGATTGGGTAAGCGCCTTCTTCGCGGGAAACGTTGAACCCTTCATTCCGAGCAACTGGGCGGCCTGCTTCTCGCCGCTGATCGGCGCCCCATCAAGTTTCATCATTCGCATGTAGTGCGTTTGGAGGCTGGCCATGATCTGCAGCGGGTGGCGTCCACCAGCTGCCGTCATGCGGTGCAGCTTGTCGAGGGCAACGTCGATCTTGCCGGAGTCGATCGCATCGGTGAGCTCCCAGGGCGGGACGTCGCCACTTTCGCCGAGGAACGGCTCGACCTCTTCGACCCCAATGGTGACGTCGGGCCCGTAAACCGACTCGAGAGTAGAAAGAAGGCTGACCACCCGTGAACGCTGTTCACCAAGGTGTTCGGCGATGTGGTTCGCAGCTCGGGCATCGACGCTCACCGCCGCGGTCTTGAGCTGACGGTCGAGCCAGGCCGACGCGTTCTTCCCCGAAGGAATACCAGCGTCGATAATCTCCGCTCCAGCTGCCGACAGCGCTTCGCTCAGTGCTTTCGGAATCGCCGGCATGCGATCCTGTCGGGGAGACACGCCTTTCTCCCAAACGAGCAGCAAGTCGGTTGAGGGAAGCGGTGATGAGAGGTAGGCGACGAGCGCTTCGACATCGGCTGCCTTAGAGAATCGTCCGAGGTGTCGGCCCACGACGACCCGTCGCTCGGTTAAGAACGGCGGCGTTTGAGCACCATCGACCAGTCGGGTAATGGCGAACGAGTCGTCCTCCATGCGGTATTGCTCTTCGGTGAGCTCCTCGACCATCAAGGATGCGTCGCCAGTGCCCACGAGGGACGCGACGTTGTCGCTCACCGCACGACTCAGCAACGTGTCATCGTTGCCCTTCAGTAGACGAACGGTCACTGCCCGAGCACCTCGATTTCTCCGGCCGCGATGGCGGAGTGCGTATCGAGCACTCGCTGAACGATCTGCGGGTGATTCGTGTCGAACATGGTGACACCGTGAACAACCAACACCGACACGAGTGCAACGAACTCGTCACGGTCCATACCATCGTCGAGAACAGCGCACACCGACGCGAGAGGCGTCGAGGCAGTGTCGTGGACCTCGCCGAGTGCAGCGAGAGCGCGCTCAGCGGTGGATGCGTCGATACGCCTTTGCTCAGCGGGGACTTCGGTGTCTCGTGCGACGACGAAGGTGCGATCCAGTGCGGTCATTACGGCGAACGTTAACCGACCCAGACACCGACCCGGCGCGCAAAAGCGCCTCGAATCATGATTCGTAGATGACGACCTCCTGATCGGAGTTTTCTTCGACTCGAAGCGAGCCAACAGATCCCGACAGTGGTTCGACGACTCGGGCTCCAGGCACGTGATGCCCAAGCGGCGCCCATGTATCGACGACCTCAAAGCGCTCCTGTACCAAGGCAACGAGCACGCCCACAGGCCGAGCGCCGCTCGTTGCGATCACCAGATCGATCCGGCCGAGCCGGGCCTGCCGCACTGCTTGCACGAGGTCTTCTCCGGTCGCCTCGGGTCCGATGACGAGCACGTCGTGACCGAAGGACGACCGGGCGACCGACACGCCTGGGGCAAGGACGTGGTTACCCGCAGGCAGCTGACGGGGTGTTATAAGCGGGCTCAGGACGGCAACCACAACGAGAACCGCCCCAAACCATCGACGAGGCAGGAGCCAGCGCCACAGGCTGACTCCGCCCACCAGCACGCCAAGGTGCCATGGGGTGAACTGGCCAACATCGACTCGAGCTGCCCAGGCAGCGACGCCATCGATCCACCACAACATCGCACGCGTTGGGAGGTGGAGGGCTTCGGCGAGCCACGGTGGCCCAATGCCGGCGATGGTTCCCGCCCCAAGCCCCCACATCATCGCTCCTGCGGCAGCAGGGGCTGCCAGTAGGTTCGCTGGAACCGCCACCACGCTGACCTGACCGAATGTGGCGAAGAGCAGCGGCGAGACGAATAGTTGGGCGGAAAGGGTCGCCGCGATCGCAAGACGAAGCGCCTCGGGCCCGGGCAGGACCGACGAGAGCCGCGGAGCCAACACGATCAGGCCCAAGGTCGCAGCGACCGAAAGCTGAAACGCAAGCGACCATGCGAGCAATGGATCGAGAAGAAGGAGGCCCAACACCGCTGGTGGAAGAACTGCCGGAGCACTCGATGGTCGGCCGACGGCATGAGCGACGAGCGCCAGACCTGCCATGACGATCGCCCTCGTCACCGACGCTTCGAATCGAGTCAAGAAGCCAAAGCCAGCGAGGATCGCGAACGCAACGCCCACCCGGACCGGCGCCGACCGCAACCTCGTGAGCAGCGGCGCAGCGAGGATCAGCACAAAGACGACGTTTTGTCCCGACACCGCGAGCAAGTGGCCGAGCCCAGCGGCCCGAAAGTTGTCGGCGACGATCACGCCCTGTCCACGGTCGTCTCCGAATACAAGACCGGTGAACAACACCCGACGATCGAACGGGACCGACTCAGCCCCATCGCGGATGGCATCGCGCAGCAGATTCGCGGCACCCACCACACCCCCTGCGGGCTCGACATCGTCGATGCTGGTAATCGACAGCTGGCCCACGACGCGCCGACCGATGGCCCAGTCGGTTTGCGGCGAACTGCCTCGCAACGTTCCCGACAGACGCACGCGGTCGCCCACAGATGCCGTTCGCAGACGTCCAGCCGCTGGTAGTCGTGCCGTGATCACCACGGTCTGCCCATCGACGTCGGCCAGAGCGCGCCAGCCGCTTCGGCCCGGTCGTGGGTCCTCGATCAGTCGAACCTGTTCGGCCTCGACCGGCCGGGTTGGCGACGGGGTCAGACCATTTCGTGCGATCGAGGAGTGAAGGGCGACGGCGAGGAGCAGCCCGCCCAGAGCAAACCGAGGCCGCAGCGTCGCCACGCATCCCAGCGAAAGGACTGCGAGAAGTTGCCATGGCAGACCCCACAACAACCGGGGAACAACGAACCCGACAACGACCACGCCCACAATCAGCCCGTCGCTCGACCAAGACCTTCCTCCCGACCCCGTCGCTGCGCTGTCCTCCAGCGCCGGGTCCTCAACCGACGGTGACATGATCGCGGAGCGCTTCGAGTGTCGCTGGGCCTATCCCGCGCACGGCGACGAGCGCATCGACATCGCCGAATGCGCCGTGTTCTTCGCGGTGGGAGATGATCGTCGCTGCCGTCGCTGGACCCACACCGGGCAGCGATTCGAGCGTGGGCCCGTCGGCCGTATTGAGGTTCACCGGTCCCGTCGAACCTTGCCCTGCCGCCAGACCCGTCTCGGGCGTCAACACCGTCGGTTCGCTCTCACCGATGACCGGCACGAAGATCCGTTGGCCATCAGCGATGGACGCGGCGAGATTCAATCGGTCGAGGTCGGCTGCCCCGACCGGCCCGCCAGCGGCATTCACTGCGTCGTTCACCCGCCAGCCCACACGACCCGTGACCAGGCCCGGCCGGAGCACCGATCCAGCGACATGGACGACGAGCGTGTCCGGCGGAGCCGCCGAGACGGCGAGGTCCGCAGCGACAGCTGGATTGGTCGAGTTGGCCGTTGGGGACGGAACGAGCGGAACGGTCGTCGTCGCTTGAGCGATAGGGAGGCTGTCTTCGATGGGCGGTTCGCTCGCCACGAACAACCGCCAGCCGATCGCAAGAGCGACTGCGATCAGACCGAGCGAAAACGCACCCCTTCGGGCCACATCTGACTGCCCGGCAGCCATTTTGCTTCGGATACGTTCGCGCCACACCTCATGGGCTGGACGATGATCCGCCGCACGCAACGCGTCGAGCGGATCGACAGGTGGAGCACCTTGGTGCATCCCAGACATAGCAACTTCCTCACACCTTGATCAGTAAGAAACAGGGGGAAGTTGCTTCGCTTGAGAACGTACCTGCAGGCACGCCACCGGTACAACACGAGCCGCATGCGGCTCGATTCGCGAGCGCGTCTTAGAACAAGGCGGTGGCCAGCTTGCGTCGGTAGTTGTTGGTGCGAGGATCGTCCGGGCCGAGCTGATCGAGCAACGCAATGTACTTCTCGCGAGCCTCGTCATCGCCCTTCACCTTGGTGAGGAGATCGACGAGCTCGGCCTCGATCGCATCGGCTTCAGCAGCAGACGGCGCTGGAGCCGCCGGAGGTGCGGCAGCAGCCGCCTCCATGCCTGGCTCGGAGATCATTGGCTCGGCGACGACCGGCTCGGCGATCTCGCCGTCGTCGGTCTCGGCTCCGTCGTCG
>CALBVK010000439.1 GCA_937969345.1 uncultured Acidimicrobiales bacterium
GATGTGCTGGGAATCGAACGGCCGGTGCTGCTCGCCCCGATGGCCAAGGTCGCGGGTGGCGAGTTGGCTGCTGCGGTGTCGAACGCTGGTGGCCTTGGGATCTTGGGTGGCGGCTATGGCGATGCGGGTTGGCTCGACAAAGAGATGACGGTCGCCGGTGATGCTCGAGTGGGTGTTGGCGTCATCACGTGGAACATGGCCGAGGGTGGATTGGCTGCAATGTTGTCTCACGAACCGTGTGCGTTGTGGCTTGCGTTTGGTGATTTGGCTCCACATATTGCGCCGATTCATGCTGCAGGTGCCAGGGCCATTTGTCAGGTGGGAACCGTCGGGGAGGCTCGGGAGGCGGTGGAGGCTGGCGCCGATGTGATCGTTGCGCAGGGCACCGAGTCGGGTGGTCATGGCCGGCCCCAGTTCCGGTTGCACGAGACGCTCACACAGATCAGTGATGCCTTGCCCGATGTTCCGTTGGTTGCGGCCGGTGGCATGAACGATCAGGCCGATCTCGACGCGGCGCACGAGTTTGGTGCTGCTGGGGCTGCTCTTGGTACGGCGTTCTATGCGACCCATGAGGCCATCGACGTTCGAGAGGCCAAGGGCCGGTTGGTCGATGTCGATGGAAGCGACACGATCCGTAGCCGTGTGTACGACCACATCAGGGGGCCGCTGTGGCCCGAGGGGTATACGGGTCGAACCGCCCGGACGTCCCTCACTGACGAGTGGGCTGGTCGAGAGGATGAGCTGGCGAGCAATGTCGAGCCGCATCAGGCCGCTCATGTCGAAGCGGTGGCGAACGCCGACATGGGTGTGCGTGTGTTGTGGGCGGGCGAGGGTGTCGGCGCGATCACCGAGGTGGTGAGTGCAGCTGCGGTCGTCGAACGGTTCGAACGTTCGAGGTAGTTAGAGCGTGACCGCTACGCCGCGGAGAACGTCGAGTTCGACCGGTGTTGGGAAGTCCATGACACGAAAGCGCGTCGGGTAGTGGTTGGTCGGTTCGATGAGGTGGCCAACGAGTTCGACGGCGGCGGCCCACGGAACCATGAACGTTCCGTCGTCGGGGCTGTCGCCGGAGTAGAACGCGACGACGTCGGCGACGGGGAGCAGTGTGGGTACGCCCGCTGACCACGTGCAGTACGAGGTGACCAGGCCGTCGTTGGTTTCCACTGCGGAGAACTTGGCGATGAACAGTTCGTCGCGAAGTTGCTCTTCGAGGATTGCTTTCTGGGCGTCGTATCCGTAGAGCCGGTCGAGGGTGATGAGGCGTCGCCAGGCGGCGTAGGCGGGGTGGTGGGACTCGAGTTCGAGGGGCCGCCAGTCGCCTTCGTAGCCGACGACGGGGGTGAAGCTGACCTGGTGGGCGGCGTCGACTTCTTGGAGGGCGAGTTGGGCGGCTATCACCAGTCCTTCGGGGTCGTCTGCGTCGGCGATGAAGCAAGCGGTTCGGGTTGGTTGGAACACGACGCGTTCGGTTTCGAATGGGAGGAAGCTGAGGGCTCCGGGCAGAAAGACGCGAGTGCCGTCGTAGTCGTTGAGGCCCATCGGTGAGTAGACGCGGTCTTCGATGACGTTCCAACCGAGGAATGGTTCCATGGCGAGGTTCGATTTGGCGATGTCGAGGAGCTCGTCGAAGGGTGCGTTCCATTCGTCGAGCTGGCTCTTGTTGATGGTGCCCATGGTTGCTGGTGTGTCCCAGATCAGGACCCAGGCGAGGTCGGCGGCGATGGGCAACATGGCGGGGGCGCTGGCGTCGGTGAAGCCGTCGTTGTTGTCGACGGCGAACTGGAGCGCGGCGAGTTCGAAGGTGGTGCGTGACCGGATGCCGGGTCGCAGTCGGGAGGTATTGAGCTCGTTGGGGATGGGTTTGTGGTCGACGAATGCAATGACGGTTCGTTCGAGCCACGGGAGTCGTTCTTCGGGCTGATGTTCGGCCCATGCTTTGCGCAGGTTGCCGAGGTTGGTGGTGATCGATCCGATTTGGAGGGCGTCTTGTCCGGTGTCGATGACGGGGACGTCTGCGGGGGCGTGCTTGGCGATGAGGCTTCGGATCTGCCGGTCGAAGTCCTTGACGTCGTTACCGGTCGAGTGGTCTTTCGTGAACCATGGCATGCCCGTGCGTTCGGCGTGTTGCCCAATTCGCTTGAGCACAATGACTCATACGTGTAGGTGATTAGGTCCAGTAGTTGAAGACGACATTGCCGATGGTGGTTGGCTTGTACCGGTCGGCTTGTGCGATTGCGGTGGGGAGGAACGTGGCGAGGTCGGTTGGTTGGAGCTGTGCGTTGAGTGTGGCGGAGGAGAGTATGCGCGGTCCCCAGCCGATGGCGTGTTGCGGTATGGCGATGTCGACGTAGTCGCCGGCGACGGCCCACGATGGGCCTGGTTCGGGCGGCACGGCGAGGACGCCGACGAGGGGCACGAAGCGGTTGTGAAGAAGCCACCGGTCGGCGCGTTCGACGAGCACGGTGTCGAACGATGGAAGGCGTTCGCTTCGGGGTAGTTCGCGAAGTGGGCTTTGCATGGACGCGGCCAGGGCTCGGGCCCAGGTGACGAACGCGTCGTGGCGTTGTTCGACGATGTGTGGTGGGTGGTCTACCCCGAAGCCCGTTATTGAGCGGGGTAGTTCGAAGACCTCGGGCGCCATGCCCGCAGTCTTATCGAAGTCAGCCCCAGCGGCGAGATGCTGCGGCGCGTGGTTGTGATTCGCGCAGGATGCGAAGGCCGTCGCGGTCGTCGAGCGCGTTCTTCATGCGAAGGTCGAGGATCTCGGACTTTGCCCGGAGTTCGATTTCGTCTTCGGGTGACGGCGGGATGATCTCGGTCTTGCGGGCGGTCGTTCGACGGATGTCGACTTCGATGTGGCGTTGTGCCTGTGCCATCTCGAGAAGGTGGGAGAGTGCGAGGTTCTTGCGACGGAGCCGTTCGGCCCGCTGCTTTGATTGCAGCATGCGTGCTCGGCTGTGGATCTCAAGGGTTGCGAGATCGAGTCCGAGCCAGGGGCTTTCGGTTCCGAAGGAGAATGTGGATGTCGTGTCCGCGCCTGTGGTTTCCATAAGCAAACGGTAGGAAACCGATCGATAGCGCCGCCTGAGCGATTCGGCTCAACACATCTGGGCCGGTTGGTGACAAAGCGGCCGGGTGGACCTACAGTCGCTCCACTATGAAGCGGCGGCGCTTAGGTGGAGCAGAACAGATAGTGGCCTGGGCGCTGATAGTTATGTTGCTGTTCGTCTGGTTTGCGTTCGTTAACCGAGGCGGGTTAGGGCACACGTACTACAGCGGCTCGGCGCGAACTCTGGCCGAGAACCCCAAGTGGCTCGTCTCGGGAGCGTTCGATCCGGTGGGGTTCGTAACGGTTGACAAACCGCCAATTGGACTTTGGCCTACGGCTCTTGGCGTTCGACTTTTTGGGCCCAGCTCGCTTGGCTTCATCTTGCCTAGCGCGATGTTGGCCGCGGCCTCGGCGTGGTTCACATCGCGGGTTGTAGATCGCAAACGGGCTCCCCTCGTGGCGCTCCTCGTGCTGTGCACCCCTGGGGTCGCTGTCCTGGCGCGATCATCGCTTCCGGATGCGACGATGCTGGCGGCGGGAACCGCAGCAGCCGCCGTGATTCTCACGAGGGTGAGTACGGCACGCTTTGTGATCGCTGGGTTTCTCTTGGGAATTGCGTTGTTGGCGAAACCGGGGGCGGTGCTTATGCTTCCGGCGTTCATTATTTATGTCGCTCTGCATGAGTCGGCGTCGTGGCGGCAGTTCGCCACCCTGGCGTTGACTATCTTGGGTGTAGTCGCGTTCTGGGCAGTTCTGGCCACGTCAACTCCGGACCGTCCGTATTTCGGCGGTACCAATAGTGACAACGCCATCGAGTTGTTTGTCGGTCCTGGAACCATTTCTCGAGTGGTCGACGGAGACTTGACCGAATCGGGAGACCGTTGGATCGGTATAACTTCGGCTGGAGAGCCTGGTCTTTTCAGAACCGTGAGTGGGCGAATGGGGCTCCAGTCCGGATTCTTGTTGGTCTTTGCCCTTGCGTCAGGAGCAGCGGTTTTGAGGCGTCATGATGCGCTCTCGGAGCGGCCGGTCGTTGGATTCTGGTTGGCGTGGTTAGTGGCGCATGTGATCGCGTACTCAGCGCTGCCTGGGATTGCTCATGCCTACTACGCAGCTTCGCTTGGTCCAGCAATTGCAGTGCTCACGGTGCTTGGCCTTCGTCCAGGGAAGGCTGGTTGGTTGTCCTTAGTTGGGTTGGGCGTCTCCCTGTTTTTGACAGCGGAACTGATTTCTCCAGCCTCACCGTTCGGCGGACCGTTGGGGCTATTGGCGCTGGCACTGTTCGCGGCGGTCGGGGCACTGCTGGCTCGTGCGAATTCTGAGTGGGACCCGGTCGTCGTGGGAGGACTTGTTTCGATTGTTGCCGTGATGATGTCGATCTCGATAGGGCATTTACTGATCGATCGTCATTGGAGTTTTGATCCAGCTGCGGGTGACGAGTCTTCTCTCGTTAACTCATCCGAAGCGGAGGTTGCGGCCCTGGTGGCTTCCTCGGGCGGGGCTATTGCGATGGACAACGAGGCGCTCGCAAGCCGCCTCGTCGCTGAGAATGGCTCATCCGTGGTATTGGTCGGGGGTTTTCTCTCGCGTGATCCGATCCTCACGGAAGCTGAGTTGCTGCGGCGCATCGACGATGGTGAGGTGGCTCTGATAGCCGCGCCCCAGGATTCGAGGTCGCTGGCCGGCAGGTTGTTGTTGGGTGTTCAAGATCGATGTTCCAAGGCCACGGGCTTCGACGGCATTTGGGGCTGCGAATGAGTGGGATGGAGGGGCTCACCATTGTGGTGCCGATGCTGAACGAAGAAGGTGCAGCGCAGGCCGTGGTCACCGAGCTATTTGAGTCGTTCGCGCAGCACGGACGCGAGTTGACGGTGGTCTGTGTCAACGATGGAAGTACTGACGGGACGCAGGAGATATTGGAAGTGCTCGAGGCTCGACATGAGGGACTAATCTGCCTTCGTCATGGCCGCCGTGAGGGCTATGGGGCCGCGATCCGGAGCGGCCTTGCCATCGCTACGACTGACTTGGTCGGTTGGATGGATGGAGACGGGCAGTACGACCCCCAGGATCTACGCGAACTTCTATTTCAGATCGATCAGGGAGCGGTCGCTGCTATCGGTGTTCGGACGGAACGAGCAGATCCTTCTCATCGTCGAACTCTCGGGAGGCTTGGATCCTCCATCGCTGGTCGAATATGTGGACAACGCCTGGCGGACGCGGACGCCGGGCTCAAGGTGTTTGATCGGAGAATGGTTGACCTGCGAAATGTTCGGTCGCACGGCAGCTACATATCCACCGAGGTGTTGCGTCGAGCAGTGAAGTCTGGAGACGTGGCCCAAGTTCCGATTTCCCACCGAGAGCGTCGGAGTGGTTCGCAAACTGGGGCTTCGCCACGGGTATTGGGCCAACTGGCGGTCGACTACCTACGGTGCGTGAGAACTTAGCTCAGGAAAAATCCTACCAAATCTGCCATCCGAGCACGGCAGGGGGTTAATGTCCTGCGCCATGGCGAAATTGAATAATTGGGGTTCGGCACTTCGACTGGCGGTTGTGATGGCCCTGGTGGCGATAGGTGCCCAGTTGTGGGCTTGGTCCGAGGCCGGCGCGCAAACGTCGTTTAGCCCTTACCAAAATGCGGTGTTGGCGGATGGTCCGACAGTCTTTCTGACCTTTGATAACGGATCTCTTGAGAACGTTGCCGGCGATATCGAGGTGACTCGAGACGGCACTGATGTCGAGTTTCGGCCATCGGTTCAACTGACGTACACCGCCGACACGTCATTTGGTTCCGGCCAGTCCATGACGATCTCGTCGCAGTTCGAGGATTTCGTCGGTTCAGATCCTGCCTTCGTCGTTCCGACCGATGCTGGGTCCGCCCTGCTCACTCAGGCGATAACAATCGAAGCGCTGATCAAGGTTGATGGTGATGGAGACGCGCTGACAATTGCTCAGGTGGGAACTCGGTTTACGAACAACCCGTTTGGAGCGCTCGACGGTGGCGGATTCTTCGTTGGTATGGAAGAACGACTTTTCTACGACCAGATGGCTGGCGTTGCGTTTGATTCGATTACTGACCCGGCTGGCCAGCAAGTGTTCACGATTGATCCACTCGCGTATTCCGAGTGGCAACACGTCGCATTTACTCACGCGCTGATCGAGGAGTTCAGCGGTCCTCCAGGACCGAACGGGCCGACTGCGGTAGTTGTCGGCGGAGTTGCGAGAGTGTTCGTGAACGGTTTCGACTATTTCGAAGTGGACACGGATGGCACAATCCCGTTCTCGCCCGACGCACCCTTCGCACTGGTTGGACCAACTGTTAACGATTTGGCTGCCGATTACCAGACGGATCCGATGTTCATTGACGAGTACGCGATCTACCCAGAAGCGCTCTCGCAGGAACGGATCGCAGAACATGCACAACTTGCCTTCGACGAAATAACCACATCTCCTCTTCCGTTCCGAAGTGACCTCGGCTCAGTTCCGTTCGACTCTGCGACGAGTGCGGACCCGTGGTGCTTGGTCCAGATTGAAGACTCGAGCAGTGCGTGCTTCGAATCCTTGTCGAATCGCGAGACCTACATTCAGGAGGAGCTGCTCGGGAACTCCGACTACGGCACGATCTGGATAGGTCGCTTCGATGAGGAAGTGGTGGCGCCATGAGTAAGCGTTTCCTTCTTCAGAACACGGCTATAGCGGCGATCATTGCGCTGGTAGCGACGATCATGGCGGCTTCTCCGGTTGTTGGTCAGGTTGGCGAGACGGTTGGTGGTGCTGCGTCTGACGATGCGGCGTTCGCCGAGCCAGGTGAAGCGGTTGACATCGATGTCGTTGCGAATGATGACGGCATGGATGACTTCGATGACGCGCCAACGTTGTTGGTTGTTGATCAGCCCGATGGCGGCTTTTTGAGCACGGCGTTGGATGAGGACGGCATTGCCGTCTTGCTCTTTTCGGCGAACGTAACGTTTACCGGTATTACGAAGGGCAAGTATCGGGCGTGTTGGGGTAACTCGTGCGATAACGCTGAGGTCACGGTGTATGTGGGTGGCGAG
>CALBVK010000440.1 GCA_937969345.1 uncultured Acidimicrobiales bacterium
CTACGCCGTCCGCCGAGACGGCAGCTGGCTCGCATCGGTCAACGCCCAGTCATACACCGACACAACCGCAGCCGTCGGCCAACACACCTACGTCATCCGATACCGACTCGCCGGCAACACGGTCGACGCAACCTGCTCCCCCGACCCAATCACCATCGCACCAGAACCCGTCGACGAGCTCACCTGTGCCGCAACGGTCGCCGGTGGAGGGGTTTCGGTTGCATGGAACTCGATCGGCGTCGATACGTACCAGGTGCGACGCAACGGTGCCTGGATTGGACAGACGGCTGCACTCTCCTTCATCGATGACGATGGAACCGCCGCCGATAGCTATCAGGTTCGGTATCGGCAGAACGGAACGACGACCACAATCGACTGCGCCTGACGCTGCCCCGCTGAACCACGGACGGCGGTCGAATCCGTGGCACTCTGTGCACATGTCGCCGTTGCCCAAGCCTGACGCCGCTGTACAACTGGTCGTCTTCGATCTGATGGGCACCCTCATCACCGATGACGGTGTGGTTCACCGAGCCTATGAGCGGGCCTTGGCACAAGCGGGCATCGTGCCTGGATCAGAGGCAGCTGTAGCGGCACGAGGCACGATCGATGCGTTGAGAGGTCGACCGACCCTCGTGGTGCTCACCGAAGTCATCGGCGATGCCGTCATGGCCGAGGAAGCAACATGGGCGTTCGACGACAGCATTCTCGACTCGGTCTCGAACCTTGTCGAGGTTCCGGGAGCTGGCCGTGTGCTTCACGACCTGCATAACAACGAGATTCTCACGGCGGTGACGACCAGCTTTACGCCAGAGGTGCGAAAGGCCGTCCTCGCCCACATGGGATGGACCGACAGCTTTGCTGCGACCTTGTCCGCCCACGGGGTTCGCCGCGGCCACCCCGCCCCTGATCTCCTGCTGCAGGCAATTCTGGATCTGCGGATCGACAGCGTCGCGCAAGTCGCGATCGTTGGCGACAGCGCGACGGACCTCGAGGCTGGCAACCGAGCGGGAGCGGGCTTGGTCGTTGGTGTACGAAGCGGCGGCGCAACAGAATCAGATCTGCTGTCGGCACCCCACACGCACCTGGTCGACTCGGTCGCCGATCTACCGGCGATCCTGCATGCACCGCGTACCGACGGCCAGCGACGCACATCGGATCGCTAGTTCGGTTACACCCGACGTACGACGTCACACGGACAGTCGAGTCGGAGGTCTGCACGATGTCGGGTTCGTCGCGCGGCATACTTGAGCATGTCCGCAACGCTTCCGACCCCAGAACAGATCGCCGCTGCCCCGAAGGTCCTCCTTCACGATCACCTCGACGGAGGACTTCGCCCGCAGACGGTCATAGACCTCGCTGACGAGACCGGATACACCGCTCTTCCCACCACCGACCCGGCCGAACTTGCCGAGTGGATGAAGCGCGGCGCCGATCGCAAGGACCTCGTGTTGTACCTCGACACCTTTGCCCACACGACCGGGGTCATGCAGACCGCCGCAGCGCTCCACCGCGTCGCACGAGAGTGCGCGGAAGATCTCGCCGCCGACGGCGTGGTCTACGCCGAGGTCCGCTTCGCTCCCGAGCTTCACACCGAACATGGCTTGAGCATGGACGACGTGCTCGAAGCGGTCACGAGCGGGTTTGCCGATGGCAGCGACGGGACGCCGCTCACGATTCGAGCGATCTGTTCAGCGATGCGCCAGCTGGATAAGAGCCTTGAGGTATCTCAACTCGCTGTTCGTTGGCGCGACCGCGGCGTTGTTGGGTTCGACATCGCTGGTCCCGAGAATGGGTTCCCACCAGACGAGCACATGCTCGCCTTTCAATTCGCCGAGCGCGAGAACTTTCACTTCACGATCCATGCCGGCGAAGCGTACGGACCCAAGAGCATCTGGAAGGCGCTGCAATTCTGTGGCGCCGAGCGTCTCGGACATGGCGTGCGCATCATCGACGACATCGAGGTGTCCGAAGATGGCGAGCCCCAACTGGGCCGTCTTGCGAACTACATCCGGGATCGGCGAATACCGCTCGAGGTGTGTCCGTCCTCCAACCTGCACACCGGCGTGGTCGATGATCTTGCGGACCATCCGATCAAGCTGTTCAAGGATTTGAAGTTCCGGGTCACGCTCAATACCGACAACCGGCTGATGAGCGACATCTCCATGTCCAAGGAGATGCAGAACATGGTCGATGTGTTCGGCTGGGATCTTTTGGATATGCAATGGCTCACCGTGAACGCCATGAAGAGCGCGTTCTTGCCATTCGATGAGCGTCTCGTCTTGATCAACGAGGTCATCAAGCCAACGTATGCGACCCTGCGTGGGGCATAAGCGTTAACCGCCGGTACCGACCAGCAGCGCCGTACCGACAAAGGCGACAAGGGCACCGGCCCACGAACCGACGCCTGGGCGTTCCTTCGTGGCCATCCACAGCAGCGGCAACATCATGATCGGAGTTGTTGCGGACAAGATGGTGGCCGGACCGATCGGTCCGTTCTTGAAAGAGTCGAGAAGCAGCGTCATCCCGATCACCATCGCCATTGCTGCCGAGAGGCCGAGAATGGCCCAGTATCGCAGGGTCATCGGAGCGCGGCTCTCGCTCTGGGCCATCTTGTCGAGCGGCCGTGCAAAGATCCAGAGCAGTGGCGTTGCGATCAGGACCCGACTCGCTGACACGGTCCACGTCGAGGCCCCAGCGTCGAAGACAGGGTCGATCAAGATGGCGCCGATGGCCTGACCGAGCGCACCGAGCAGCGCCCAGCCAAAGGCGGTGAGCGGATTGCCGACGATTGTTTCGAACCGGTGGACCTGACCGGGCTTATTGCCGAAGAACACGGCTAAGAGCACACCGATGACGATCAGCACGGTGCCGAGAACACCGAGCGCTGTCCACTCCTCATCGAGTATGACGACTCCGATGATCGCCGCCATAGGTGCATTGGTCGTAAACACCATGGAGGTTCGCCGCGGACCAAAGCGAGCAAAGGCGGTGAAGAGCGCAGCGTCGCCGATGAGCAGTCCCACCACGGCGGAGCCGACGAGGAAGGCAACGGAACGCCCATCGAGAGGCAGGCTCGACCAATCGCCAAAGATCGACGCAACGATGAACAGCAGTACCGAGGCAACGACCATCCGTAGGCGGGTGAATCGTGGCCCACCGAGTTCTCGACTGGGCGTCGCTGCCACAAGACCGCTCAGGGCCCAGAAGAAGGCCGCACCGAGTGCGGCGACCTGATACGGCATTGGAGCAACGCTATCGAGAGTGCCCGGGCACGGGATGGGGCCCGCTCCGTTACCGATCCGCGCCGCTTGCTAGCGTCGCCACATGTTCGAGATCACCTCACCGTTGATTGGCACGATTCTCCAGCTCACAGATGTCGGCACGATCGTCCCCGCTGGCGCTCCCCTAGCGGTCCTCGAATCGATGAAGATGGAGCACTTCGTGACCGCCGAGACCCCCGTGGAAATCGTCGAGCATCGAAGCGAAATCGGTGCCGCGGTCGCTGCGGGCGATGTGCTGTTCATGGTGGTGACAGCCGACGCAGAGCCTGACAGTGCGGGCGACAGCACCGATGAGCCTCGACTGGCGTTCGATCACATCCTGGAGCGACGGGCATTGGGACACGATGCTGCCCGGCCCGACGCTGTTGCGAAGCGGCATGGCCGCGGACATCGAACCGCTCGCGAGAACATCGCTGACCTCATCGACGACGGTAGTTTCGTCGAGTACGGCCCCCTAGCGATTGCAGCCCAGCGGCGACGACGCGACATCGATGAGCTCATTGCACGCACGCCAGCCGACGGACTTGTCGGCGGTGTTGCGACGGTGAACGCCGAGCACTTCGGGGTCGACTCGACCGGATGCGTGGTTGCGTCCTACGACTACATGGTGCTCGCCGGTACCCAGGGAATGGTCAACCATCGCAAGAAGGATCGACTCTTCGAACTCGCCCAGAAGAAGCGGCTGCCGATCGTGATGTACACCGAGGGCGGCGGTGGCCGACCTGGCGACACCGACATGCCCGGCGTCAGCTGGCTCGATTGTTTGGCCTTCGCGCTCTTCGGCAAACTCGCTGGCAACGTTCCGCTCATCGGTGTGAACTCCGGATACTGCTTCGCGGGCAACGCAGCGTTGCTCGGTACCTGCGATGTCGTGATCGCGACCGAAGACTCAAACATTGGCATGGCCGGGCCCGCCATGATCGAGGGCGGCGGCCTCGGCACGTTCGCTCCGACCGAGATCGGCCCGATCGACGCCCACACGAGCAATGGCGTCGTAGACATCGCCGTATCGGATGAAGCTGAAGCGACGAGAGTGGCCAAGATCCTCCTCGGTATGACGCAAGGAAACCTCGCCGACTGGACGGCGCCAGACCCGCAGCTGGCCCGCGATGCCGTGCCGGCGAATCGCAAGCAGGTCTATGACATGCACGATGCGCTCGGGTCGGTCGTCGACGTTGACACTCTGATCGAGCTTCGTCCGAGCTGGAACCCGGGAATGATCACGGCATTCGCCCGGGTCGAGGGGCGGCCCGTCGCGATCATCGCGAACAACCCCCTGCACCTATCGGGGGCGATCGATCACGGTGGCGCCACCAAGAGCGCGGAGTTCATGCAGCTCGCCGACAGCTGGGGAATTCCCTTGCTCTTCGTCTGTGACACGCCCGGCTTCATGGTCGGGCCAGACTCCGATGCAGAGGGCCTTCCCCGTAGCGCTGGCGCGCTTTTTCGGATCGGAGCGAACCTCTCGGTCCCCTTTGCCACGGTCATCACCAGAAAGGGATATGGCCTCGGGGCCCAAGCAATGGCGGGCGGCGGCTTTAAGGAGCCACTGTTTACCGTCAGCTGGCCTACTGGCGAATTCGGCCCGATGGGTCTCGAAGGAGCCGTCCAGCTCGGATTCTCACGAGAGCTCAGCGCTGCTACCGAGGGGCCCGAGCGCGACGCGCTTTACGAGAAGTTGGTCGACACCATGTACGAGCTCGGTAGCGCAGCGAACGTGGCATCACATTTCGAGATCGACGATGCAATCGATCCAGCCGAAACTCGGCGCTGGATTTCTACGCTGCTACTTCGGTAGGAGCGTCTGCACGGGCACCAGCGGTCACGATGGTGTGCATCTCCTTGATAGCCGTGCTGCCCGTGGTGCAATGCCTCCACGGCATTACTGCATGAATCCCACAACACCAGGCAGCTTTGAGCAGCTTGGCGGACATCCCTGCGGCAAAGCGCATGTGTTCGAAATACGTCTCGTCGACCGACGCTGGATGCTCGGTGAACTTCCCCCGGATACTCATAGAAGTACGGTACGCGACGCCGACTAGATATTGGTCGCAACATTCACTGGCAAATGGCCCCTTGGACACCCATACTGTTCTAACGAACTACATTTTTGCAGAACAGGATTCCACCATGGACGAAATCGACAAGCAGATCGTGCAATTACTGCAAGCCGATGCATCCACCTCGGTGCGCGACATTGCCGACACTGTTGGGCTGACCGCTACGCCGTGTTGGCGCCGGATTCAGAATTTGGAACGCTCCGGCGTGATCTCCGGGAGGGTAGCGCTCGTCGACCCACTGGCGGTCAATCTCTCGCTGACCGCTCTCGTGCTCATTCGCACGAACGAACACAATGCGGACTGGACCGCGCGGTTCCTCGAAACCGTCGAACGATTTGACGAGGTGATCGAGGCCTACCGCACGAGCGGCGAACTCGACTACATGCTCAAGGTCGTGGTTCCCGACATGGCAGCCTTCGACCAGTTCTACCTTCGCCTCATCGAGCACATCGATCTCTACGACGTCCGAAGCACGTTCGTCATGGAGGAGATGAAACGTACGACAGCGCTCCCCCTCAGCTACGCGTAGCGTTAGGTCTGAGCGAGAGCAGCGCCGACAATACCGGCGCGGTTCAACATCTTGGCCGCCACGATCGGGGTCCGGACATCGTCGAGGTGCTCTTCAAAGCGGTCGAATTGCTTGCTGATTCCACCGCCGAGCACAAAGAGCTTGGGCCAGAAGAGTTTCTCGATCTCCATCATGACGCTCTCGAGCTCTTTCCCCCAGTCTTTGAAGGACAGATCCTTTTCGTCCTTGGCCCGCGACGATGCACGGTCCTCTGCGATCTTGCCGTCCATCATGAGGTGCCCAAACTCGGTGTTCGGGACGAGTTTGCCGTCGATGATGACCGCCGATCCAATGCCCGTGCCGAGCGTCAGCAAGATGACCGTGCCTGGGATGCCCTCGCCCGCGCCGAATCGGGCTTCCGCGAGTCCAGCGGCATCGGCGTCGTTGATGACGGCAACGTCGCAGCCGCTCGCTTCGGTAAACACCTTGTCGCCATCGACATCGACCCAGGACTTGTGCAAGTTGGCAGCGGTGCGAACAACTCCGTGCTGAATGACACCGGGAAACCCAACGCCGACAGGTCCCGTCCAAGCAAAATGCTCGGTGAGCTGACGGACGACATCGGCCATGGCCTCTGGTGTCGCTGGTTTCGGCGTCGGAATCCGAAACTTGTCCGAGACGATCTCACCGGTGTCTATCTCGACCTCGGCTGCCTTCATGCCCGATCCACCGATATCGATTCCAAGTACCCGGGTCACGTTCGCAGAACTCCTCTAAAACTGGCTGTAGCGGACGGTGCATACCGTCCGCTACAGGCTACGAGATTTCTGGACTAGTTCGGCGAGGCTTCGGCCGCTGGGACTTCAGGTGCCGCAATCTGCTCGGGGGCAGACTCCGATGTGGTCGGCAGTGCTGGCTGACCAGAGTCGCCGCTGCCTTCCATCTTTGTCCGTAGCGGACCCATGATGTCGACGCCCGTTGCCGTCTCGATCTGCTCGGCGATCGCTATCACCGACGCCGGAAGCTGCTTGGCGATACCTGGGAGGGCTTGACCATCGCCGCCGGCGTCGATCACCGTCATCTTGTCGATGTCGATGCCGTTCACGGTGGAGACGATCTCGCTGATCAGTTCTGGAAGCATGTTAAGCACGAAGATGTCGTGGGCATCGTCCCCTGCAGCCTTGTACTGGGCGGTGAGACGCTGGAAGACCTCGACCTGTGCGGCGCCTTCTTCGACAATGTGTGCTGCATCAGCGCGGGCTTGCAGCTGACGAGCTTCGAGATCGGCCTGTGCGGGCAGGACGACGTCGGCCTGCAAGCGGCGGCGCTCAAGTTCGATGCGCTCGAGCTCGAGCTCCTGCTGTGCGACGGCGTTTGCCTTCTCACCGGCTACTCGCGCCTCGGCCTCTGAAGCGAGCGCGACACCGTCGAGCTCAGCGCTACGAACACGGAGCAGGTTCTGCTCTTCAACGATCTGACGTTCCGCCTGGGCCCGTGAGATCTGTGCACGCTGCTGGGCTTCGGCCTCTGCCTGCTCGGCCTCGGCGGCCTTCTCAGCTTCGGTGACACGAGCGGACTTCAACACGTCGGCTGTACGACGACGGCCAACGGCGTCCAGGTACCCAACTTCATCGGTCACGTTCTGGATCTTGAGCACGTCGAGTTCGAGACCAAGGGTCTTGATGTCGTCGTCGGCCTCTTCGATGAGCACCTGGGAGAACTTGAGGCGATCCTCGTTCACCTCTTCTGGTGTCAGGGTAGCCAAGACACCACGAAGGTTTGCTTCGAGGGTTTCCTTGGCGATCTGGGCGATCGACTGATGTGGCACGTTGAGGAAACGCTCAACAGAGTTGGCGAGCAACGAGTCGTTGCTCGAGACCTTGACGTTTGCAATGCCTTGTACGTTGAGCGGGATTGCACCCTTGGAGTACGCGTTGAGTACGGACACCTCCAACGGAATGTTGTTGAGGTCCATCCATGACACCTGCTCCAGCAGTGGGATCCGGAGCGTACGTCCGCCCTTGACCGTGCGATAGCCGAGCTTTCGACCGTCGGCGGTGACCTTGTTGCTACGTCCGCCCGAGATGATGGCCACTCGGTTTGGCGGACAGATGATGATCAGGCTCTTGACGACGAAGATCGCGACGATGAACGCCAAGGCAATCAAGATTCCTAGGATCGCTGCAAATGTCATGTATTACCCCTTTCGGCCGAAGCCGCCTACATCGTTCAGACGTACTGAACGAAATCTGAGTGTCGAGTGTTAATCCGTGAGTTCTGGATCGACTGCCATGACCTTGGCAACGCCGTTGGCCATCTCGACGATTACAACTTGTTCTCCACGTTCGAATGACGTGTCTAGTGAGTCCTCGACCGAGCCGGCCGTGAGCTGAACCCGCTCATCGCCGGTATCGAGCCATACCCGACCGCGCTTGCCGGCGTCGATGGGAACGCTGACCGTAGCCATGCGGCCTTCGAGTTGTCGATCCGTGAGTTGGCTATCGGATTCGGTGTTACGCAAGAAGCTAAAGAAAGCCGTGTTGATAAACGCCGACGTGACGCCGACGATGACCGCCAAGATGATCGTGGCGATGAAGCCGACGCTAAAGACGGTTCCGAGGATGCCGCCTACACCAAAGAAGGCAAGAAAGAAGGTGTAGGAGCTCACGGGAATGCGGCGAAACAGCGCGGTGAGATCGCCCACGCCGTGCGCTCCAATGTCGGCATCGCCAACGTCCATACCACCGTCGACATCGAGGCCCGCATCGACCCCTGCGTCGAAGTCGCCATCGAGATCGAACCCCGCGTCGCCCACGTCAGCTTCGGCATCGGTTCCGCCGAGAGCGAACATTGCGAGCAATGGAACTCCAAGTGCCGCACAGAAGATATACAACGCCAACATGAACTAATTGTAGTCCTTCCCGCCTCGTCCGACAGCTGGTGCAACCAAACCGGCACCTTGGTGATTCCCCACCAAAAATCTCTGCCTGGCAAGCGGCCGTTCCGTCCACCGAATATGACAGATTTATGACGGCGAACATCGAAGTGAATCCGGTTACTCTGAGCGGATGCGTCCACTCATTGGCATCACCGGTCGACAGTTGCTGTACGGGTCGGTGGATGGGTGCCCTCCACTCCTGGCGAACGCTGGTTTGGACATCGTGCTCACCGATTACGTTGACGCGGTCCTGGCCTCGGGAGGCCTACCGGTGCACTTGCCAATGTCGGTCGACCCAGACGAGTTCGCTGGACGGCTTGACGGGCTCATCTTGACCGGTGGAGCAGACATCGACCCCGCCGTATACGGACAGGTTCCGGACCCGTCGGTTGAAACGCCCGATCCGAACCGCGATGCCTTTGAGCTCGCAATGGCTCGCATCGCCATCGAAACGTCTATGCCAACGCTCGGGATCTGTCGTGGGATCCAGGTTCTGAACGTAGCGGCGGGTGGTTCACTCATCCAGCACCGCCCCGAGCACGCTCGTTACGACTCTGCTCCCGACGCCGACGTTCACGCTGTGGCGCTCGAACCCGACAGCATCGCGGGCGCCGCCTACGGCGTCGACAAGAACGTCAACAGCTTCCACCACCAAGTGGTTGGAGAGGTCGGCGAGGGCATTCGCGTCGTAGGTCGAGCAAGCGACGGCGATGTTGAGGCGATCGAGTTCGACGGCAAGCCAATCGTCGGGATCCAATGGCACCCCGAGATGTACCGCCGCCAAGATCCAATCTTCGACTGGCTGGTAGCCGCCGCGGGTTAGTGCTGCTCAAGATCGGCGCGTAGCCCGGGCGGTTCCCGGTATTTTCCCACGCGGTCGGTCTGTCAAGGCCGGTGGCAAGGCCTGTTTGCGGGCGGGGTTCTTTACCAAACCGCTCGGTCTCGCCAGGCCGGTGGCAAGGCCTGTGTATAGACGGCTTGCGCCCGCAGCGGCGCCGTCAACCATTCGAAAGTCAACGCGGGAACCTGTATACGCACTGACGACTCGTCAGCGCGCCAGCCCGGAGGGACGGAGGGCGTTACTCGGCCTCCGGCAGTCCGCAGAGCACACCGAGCGAAGCGAATGTGCGATTGCCGGGAGCGAGGAACGAGCGGGAAATACTCGAAATTGTTCGAAGTCAGAGAATCTGACTGAGGAACAATTTCGTGCGATCTTCGGTTGGGTTCGTGAAGAAATGCTCTGGGGTTCCGACTTCGACGATTTCGCCGCTCTCCATAAAGATGATGCGGTCGGCGACCTCACGGGCGAAGCCCATTTCGTGGGTCACGACCATCATGGTCATACCGCCACGAGCAAGGTCCTTCATGACCTCCAGTACCTCGGAAATCATTTCTGGGTCGAGGGCCGATGTTGGCTCATCGAACAACATGATGCGTGGTTCCATCGCCAATGAGCGGGCGATCGCAACACGTTGCTGCTGTCCGCCGGACAGCTGGCCGGGGAACTT
>CALBVK010000441.1 GCA_937969345.1 uncultured Acidimicrobiales bacterium
CTTCCCCGCCCGATTCGAGTAGTTGGCAAAGCTCAACAACTCCCCGTCCTGATGGAGTTCGAACCGGCCATCGTCTTCGTTCTCAACCACGACGTACTCAACGACTGCCGCATCGTCCTCGACCGGTGAAGGCAGGGCTGCGAGCTCGGTCATTTTGGCTTCGAGGTCGGCATTTGTGGGCTCGGTGAGGTGGCTGTTGTCAGGAAAGATGATCACCGGGATCTTCTGGACCCCTCCGTTGCGGGAAAGTACAACGTCGGTTGCCTGCTCGTGTTCCACAAGATCAACAAAGTCGAACTCGATCTTGTGCTCAGCGAAGTACGCCTTTGCTCGCAAACAATCGCCGCACCAGTCCGCGCCGTACATGACGATCGTCTCCGGAGCTTCGGTGGCGTGGGCAAGAGTCGGTTCAACTGGATTCATGCTGAGGGAAACTACCGGCCGCCCCGTCTTGTTCCCGCAACGCCAACTTCACCGCCGCACGCCCAGGGAGCTCGAGCTACAGCGCTCCGTCGAGCAGCGAACGAAGGTCAGCGATGATCCGGTCGTGCGCGGCTCGAGCTTCGGGAACCATGCCGTCCATCGAAAGGAACGAGTGCGACAGGACGTCTTCGCAGCGGTCGATGACCGCAACTCCAGAGGCACGCATTGCGGCAGCGTACGCAATGCCCTGATCCCGCAGCGGGTCGAACCCGGCCGTGACCACGATTGCGGGGGGAAGTCCGGCCAGGTCGCCTTGAGCAGGACTGAAGCTCGGGCTGGATACGTCGACCCCGGGGCTCAAGTACTGCTCGCCGAACCAGGTCATGGTCTCGCGGCTGAGTGGATAGGCGGCCGCACAACTTTCCATCGACCCACCCTCGGCCAGAGCATCGACGAATGGGTAAATCAGCAGCTGGCCGATCGGCAACGAGCCGCCTGCGTCACGAAGGCGCTGGCTCATCAAGGCGCTGAGGTGGCCGCCGGCCGAATCGCCAGCCACCACTATTCGCGCAGTGTCGATGCCCATGGAATCGCCGTTGGACAACAACCAGTCCCAGGTGGCTATCGCGTCGTCGATTTGTGCGGGGAACTTGTGCTCGGGTGCGAGCCGGTAGTCGAGGCTGACGACCACGACCCCGAGGGCACTGGCAACCCGAGCGCAAAAGCTGTCGCACGAATCGAGGTCGCCCACAACAAACCCACCCTGATGCATGAACAGCATCGCGGGAGCTCGATGGGTGCCCGCCGTGAGTGAATCTCCTGCTCGGTAGATTCGGACCGGAAGCCCCTCAGGTGTTGTCGAGTCGTCGACGCGCACACCGGGCTCGCGCTCCCCGTTGCCATCAGCGAGCGACGCGTTCGCTCCGATCCGCGCTCGTGCAACACCGACGGTGTGGATCGGCGGTTTCTTCGCTGCAGCTATTGCTGCGAGTTGGATACGCGGCTCGAGCGTCCTGCCATCGATCGTGACCGGGTCGCCGGTCAACCGGCGAAGGGCCGAGTCGGGTAATCGAACAATGAGGCGACCCGCTTGCTGTTCAATTCGACTGGCAAGCGTTCTCTTGATGGACGACATTCCCTATTCCTAGGCGGCATCTACGCTGAAGGAAAGTCCGTTCAACGGCGGCTGGGTCACCGCCGATAGGTCTGAAGTACGGGAAACTGACGGGATGAAGATGGAGTGTCACCAATGACGTCGACGTTCACGGTTCATGACGTGCAGCGGGTTGGTCGGTCGATCGCGTCCATTCGCCGGCCATCGGATGTGCGCGGTGCACTGTCGATGCTCAACACGGACCCCTCAGCGCGCCCGATCGCTGGCGGCACCGATCTTCTTCTCGATCTGCATCGTGGCGACCCGGGCGAACCTGTCACCCTCGTCGATCTGACGACGATCGATGGCTTCCGCTCGATCGAAGATGCCGGTGACCGCTGGGTGCTCGGGGGTGGCGTCCGACATAACCAAATTGTGCAACATGAGGGGATTCGTCACTCGGCGCTGCCGCTCGCTCAAGCATGTCTCGAAATTGGGTCGCCGCAGCTACGAAACCGGGCCACACTCGCTGGCAACCTGGTTACGGCAAGTCCCGCAAATGACTCGATCTCGGCGCTTCTGGCTCTTGGAGCAACGCTCCAGCTTTCGTCCCTCTCCGGGGACACGGTGAGTACTCGAACCGTTCCCGTTGCCGACTTCTTCTCCGGATTCCGCCAGACGGTTCTCCGATCGGGTGAGCTCATCACCGAGATCCATGTGCCAAAGCTGTCGGAGAGCCAACGCGGTATGTGGGTCAAGCTCGGCCTGCGACGCGCTCAAGCGATCAGCGTCGTGCATGCGGGACTCGTCATCGATCTGTTGCCTGGCCAAGATGGCCCAACGGTCTCGACCGCAACGCTTGCTGTCGGAAGTGTCGCTGCGACCGTCGTCATCGTCCCCGAGTTCGCTGACCGATTGCAAGGATCGACGTTAGATGAGGCATCGATCGTTGCCGCCGCAACAGCCGCGGTCGACGCTGTGGCCCCGATCTCCGATGGACGCGCTACCGCTGACTACCGCTCCGACGCATTGCGAGTTGTGCTCGAGCGATCGCTTCGGACGCTCGCAGCAAACGAACAAGCAATGATGTGGCCATCGGTCCCACCCACGTTGAGTACCGCCGAACAGCTCGAGCGAACCGCACCAACATCCTCGGTGGACATCGACGCCGAGTCGACGATCTCGGTGGAGATCAATGGTCAGAGCTGTGCCGGAACCCACGGGACGATGGTTCTGCTCGACTGGGTGCGCGATGTCGCCGGCTTCACCGGTATGAAAGAAGGGTGCGCTGAAGGTGAGTGTGGTGCTTGCACGATGCTGGTCGACGGTGCGGCGGCCATGAGCTGTCTCGTCCCAGCCGCACAAGCTGATGGCGGATCGATAACCACCGTCGAGGGTCTGGCAACCAACGGTGAGCAACATCCGATCCAACAGGCATTCATCGACGACTTCGCTGTTCAATGCGGATTTTGTATCCCGGGATTCCTCGTTTCTGGAGCCAGGCTGATCGACGAAATAGACGACCCCTCCGATGCCCAGATTGAGCTGGCCCTTTCGGGCAACCTGTGTCGTTGCACGGGGTACTACCCAATCGCCCAGGCCGTCCGTGACAGCGCAGTAGTGATTCGAGGCCGCCGTGACCACTGAGCAAGAACCGCAAGTCCTGGTTGGTGGCGTTGGAGCCGTAGCGCCTCGCAGTGACGCACACGACAAAGTGAGCGGCGCTGCTGGGTACGCCGGAGACCTCGTACCTGACGATGCCCTCTTCGCAAAGATCGTGTTCTCCAACGAACCTCATGCCCGGATGGTGTCGATGAACACGACAGCGGCTGAGGCCGCGGGCGGTGTAATCGCCGTTCTGACCTCGGCCGATGTACCCGTGAACGAGTACGGCCTCACCATGTTCGATCAACCCGTCATGATCGGTCTCGAGCACTCGGGCCGGTCTGTGGTCGATCCAACGATCAGTAGATGGGAAGCCGACAAGGTTGCGGTCATCGTCGCCGAGACCCCGAGTCAGGCAGCAGCCGCAGCCGAACTGCTCGAGATCGAGTGGGAACAGCTGCCCGTCGTGGCCGATATCGAGGAGGCCCGCACGGATACGGTCCTCGTCCACGAAGAAGCCGGCACAAACACGTACTACGAGCTACGGATTCGCAAAGGCGATATGGGTCAGGGCTGGCGTGACGCCGATGTGATCGTCGAAGGTACGTACGAGCTTCCGTACCAAGAGCACGCCTACCTCCAGGTCGAAGCGGCGACATCATGGGTCGACCACGACGGTCGAGTGACCGTCGAGACCGGCGGCCAGTGGGCGTGGGAAGACCAGCAGCAGATCGCCCACGCACTCGACCTGCCCGACCACCAGGTGCGCGTGATCTATGCGGCCATCGGGGGAGCCTTCGGCGGTAAGGAGGACATGACCTTGCAGATCGTCATGGCCCTCGCCGCTCAGCGGGTGCACGAACTTGGTTTGGCGCGCCCCGTCCACTGTCGGTGGTCTCGTGAAGAGTCGATCGTGGGACACCACAAGCGCCATCGTGCCACCATTCACGCCAAGCTTGGAGCAACGACCGACGGCACGATAACTGCGGTTGAGGCCGAGGTTCTGCTCGATGCAGGCGCGTATAACTACACCTCGAACAAGGTGCTCGGCAACGCACATCTCAGCGTCGCCGGCGCGTACGAGGTGCCGAACGCGTCGATCGACAGCCGGGCGATCTACACCACGACGGTGCCCGGTGGGGCGTTCCGCGGATTCGGGGGTCCACAAGGGGCGTTCGTGGCCGAGACGCAGATGAACAAGCTCGCTCAGGCGCTTGGGATGGACCCCGTCGAACTGCGCCGCCGGAACGTTCTCCGCGAGGGCAGCGAGGGAATCACACAAGCCATCATGCCTGATGGGGTCACGTTGCCGCAGGTGCTCGAACGCTGTGCTGACGAAGCACATATGGGCGGACCGTTGTTCCCAGCAGAGCCCTTCAACCCAATCGCCACCCTTCCAGCAAGCCCCACCTCGGTTCGCCGGGGACGTGGCTTTGCGAGCGGATATAAGAACGTCGGCTTCAGCTTTGGTTTCCCCGAACGATGCGAGGCCGAAGTCCGTCTGCACGGAGATGACGAGGACGACAAGCCAACGTCAGCGGACATCTTCCACGGCGGCGCCGAGGTCGGTCAGGGTGCACACCAGGCATTTCGACAGATGACTGCCGAGGCCACCGGTGTTCCGCTCGATCGCGTGCGCGGCCATTTCTCGGACACTGCGACGACCGGCGATTCGGGTTCGGTGTCGGCGTCGCGTATGACGTTCATGGCGGGCAACTCCATTCGGGGTGCGGCAGAAGAGGCTGAGAAGGCATGGCGTGATGGGGCCCGACCAGCCATTGGACGCTTTCGCTACACGCCGCCGCCGACCGAGTCGCTCGACCCCGAGACCGGTGTTGGTCAACCAAATTTCAGCTACGGCTATATGGCACAAGCGGTGGAGGTGTCTGTCGATGTCGAGACCGGCCACATCCGTGTCGACCGGGTAACGAGCGCCCATGATGTTGGGCGTGCAATCAACCCCCAACTCGTCGTCGGGCAGATCGAGGGAGCGGTCGTACAAGCACACGGATACGTGTTGAGCGAGAACCTGATCGTCACGGACGGTCGAATTCGAAACCCTCGTTTGAGCAGCTACCTGATCCCTGGCATCGGCGACATTCCCGCTCATGTCGAGAGTGTGATCCTCGAGCTCGCCGACCCCCAGGGTCCGTGGGGAGCGCGAGGGATGGCCGAGATGCCGTACATCACCTACGCGCCCGCGGTCATTGCTGCGGTTCATGATGCGACCGGTGTGTGGTTCGACGAGTTTCCGCTGACCCCAAGCCGAGTGCTCGCAGCGCTACGCGGTTAGCCGGTTACAACGACTGGCGCGCCGAGCGGAACATGTTCGGCGAGAAACTCGATGACGTCATTCGGGACCCGAACGCAGCCATTCGAGATTGCGCGGCCCAGTACCCGGTCGGGGTGGTTGCTTCCGTGGATTGCGATGACCGGCAGCCCTCCGCTGAACGTCTCCAGCACTTCGGAGTAGCCCGAAAGGACAACAGCCCAGGTGCCGAGGTACGACTCCTCGGGCGGATTCTCTCGAATCGCTGCGACAAAGAACGTGCCCAAGGGAGTCGGTGTCCTCCAGTTGCCGATAGCTGCCTGGGATTCGGCAATGAGCTCATCACGGTCGAAAACGCGGACCGCTGTATTCGCGAGGTCGACCTCGGCTCGCACGGTCGTTGACGAAATGATGTAGTCGTCGGTGGGGATCCAGCCCTCGCTGCCGTTTGGTCGTACCGGAAGCTGTACCTTCAGCCAGTCGTCGCCTCGTTGACCTTCGGTAACCATCAGCGTGAGCGGGCCGCCGAACTGATGGGGGTTGGGGCTCCGGAATGGCAAGGCCAGCGGAAGACCGTCCGGACCGTCGTAGGCGACAAGATACGGGGTGGAGTCCTTGGCGGTGGCGATCAGCGTTTCGTATGGGTCGGGGATCGTGGTGGTCGTCGGGGCAACGGTGGTTGACGTTGTCGTCGTTGAGGTCGTGGTCGTTGTTGGAGCGATGGTGGTCGTTGTTGTCGACGTCGAGGTTCCTATCGCAACTTGTGGTGCAGCGTCGGCGGCTACACAGCTCGTTGCGAGCAGCGCCAAGACAGCAACGAGCGCGCGGACGGAGGACACCCCGTGAGCCTATTGCAGCGATTCGCCGCTGTCTCCCGCGGCGAGCCACTGGGCTCGCCGCAGGTCAGCGGAAATGTTTGGCGCTCGCGCTACGCGCACCCAATGGTGTGTGTGGTGCCGTCTTGGCGGAAGCGGACCTGGTAATTGTTGCCGTCACCGGCGGCACCTGGGTCGGTCCATGTAGTCGTTCCCGCATCGAGGGTCGCTGTCCAGGATCCGTTGGTGCGGGCCTGGTAGCTGCTCGCCCCAATATCGTTCCAGACAAGGATGACGTCGTTGCCCTGGACCGTGGCGGTGCACAGCAGAACCTCGGCGTCCACGGTGACCATTCCGCAGCTGACCGTGTCACGGAAGCCGTTGAAGACGCCCGTTGCTTCGTAGCTGTAGGTGCCTGGGCGGAGGGTTTCGCTGAAGGTGGTTTGGTTGGTGAGCGTGGCTTGCCAGTTGCCGTCTCGGCGGATGGTGACTCGGCTGAAGTCGTTGCCGTTGAACGACACCGTTGCTTCGTCACCAACAACGCCGACTGAGCACACCACTCCACGAGCAGAAATCGTGGCTGTGCCACAGTCGAGGGTGCTCCGGAAGCCGTTAAGGACGGCGGTCGCTTCGTAGTTGTAGGTGCCTGGGGGGAGGGTTTCGCTGAAGGTGGTTTGGTTGGTGAGCGTGGCTTGCCAGTTGCCGTCTCGGCGGATGGTGACTCGGCTGAAGTCGTTGCCGTTGAACGACACGGTGATGTCCTCGCCAACAACTCCGACGCTGCATGTGAGCACGCGGCCCAGTGTCTCGGCCGAGCAGGTGGCCGTTTGCGTGATCACACCGTTGCGAACGGCTTGTACCTCGTAGCTGTAGCTGGTGCCGGGGGTAAGGCCGGTGTCCTCCCAGCGAGTGCGATCGTCGACCGAGGTGACGAACGTGCCATCCCGGCGAATGTTGTACCGGTCGCTTTCGGTGTTGTTCCAATCGACGAACAGCGAGGTATCTCCGGTGACCTCAACAATGCATGTGATCGGGATGATGTCGACCCGCACCGTGCCGCATTCATCGGTCTGGGAGAGGCCGTTTCGGTTGAAGCGCAGTTCGTACGTGAGATCGGTATCGATCGGAGCGTCGGCGTCGGTCCAGCTCGTGCCGGTGACGCCAACCTGGAAGTCGCCGTTGCGTGCGATTCGCCATTCGTTGACGTTGCCGATATCGGTCCAGCTGACGACAGGGTTTCGGTCGCCGTCGAGGGCGACGGTGCACTGTGGATTACCGGCGTTGGGGTGAGGTCCATGAACGCAGCGCGACCGGTGTTAAAGCCGTTGATCCGTCCACGGTCTTGTCCGAGGAGGACACCGCGATCTACGACGGTGATTGCAAGTACGCCCTTGAAGGCATCACTGCCGGGATTCCACGACGGGATGCCACGGCCGGTGCTGGGGTTGATTGCGCCGAGCTGGTACGCCCGATACACAAATCCCGGGTTCCAGAGTTCGTTACGGAAGTTCGCATCCCGGGTGATATCGGCGGTGTAGATGTCGCCGCGGGCTGCGCCGTCGTTGGGGACGGTTCGACCGGGGTAGGGGCTTGGTGCCTGATCGGTGACCATCATGCGGAAGTGCCCGCCGACGTAGATGGCGTCGTCATCGATACCGACCGAAAAGACCGAGTCGAACAGGCGGGAAACCCATGTTGGTCGGGTTGGTGTTGTCGTGATCGGCCAGCGCACGACCGTGTCGCACTGGTACCCCGAATCTGCGCCTTGGTGAGTGGTCACGAAGTATGAGCCGTCGGGGCTGGCCTACATGTCTCGAATGAAGATGCCGCGGTTTCCGCACTGGCCACTCCAGTAGAAGTCTTGGTTTGCATCGTTTGCGTCCGGATACAACGTCTGGAATCCGGTGACTGCAGCACCTCCGGCGGCGTTGAGGTCGAGGATGGCGACGCCCGGACGTCGGAAGATCTGGTTTCGGTTGACGACGACGTTCTCTCCGCGGTGGGTAAAGACGAGGTAGCGCCCGTTTGGTGTGTGATCGATATTGGTGACGCCGAGCATTCCGGTGCGGGCAATGCTGGTCTCTGGTTCGAACTTGAACGTGGGGTCGTAGGCGCCGGTCGTCGCGTCGAATCGAGCCATGCTCTGGTGTTCGTGTTCGACCGGGGGTCGGCCGACGTCGGTGTCATAGATGCGGTTAAAGTTGCCACCCACGTACAGCTGGTTGCCGATGAGGTCGACGGTGAGAACCTTGGCATCCACGCCACCGCGGGCGAAGTTGCGGTCGAGACGACCGGTGGTGACATCGAGCTTCGCGATGCGATTGCGAATACGGATGCGATCGTCGGTCTTGTCGTCGATGGCGGTGAACTTTCCGCCGATGTAGACGCTGCGACCATCGGCGGCAGCTTCGAGAGTTTTGATCTCGACGGCACCGTTGTTTACCGACAGGGTCGGGAGGAAGTCTTCGAGCAGGATGCCGCTGTCGATGTCGTAGGCGAAGAGGCCCGCCTGGTTGATCGTCGGCCCGTTCCGAGTGGTTTGAATCTGGGTGAAGTTTCCGCCGACAACAACGGCGTTGCCGACCTGCTCGACGTCCCAAACCTCGCCGTCGAGAACGATCGGCGTGTCGAGGCGCGGGTTCTCTGGAGCGAGCGCCCCAGCAACGACGGCACCGGTCACGACGGTCGTGGTGAGTAGGGCGAGAACCAGTGCGACACGGCGGATAGCGGGCGCGGCGAACCTGGCGGAAAAGGCGGAGATGGGGGCGGGCATTTGGCTGAGAGTAGGTTGCTTTGGGTCCGAACGAATGGGCTGTTGGGCCTTATAGACACGAAATGTGACGGATTAGAAGCCCGTGTCGGTGACGGTGGTCTCGTCGAGCCACGACACCGCTCCGTTTGGCAGTTCGATCCGAACCTGGCGGACACCGTTGTGCGTTCGCTTCTTGCCGTCACTCCACACGATTGCGTCGTGGCGTAGCGAGAAGACAGCGTCTGCGACCGGAGCTGCCACCGAGCGCGACCGGGCGGTGCTCGTGACCGAGAGTAGATCCTCTCGGCGAACAAACAGGATGCGCAACAAACCAAAGACCACCGGCCCAAAGCCGAGAACGGTGAGCTGCACCGTCGTAAGGCGAATGCTGAAGAGGCCGGTGAACAATGTTGTGGCTCGTCCAAACACGTCGGCCACGGAGGTGAGCTCCTCTTCGGCGGTCACCCGATTGCCTGCGGGGCTAAGGACGTTCACGCTGAACACGGCGACCTCGGCGGTGGAGACGGTACCGGTGTCGTCGGTGAGGGTGTAGGTAAAGACGATGTCACCAGCGAAGCTCGGGGGCATCGTGACCTCGATACCGCCGTTCACGAGTTCGACCGAACCAATCAGCGGTTGCGTCACGCTCAGGATCTGGGGGTTCGGCCCGTACGTGTCGTTCGCGATGACGTTGATCGCCGTGACGTCGTCGGAAACGCTGATGCGGTCCGGTTCGGCAAAGACGTCGACGAACGGGATGGCTTCTGGCAGTGGGTTCACCTCGCCTGGCTCCGGGGGCGCAACGTCGACGGTTGATGGAGTCGCAGGGGCGGTCGTCGACGTGGTGCTTGTCGACGTGGTGCTTGTGCGTGGGGGTTCGGTCGTTGTTGCCGGGCTAGTCGTGGTCGGAGCGGTGGTAGTGGCCGGGCTAGTCGTGGTCGTTGTTGCCGGTGGCACGGTCGTAGTGGCCGGGATGGTCGTTGTTGTCGTCGTGGTAGTCGTGGTCGGTGGCGGAGCGGGGTTGATTGTCCAGGTCGACGTTGCAGTGGCCTGCGCCCCTGTTGTGTCCTCAGCAATGATCGTCGATGTGGTGGTCTGCGCTGTTGAAACGGTGCCGACGATGCGTTGGTTGATCGAGTCGACCGATACTCCCTGCGGCAGACCGGTGGCGGTGAGCAGGAGGGTGTCACCGTCGGGGTCGCTGGGGGAGAGCGCGATGTTGACCGTGTCGCCAACCGTGAAGGTCTGATCGGGAATTGGTGCCAACCCGGGCGCTCGGTTGACGTTGTAGATAATCCAGTTGAGCGACGCCGACGTTGCTCCACCGGGGCGTTGGTCGTCGGCGGTGATGGTTACCGGGTAACTTCCGGCAGCGTTGAATGGCGGCTGTCCGGTGACCTCGCCGGTGACCGGGTTAATCGACAAGCCAGCGGGCAGGCCCGTCGCGGTCCAGTTGAGGGAATCACCATCTGCATCGTTCGCGACAATGCTCCGCGAAACCGAATCGCCCTCGTTATCGCCCCACAGTCCGGGGTCTGCCAGCACTGGTGGCTGGTTGCTCTCCTGAACGGTCCACGTGAACGACGACGCCGAGGAGTTCGTGCCATCGAACGCATTTATCTGAGTCGTGTATGACCCGGCGCTCGCAAAGGTGAACGTGCCGGAAATCTGCCCCGCGGTATCGATGGACAGGCCGGGTGGCAGGTTGATCGCTGACCAGGTGAGTGCATCACCGTCGGGGTCTGGCCCGGAAACCGCCGACGCGTCGAGGGTGAACGAATCTCCCTCGGTGTTGAGTCGGTTCGGGAGGCTAAAGGAAACAACGCGGTTGCGGTTCGTTACCGTCCACACAAAGCTCGTGCTTGCGGTGCCTCCGTCGGTCGAGGTCACACTCACGTCGACGGCGAAGGTGCCCGCACTGTCGTAGGTAAGCTCGCCGCTGATCAGACCGCTGACAGGGTCGATCGAGAGTCCGTCAGGTAGTCCTACAGCCGAGTACACCAGTGGCGCCGTGCCACCTTGCGTGGCCTCGATCGGCAAGAGGAGGTACACCTTCTCGCTGTGCGCTTGCGGACCGGGGTCGGTGATCGTGTTTTCGCTGGCCACGATGCGCTCGGCAGAGATCTCGGAAGTTTCTGTCGCTGTGCCGCTAGAGGTGTTTGTCAGGGTGCTTGTCAGGATTGAGGACCCGCTCGGTATCGCAATGGAGTACGTGGTCGCTGTTCCCGGGTAGCTGATGCTTTCGGTATGAACGCGAGTTTCGGCTCGACCATTACCCGACGCGGCGTTGTCGAATAGCTCGATGATGTAGGTACCGGGTGTCGCCGTTGCCTCGACGAACACCTCGACCATGGTGGTGCCGCCCGAGTCGATCGCCTGGGTGATGACCGGAGTGTTGAGCAGGCTATTGGGACCGATATCGGTGTCGGAGGGATCGTTCGCAGTCGCTCCGTCGTGCCCGAGGTCGATACCGAGATCGGTGTTGTCGTAGATGCTGTTGTTCAGGATCGCGGCCTGGCTATTGGTGTCATCGACGACGACGCCATGGAGATGTCCATGGATCAGGTTCTCGGTGATAGTGATCGCGGTCGAGTTGTTCTCGATGACGATGCCATCTCGGCCGCCGTTGGCGATCGTGTTGGCCGGGCCAACCCCGCCGATCGTGATTCCGTCAGCGAAATCCTCGATGCGAATCTGATCTCCGTCGTTGCCAGCGAGTGAGTTCGAGTACACGAAGGCGTTCATCGTGTGACTGAGTTGGATGCCGAACAGGGTGTTCTCCGAGACGGTGTTCTCCACAATCATGGTGTTGCTCGCTTCGTCGGTGATGGCGAGGCCCGTACGGTTCGGCCGCGCCGTCACGCCGTTCGGTGCGACACCGATCAGGTTGTTGCGAATCTCGGTCACCTGGGTCGTCGAGTTCGTGACCCGGACGCCAGCACCCGTGTTGCCCGAGATGACGTTCTGCGCAGACCCGGCGCCGCCGATGGTGGTGTTGGTTGCCCCGCTCCACACGACGAAACCATCGGTGTTTCCTGCTGCTGTGCCGTCTGGGTTTAGACCGAGGTAGTTGCCAAATACCGACACGCCATCGACGATCGACCAGGCGCCGCCATCGGGCATGTTGACGATGGAGAAGCCGGTGAGCGTCGAACCGTCTGAGCCGGTGTTGAAGCGGATTCCGTCGGTGCCTGCGTCGAGTCCGGTGCCATCGAGGCGAATGACCGGAGCGGAGACATACCCGGCCTGGGTCGTTGCATCGATGTCTGTGGGTCCGGTGATATCGGGGAACGAGTTCGTCGGGTCGGTCGATGGGTTGATCGTCCACACGCCGGCCGCATATCCAGGATCTGACGTTGGGATTGCAAAGTGGATCGAGTTCGCGCCCGGAAGATTGTTCATCTGTTTGATCGCTGCGGTGAGCGTGCACTCGGGTGCACCGGCGCTGTTGAGCGCGCCGGTCCAGCAGACTCCATCGCCAAGATCAGAGTCGTCAGCGTCGCCTGTCGAGTTCACGACAGCGATCGATGGGTCGGGCACCACGGTGTAGATCGGGCCGTACTCAGAGCTGCTCCCAGCCGACGTACCGGTCGAGATGAGCTGCATGCTGAGTTGACCCGACACCGATACGGACGGCGCCGACAGGGTGTAGCTTGCAGAACCGCCAGGGTGGCTGAACGACAGCGTTGCAACGTCAACCTCAGCTTCGCCGAACCCGCTTGGATCCGCTCCGCTTGGATTGTTGAAGAGGTCGGCCCGGTAATTGTTCGCCGGAGCATCGACCGTAAAGGTGACG
>CALBVK010000442.1 GCA_937969345.1 uncultured Acidimicrobiales bacterium
CTTGCGTTGAGTGTTTGGCTCTTTGCGGTAAGTACTTGTCGGCGGATGCGAGCTTGCATCAGTAGAACCAAGGCGTACTTGGGGTGGATTGGTGTCCCGTCGGCGAGTTCGCAGCGTCCATCAACGTCGTTGGGGTCGAGCACCGAGGTGAAGTCTTGTTCAGATGGGTCTTTCGCGAGTTGAGCAAGAGCATGTTGTAGGACGCTGAGCGACATCACGACGTGAATCAACGGTTTTGAGTTTGTTTCGGTGCGGCCTGCGCCGCGTTCGATGAGGTTGCCGAGTGCGTTTGCTCGTCGTTGTGTGGCGGTTCGAACTGTGCCGTTTTCGTTGTCTTGGTCGAAGAGCTGGTTTTCTTCGTTGCCGATGGCTTGTTTGAGGATGGCTCCGGTGAGCGGGTCGAGGTCGCCGTTGATGGTGACTCGGCCGTTGGCTTTGGTGGAGATCGAGAGTGTGTTCTTTGTGTCTTCGTCGTCTGGTTCGGTGCCGTCGGGGTCGTTGACCAGTAGCCAATATTTGACGCAGTTTTGGAACGACTTCCATTCGAGGACTTGGGCGAAGTCGATGAACATGGCTTGGTCTCGTTGCATAGCCATGTGTACGCGGATGCTGTCGGTGCGGCGCAGCAGGTCGACATGTTGACGGGAGAGGCCGCCGTCGAGCATGGCGGTTTCGAGTTGTGTGAATTGGCCAACCCAGAGTCCTAAGCGGGTGTCGGCTCGTAGCGCGTCGGGAGAGGCGTGGGTTCGTGACGCCAAGTATTGGGCCATGGTCCGTTGACCAGCGACGACGGCGACTCCAGCGCGTTCGGCTTCAGCGATACCGGTGGCGATGATGGCGTCGAGGCGTTGGCGTGCGTTCTGGAGCGACACGCAACGCGCCCCGAGCTGGTCGCGGTCGATGGTTGGCAGGAACTCAGCAGAGAGGGCGTCGAGTGCAGAATCGAGAGCGGCGAGGGCCCCGGATGGTGCTGCGAAGTTGACGAGGGTCATAGAGTCATTGTATCGAACATCTGTTCGACCAGCAAGTCCGGAGGACGGATTCGTAAGCAATTACTTTGGGAGGGTGATGGGCGTTTCGTTGTTGGCCGTTGGGGCCATGTAGTTTCGAGACGTGGACGAAAGCGAGCGCTCTGGAACGGTGACTGCTGTGCGTCTTTCGGGTGTGCGCTGTGCCGGCTTACGCGAGCTGGGCGTCGTGCTTGCTGTGTTGTCGCTCGTGTTCGCTCTGGTTCCTGCGGTGGCCTTGGGGCGACCGAAATGTCGATCAGTGTTGATGCCGGGCACGTGTACCACGCGGCCGGGGATGAACCACGACGCCGATCTGGTGCTTGGTTCGGTCCTCTACTCGTGGCCGCGGTCGCGTCATCAGGGTTTGAATAGCGGCACTGTTGCCTGTCCCCAGTAGATTGTTTCGGTGACCGAAGCCCCCAAAAGCTCTCCGAAGAACACCGGTTTTCAGCCCGAGAACGGCGATGGCGACCGCTTGCCCATCAAGATGCTTAACGATCGCATCCTCGTCCGGCTTGGTGATGCCGAGGGAGAACGCCGGTCTACCGGCGGAATCCTCATCCCGGCAACGGCCCAAGTGGGTAAACGCCTCACGTGGGCGCCCATCGAGGCGACCGGCCCGAACGTGCGCAACATGGAAGTTGGCGATCAGGTGCTCTTCAACCCAGACGACCGTTATGAGGTCGAGGTTGGTGGCACCGACTATGTGATTCTTCGCGAACGAGACGTACACGCCGTCGCAGCCGAACGCCTCGAAGAGGGATCGACGGGGCTGTACCTGTAATCCAATGACGATTAAGCCAAGCTTCGACGATTTTGTAGAACTGTCCCGTGAGCACCGCGTGGTGCCGGTTTGGCGATCGCTGCTCGCCGACCAGGTAACGCCGGTTGCGATCTTTGCCCGGTGCGTGGGCGACGACGATGGCTTCCTGCTCGAATCGGTCGAAAACGGCGAACGATGGAGCCGCTGGTCATTCCTCGGTCGCAATCCGCTTGCAACCATCGTGTCGACGGGCGGCGACATCACTGTGTCGGGGCCGCTCGCTCACGAGGTTCCGGTCGGCGACGGAATGTTGGCAACTCTCGAGAATCTGCTCGACGAGTTCTCATCGCCCGACATCGACGAGCTACCGCCACTGCACTCCGGGCTCATGGGCTACCTGGGCTACGACGTGGTGAGAGAGGTCGAGCGGCTGCCCGATGTTCCAAGCGACGACACCGGACACGCCGATGGTGTCATGGCACTCATCGGCGAATTGGCGGCGTTCGATCATTTCAAACAGCAGGTCACCCTGATCTCGAACACGGTCGTTCCCGCCGACGCCAACATCGACACCTTGCGGTCTGCATACGACGAGGCAATCGCACGGCTGCAAAGCTTGCAGAATGATGGCGCCCAACCACTCGACGAGCCGCTCGTAACCCCACCGCCGCTCGACGCACCGCTCCCCGAAGTCACCTCGACAATGGGGGAGGAGCTCTACTGCGCTGCGGTCGCTACCGCCAAAGAGCACATTCTCGCTGGAGACATCTTCCAGGTAGTGCTCTCCCAGCGTTTCGACTTTGAACTTGATGCCGATCCGTTCGATCTGTATCGAGTGCTGCGTCAGGTCAACCCCAGTCCGTACATGTACTTTCTGCGCATTGGCGACCTGCACATCGTTGGGGCGTCGCCCGAACCAATGGTGCAGCTGCGCGACGGCACGGTGATCTCCCGCCCGATCGCCGGAACCCGCCCGCGTGGGGCGACCGATGAAGAGGACCGCCGCCTCGGCGCTGAACTTCGCGAACACCCAAAGGAAGTTGCCGAGCATGTCATGCTCGTCGATCTCGCCCGAAACGACATCGGCCGTGTGATCTCGTACGGAAGCGAGAGCCGCGATCAGATCATGACGCTCGAAAAGTACAGTCACGTCATGCATCTGACGTCCCAAGTCAGCGGTCAGCTCGCCGACGGCAAGTCGGCAATCGACGTGCTACGAGCGACCCTTCCCGCCGGAACGGTTTCGGGCGCTCCCAAGGTGCGGGCCATGGAGATCATCGACTCGCTCGAACCGGTCAAGCGCGGGCCCTACGCCGGGGTCGTTGGCTACCTCGACTTCTCCGGCAACATCGACACCGCAATAGCGATCCGCACCATGTTCATCACGAACAATCGGGCGTCGGTGCAGGCCGGTGCCGGAGTCGTCGCCGACAGCGTGCCTATCGATGAACACAACGAGTGCATCAACAAGTCGAAGGCGCTGCTCGCCGCGGTGCCCGGTGCTCGGTTGATGACAAAGCAACGTCGAGGAGAGTCATGAGCGTCTATGTCGGTGAGCGCGATGTTGTGTCGGTCGAAGGGGCCGAAGCAACCACGTATCTCCAGGGCCAGATCAGTCAGGACGTTCTCGGGCTCGCCATCGGCGACTCGGCGTGGAGTCTGATCCTGCAACCACAGGGCAAAGTCGATGCCTGGTTCCGGATCACGCGCTCGGGCGATGACGCCTACCTACTCGACGTCGATGCCGGTTTCGGCGAGGCCTTGCTCGCTCGGCTCAAGCGCTTCAAGCTTCGGACAAAGGCCGACCTCGAACTCTCGACGTGGATATTGCACGCGTACGACGATGACGCTGACGCCGCTGGCCCAGACGCCCCGATCGTCGCAGCCTCTCCGACCGGCAGCGGGGTCGATGTGATCGGGCCCGCGCTCGATACCCCAGTGGGCGAACAGGGCACCGAAGACGACTATGCACGCAGGCGCATACTGGCCGGCGTTCCCGCAATGGGTAGCGAGCTCACCGAATCGACCATCCCCGCCGAGGCACGAATCGTCGACCGGTCGGTCTCCTTCACCAAGGGCTGCTACACCGGCCAAGAACTCGTCGCCCGGGTGGACTCGCGAGGCGACAATACCCCTCGACGGCTTCGCATCGTGTCCGGCAGCGGTCCGGTGCCAGCGGACGATCAACTGCGATCCGGCGACGACGATGCCGGTGTGATTACGTCCGTCGCCAGCAACGGCGACGGGTGGGTCGGCCTCGCCTATGTCAAACGTTCGTTCTTCGACGCCACAACGCTGAGTATCGCTGGTGACCCGGTCGAGATCCGCCCGGTCCCAGCGGACATATCATGACCACATATCTCGACGGGATTCTCGAGTCGCATCGAGCCACAGCTGCCGATGATTCGCGTTCGCTCGACCAGCTGATCGACCAAACCAGCGACCTCGCGCCTGCCCGCGGATTCGCCCAGGCGATCCGATCGGCGCCCGGGCTTGGCGTCATTGCCGAAGTGAAGCGTCGATCGCCATCGAAGGGCGACCTTAACCTCAACCTCGATCCGGTCGCTCTCAGCTCGGCGTATGCAGCTGGGGGAGCCGCCTGTTGCTCGGTGCTGACCGACGTCGAGTACTTCGGCGGGTCCGTCGCTGACTTGCAGGCCGTGCGTGACGCCGTCGACCTACCGATCCTGCGCAAGGACTTTACGGTTGCCGCAAACGACGTTGTCGATGCGCGTCTTATGGGCGCCGATTGTGTGCTGCTCATCGTGGCAGCGCTCGATGACCATGAACTCAATGACTTTCATACGCTCGCCACCGAGGTCGGCCTCGATGCGCTCATCGAAGTTCACGACGAAGCCGAAGCCGAGCGGGCAATGGCGATCGGTGGCACCATCGTTGGTGTGAACCAGCGAGACTTGATGACGTTCGAAGTCGATGTGCAGCGCGCCCGCCGCGTTGCCTCATCGCTTCCGCTCGACGTCGTTCGTATCGCCGAGTCCGGCATCACCGGCCCGGCCGACATTCCCGATCTCGTGTCGGCCGGATTCGAGGCGGTGCTCGTCGGCGAGTCGCTCGTCAAACACGATGGTCCAACGAGCGGCGTTCGCGCCCTTATCGAGGCCGCGCAATGACCTGGGTCAAGATCTGTGGCGTCACCGACATCGACGACGCTTTGCTCGCCGTTGCGTTGGGGGCCGACTCGATCGGTCTGAATTTTGTATCGGGATCGAAGCGTCAGATCGCGCCGGTTCGTGGCCGTGACATCGCCTCTCGGATCCCGCCCGAAACGCTCACCGTCGGGATCTTCCGAAACGAAGCGAAAGAACGCGTCGTAGACATCGTGCATACCGCTGGGCTTCGAGCCGCGCAGCTGCACGGCAACGAAAGCCCCGAAGAGGTCGCGTGGGTCGCCGAGCGGGTCCCCACGGTGATCAAGGCCGTATCGGCGGGTACACCCCAAGCACAGCATGCGTCGGAGTTTCCGGTTCCGATCATTCTCGTAGACGCAGCGGTGCCTGGAAGTGGCGAGGTCTTCGACTGGTCGCTTGCGGATTCGCTGCCGACAAACAAGCACATCGTGCTCGCTGGGGGGCTCAACCCAGACAACGTCGCAGACGCAATTGCAGCGGTGAAGCCATGGGGCGTCGATGTGGCGTCTGGCGTCGAACGCGAAGCAGGCCGGAAGGATCCGTCTGCGTTGCGCCGCTTCATCCAGAATGCCAAAGCCGCGGGTGAGGCTCTTGACGAGTCGACGCCCTCCGAATCGAATCAGCCCATGTACGACTGGGAAGTGGAGTAAGTAGATGTTGAGCGAAGGTATTTCGCCGTCGGAAGACGAGCAGACCCCGATCATGGGAGACCCCGGTTCGACTGGGCGATTCGGTCAGTTCGGTGGCCAATTCGTTCCCGAGACCCTCGTGCCTGCCTGTCAGGAGCTCGAGAAGGCGTTCCGGTCGGCATGGGCGGATCAGGAGTTCCGTTCCGAGCTCTCGACCTTGCTCGCCGACTATGCCGGCCGCCCATCGCCAGTGACCGAGTG
>CALBVK010000443.1 GCA_937969345.1 uncultured Acidimicrobiales bacterium
TCGTGGTAACTCGTTGGGTGGACTTCGTTGGACACTCGGTGAGTCTTCGAATTTGGAAGCAACGCAGGTGGCGGGATACCTGCGCTGCTTCGTGATGATTTGACGCGCCAGGTCACCGGTTAGTCGCGAACTTTTTCCGAATAGTTCCGCAGACCTACACGACTGACCTACACCACGGGCCGGCGCCAGATCCGCAGGTCTGAACTCGTAGCAAGGATGAGCACTGCGCTATCGAAGGTGAACCCGACCGCTCGCACATCGGTCATTGGGACATCGAGTAGGGTAAGGCCTTTGTACGAGTTGTAGATGTTGGCGTCGGGAGCTTGGAGCACTATCCGTTCGTCAGGCCCGTTCGTTGTCACTCGGAAGACGTACCAGCCGTCAGGCGTGGACAGCGGCAGCGCGCCTCCCCACAGGCCAGCGAGCGAAATTGTTTGCCCGTCGAGTGGCCCGATTCCAGTAGCTGCCAGATTTGACTTCGACAAGAACGAGTTGAGGTCATCGCCGAGTTCGCTGGCAACTTTTTCACCCGTCGTAAGATCGACAACCGAACGGCCCTGATGACTTACGACCAGGCAATGACATTCGTCTTCGGTGACACCGATTGCGAGCAGACCCCCGACGGCAAAGTGGGCCAAAACTTCCCATGGCGCAGGAGCTGGGTGAGTCTCGAGCTTGTCCACACGTTGACGAATGTCGAGCTTGTCTTCGTGTGCTGAATACTCCTCGGCGATCTGCTCACCGTGAATCGACACAGCGTGTTGAATGAGCGCTCCGATGCTGCCCGACTCGACGTAGCCCTCTGGAAATTCGGTGACGCCGCGCTCGGCAAAGAACGCCAGTGCCCGATCAAACGTCGCCTCGGCCAGCGGCGCCTGCTGTTGGTACTGCCAGCGCATATCGGCATCAGCAAACTCGCGGTCGTAGCAATCGTCGCTCGGGATCCTGTGCGTGACAGGATCGAGATCACCCTGAACGAAATACTCAAACCGCTGATGCTCCGGATCCAGTCCGGAATCGGTGTACTCGACCCCAGTCTCCTGCAAGCAAGCAATAAACCGCCGATACGCCGCCTCATACTCCTCAAGCGTGATCGGTTCCATGTGCCCAGCCTAGTCCGGCCTATCGCGCCACTCTAGAACGGGCCTGACCCCATTCGCCCCAAAGAAGTCCGGCACCTTTTTGCAAAAGGGACCATAGCAAGCGCCGCCTCCGGCGTAGAGCCTCCGTGGCGACTGAACGTCCCCCGGAGGGGACGGCAGTGAGTAGACGGCTGGCAGCAAAATCGGCGCCGGAGGCGCTGCTGCCAGCGGTCAACTCAGACGTAGTCCTTGTACTTGGCGAGGTGGCGCACTGGCTTGGAGAGTGCATCCTTGCGGAACGGGTCGCCCAGTTCCTTGGTGCACATGATCTCGATAACCGTGCTCTTGCCCTCGTTCATCTGGGCATCGATCGCAGCCTTGAGCGCCGGGCCAACCTCATCAATGTCGTCGACACGCACGCCGATGCAGCCGAAGGTCTCGGCGATCTCGGCGTAGTTCTCGCCACCGTTGAGTTCGCCTGCGACGAAGCGACGACCGTAGAAGTCGACCTGGTTCTTCTTCTCCGCACCCCAGTGACGGTTGTGGAACACGATCGAGGTGACCGGAATGTCGTGACGCACGGCGGTGAGGATCTCGGTCATACTCATGGCCCAAGCGCCGTCGCCTGCGTAGGAAACCGCTGGGCGATCGGGAGCGGCGGCCTTTGCACCGATGATCGTCGGGAGTGCGTAACCGCAGTTGCCCCAGCTCATCGCGGCGAAGAACGAACGTGGCTCCTCGAAGCGCAGGTAGCTGTTGGCGACCGAGTTGATGTTGCCAATGTCCGTGGACACCATGACGCGCTCTGGCATGGCCTTTTCGAGTTCACGAAGAACCTGGCGTGGGTGCAACCAGTTGCCTTCTTCGTTCTTGGCTTCTTCGATCATCTCGAGGGAGAAGTCGTCCTTTTCATGGATCCACTCGTCGAGCTCAGCTTCCCATGCATCGACCTCGGCGCGGGTGGTGGCCATGCGCTCGTCCTTGGTGGCGTCGCACTTGAGGGTGCGCCCGTTCAGGCGTTCGAGGATTGCGGTTGCGGCTTCGCCTGCGTCACCGTGGATGGCAACGGTGACGGGCTTTACGAGACCGAGCATCTTGTGGTCGGCATCGACCTGGATGATCTTGGCGTCCTTTGGCCAGTAGTCCATGTCGTGCTGCGGGAGGGTACCGAACGGACCGAGGCGAGTGCCGAGCGCAAGAACGACGTCGGCCTTGTTGATGAGCTTCATTGCGGCCTTGGAGCCTTGGTAGCCGAGCGGGCCGGTCCACTGCGGGTGGCTGGCGGGGAAGCTGTCGTTGTGCAGGTAGGTGTTTGCGACCGGGCCACCGAGGCGCTCGGCGAGGGCGACACACTCTTCCATAGCGTCACCCATAACGACGCCGCCGCCGCTGAGGAGAACGGGGAACTCTGCTTCAGCGAGAAGGTCGGCTGCTTCGTCGAGGCTCTTTGCTCCGCCCGGCCCGCGGTCGAGGCGGGTCGGGGTTGGGATGGTGACATCGATGTCGCCGTAGAAACGGTCGCGTGGAATGTTGATCTGGGTTGGACCCATGTCGGAGATGGCACGGTCGAAGGCACGAGCGGTGAGCTCGGCCATGCGGTTCTCGTTATCGACCTGACCTTGGTACTTGACGAATTCTTCGAACATCGGAAGCTGGTTTGCTTCCTGGAATCCGCCCAGGCCAATGCCACCCGAGCCGGTTTGTGGGGTCACGATGACGACCGGGGAGTGCGCCCAGAATGCGGCGGCGATTGCGGTTACGCAGTTGGAGATACCGGGACCGTTCTGGCCAATGACGACACCGTGACGACCGGACACGCGCGCATAGCCGTCGGCCATGTGGGCTGCACCCTGCTCGTGAACGACGGGAACGAGGCGAATGCCCGCGGGCGCAAAGATGTCCATCGCGTCCATAAACGCCGAACCCATAATGCCGAACGTGGTGTCGACCTTGTTCGCAACCAAGGTCTCAACGAATGCCTCACTGGGCGTCATCCGTGTCATCTGTATTCCCCATTTCAATCAGTGTTCGTGACCCGGCGGAGAGGCCGAGTACGGCGTGCGGCTCTGCACGATTGTGAGAGCGTATAACAGATCAGTAAGACTGCCTTTGCTGACCGTGCATTACTGTATCCCACCTATCACCCACATTCCACATGGTGGAATGTGGGTTCTATTTTGGGCAGGAATGGCGCAGAATGGGCGGTTTGTTGCATCCTCTGGCGGGGCAGCAGGTGCTCCGTTAGACGAGCACCGGAAGTAACTATGGCACTCGACTCATCGGATAGCGCAAAGAAAAGTGTCGCAGGCACCAAAGCAATCGACCGCGCACTGCACGTGTTGTCCAGCTTCGTCACGACACCCGAACAGGGCATCACCGAGATCGCCGCCGACGCTGACCTCAGCCCGAGCACCGTGCACCGAATTGTTCGAGCGCTCGTGCAAAGCGGCTACCTCGAACAGAGCCCCGAGACCGAGCGCTACCACCTCGGTCACGCAGCACACGTGCTCGGCCAAAGCGCCCGCGATTCTTGGGGCTTCGACCGAGCGCTGCCGATCCTGGAACGAATCGGAAGCATCACGGGCGAGTCGGTCAACATGGGTGTCGCCGACGGCACCGACGTCGTCGTGATATTGCGCGTCGAGTCGGTCCAACCGTTGCGCTTCGACCAGCCCGCCGGGTCCCGGATCTCGATGCATTGCTCCTCGATGGGCAAAGCGTTACTCGCCTTCTCCGACGCTCCCCTACCGGTGATGGACTTTCCGGCCATCACGCCAAACACGATCACGTCGGTCGAGGACTTCGAAAAGGAACTCGCCGGCGCACGCGAGCGCGGCTACTCGATCGACAACCAAGAGAGCATCGCCGGCGTGAGCTGCGTTGCGGCACCGATACGCAATGCCGCCGGGATCGCCGTCGCAGCAATTGCGGTTCAGGGGCCATCGGTTCGAATGACGCCCGAGCGGCTTGCGGTCATTGGCGAACAAGCCATCTCGTCAGCGAACGAGATCCGCGAAGCGCTCGGACTCGACAAGTTGAGCGATCTAGTGGCTCGCAGGTAAGTCGCTACCAGTAGCTAACGGCACCTTCGTACATGTTCGTCAGCACTTCCTCGTCGATCTCGGTCGGTGCGTTATCGAGCAGGCGACGCTGCTGGATCGACCCTTGCACCAGACCCGGGATGTCACTGGCGTCGTAACCAACACCCTGCAGGCCGTTCGGCATGCCGGTCGCCTGCATCAGCTCGACGATCCGGGTTGCGAGCACCTCCCCTGCCTCGGGTGCGCCGACGTCCGCTACATCGGCACCGAGCCAGCGGGCACCATCGATATGGCGCTCGGGTGATCCATCTGCGGTGATACGAAAAACCGATGGCGAGTTCACGATCACGCTCATCCCGTGGGGAACCATTGGTTCCCCTTTGGGATATCCGTCGGGCTGGAAGTCCTTGACCAGACCCGAGACCGAGTAACTCATTCCGTGCGGAGCGTGGCAACCGGCGTTACCGAACGCGATGCCGGCGAGTGTTGAGGCCCACATGAGCTGATGGCGCGCCTCGACGTCGTTCGCATCATCCACTGCTCGTTCCAAGTAGATGCCGAGCAACCGCAACGCTTCGGCACAGCCGAGGTCGCTCCACGGGTTTGCACCCTGACTCGATGGTCGGAGCGCGGGCGTCGCTGCGGCTGGCCGTCGAGTGTAAGGCCGCGCCGTGTAGCTCTCGAGCGCATGACTCAGCACGTCGAACGCACTGGCTGCCACGACGTTGGCTGGAAGGGTGAGGGTTGCGTCGGGGTCGATTAGGGCTCGAGTGGGTCGCAGCATCTTCGACGCAATGCCAGTCTTTGCCTTCATCTCCAGAAGATCGAACACGGCAATCCCGGTGCACTCACTTCCGGTGCCCGAAGTAGTGGGGCACGCAATGTGTGGCTTGAGCATGCCCGGGACTGGAACCCCGTTGCCGATCGGCGCGTTCACGTAGTCGAGAAAGTCCGCGGGGTGCGTGCTGTAGAGGTTCGCAGCCTTGGCCGTGTCGATGACGGATCCGCCACCGACCGAGATGAAACCATCGACGTTGGCGTCGACGGCGAACTTCGTGCCCGCTTGGAAGGACTCATCGGTGGGCTCGACGCGCACGTTGTCGTAGAGCGCGATGTCAACGCCCGCAGCCTTGAGCGAGTCGAGCACTTTTTGGACGTGAATGGTCTTGACCAGGGCGTCATCGGTGAAAACCGCAATGCGGCGAATACCCAAGGATTTTGCAATCTCGCCGGCCTCACCCAAGCATCCTGCGCCAAAGGTGACATTGGATGCGTCGACACTAAAGGCAGTATCTGCGCCTTCGAGGCCCAACTCGTAGTGCTGACACAACATGATTTTCTTCCCCCGGTCTGACCCCCGTGGGGGCCACTAGCCATACTGACACCATCACCGAAACGAACCTGTTTCGAGATCGTGTTATCGATTCTGCACTGTAGACCCAAAAATGGAAAGCTGTTTCCATGAATTCATTTTCGATGGCGCCAATCGCCGATCACGTCGAGACCGACGATCTCACGCGCACCGTCTATGCCACCGACAACTCGATCTACCAGATCACACCCGCTGGCGTCGCGCTGCCACAGACCGCCGCCGAAGTCCACGACATCGTCCGGAAGAACGCAGCGAGCAACACCCCAGCACCGATCGTGGCTCGAGGTGGCGGCACCGGAACGAACGGCCAGAGTCTGACCGACGGCGTCATGTTGGACCTCAAGCGGAACCTCAATGCGATCATCGAAATCAACCCCGACGAGCGGACCGCAACGGTCGAACCCGGAGTGGTCACCGCAGCCCTCAACGCCGAGCTCGCCAAACATGGCTTCTTCTGGGCTCCGCACACCTCGACCTTGAGCAGAGCGACCGTCGGCGGAATGATCGCGACCGACGCTGCCGGAAAAGGCTCGCTGGTCTACGGCCGAGCACATCGCCACGTCCTGTCGCTCGACGTGTGTCTTGCCGACGGAACCGAGTTCCGAGCAGAGCCCCTTCCGATCGCCCAAGCCGAGCAGCGAGCTGCAGAACCCGGTCGGGCCGGCGAGGTCTGGCGTGCGCTCCTCGATCTCGATGTGAGCGAGGGCGAAACGTTCGACCTTCCCGAACTCGCACGCGGGTTTAGCGGCTACGGAATCGACCGACTTCGCCGCGACGGGATGATCGATCCGCTCGCGCTCTTCGTTGGCGCCGAGGGAACGCTCGGCATCACTACACGTGCGACACTTCGCCTCTCCCCCATCCCCACCCATACAACGCTCGTGGTCGTTGCCTACGCGAGCTTTGCCGACGCCCTCGAAGATGCGTTGATCATGCGTGACACGCAACCGACGGCGATCGAATCTTTCGATGAACGGACCCTCGACGCCGGTCGCAATTCGCCCGCTTGGCCAGCGCTCGGGCAAGTCGTTGGCGACCGCCACGGCTCCGTTTTGCTCCTCGAATACGACGGCCCCGAAGCAATCGACGACGCGCCGATTCACGAGGCACTCCGGGCGAGCGGTCGGATGGTGACCGCCCAAACGATCGAGACTGCAGCTGAACGAGCGCAAGCCTGGAAAGTCCGCGCCGACGCTGTCGGCCTACTCGCGAAGATCGAAGTGGGTGCGCCCCAGCTCTCCGCTCGCCCAACAGCGATGGTGGAGGACTGTGCCGTTCCGGTCGCTCGTATGCCAGCCTTCATCGCCGAGTTTCGAAGCTGCCTCGACGAATTCGGTGTTGAGTACGCAATGTTCGGACACGCCGATGTTGGCTGCGTCCACGTGCGACCCGCGCTCGACACGTCGAACCCCGAGCACGAGGCCCTCGTTCGCTCGATCACCGACGCCGTCGTCGCTGTCGTGAAGCGCCACGGCGGCGTTCTTTGGGGCGAACACGGCCGAGGTTTCCGAGGCGATACCGCACCCGAGTTCCTAAGCGAATCAACGATTTCGCTCATGCGAGAGGTCAAAGAGATCTTCGATCCACGCGACCTGCTCAATCCTGGCAAGCTCTATCGCCCAACACGTTCCGACGAACCGCTGGTAGCGCTCGATGCAGCGACGATGCGAGGCGAGGTCAACCGGGGCGTACCCGTCGAAATCAGACGGGAGTTCAGCGATGCCTTTGCGTGCAATGGCAACGGCCTGTGCCACCAACACTCAGCGACGGACGCAATGTGCCCGTCCTACAAGGCAACCGGTGACCCAGCGCTCTCGCCGAAGGGTCGCGCCGATCTCATGCGCTCCTTTCTCCTCCGTCGCCAAGGCGGGACTGATCCCGAGTTCGATGACGCGCTCGCGGACAACCTCAACCAGTGCTTGTCGTGTGCTGCCTGCGCTGGACGCTGCCCGGTCGAAGTCAACATTCCAGAGCTGAAGAGCCAGTTCTTCGACAAGTATTACGAGACTCGACGACGCCCGTTCACCCACAAGCTCCTCAGCCGATTCGAGTCGCTCGCCAGCCTTGCGACCGCATCGCCAGCGCTCGCTCGCCTTGGCACCCGTCCAGCTGGAGCACTGCTCGGACTCGTCGATCTCCCCACGCCCAACAAGCGCATTGCTCCGACCGCGTTCAACACCTTCTCTGCAAAGACGTCACGCGACGTCGACGTCGTGCTTCTGCGCGATGTCTTCACCGACCGACTCGAACCCGAGACCATCGAGAAGAGCGCCGAGGTGCTGACCATCCTTGGGCTCCACGTCGAACTCTCTCCCTTCATCCCATCCGGCAAATTCGATCACGTGAAGGGCGCTCGATCCGCGTTCGCTAAGGCGGCGAAGTCACAGGCAGAACTCGTCAACAGCATTGAGCGGGCGGGGGCCATTCCCGTCGCCATCGAACCCGCAACCGCGTTGCTGCACGAACACGAATACCCCGCGATTCACCCCGGATACCCAACATCGGTCCGACACCTTGTCGACATGCTCTACGAGCACATCGAATCCATTCAACCCGCACCACCGCCGCGAAGCGCCGTCTCACTTCTTGGGCACTGCACGGAACGAACAACCCGTCCGCAAAGTCTCGTCCGCTGGTCCGAGGTACTTACCGCGGCCGGCTACCTCGTCGCGGTTCCGAACTTGGGCTGCTGCGGTATGGCTGGCATCTTCGGCCACGAGGCAGCGAACCAAGAAATGTCGCGAAGCCTGTGGCACCTGGGCTGGGATGACGCCGCAACACACGGCGAGATAGTCGCAGCGACCGGTTTCAGCTGCCGCTCGCAAGCGCACCGGATGGCGGACGTTCACCCGCCTCATCCAATTCACTTGCTCTAGCAATTCGACGACGTGGCAGCAGTTCGCCAGTCGTCGGGTGAAATCTGCCCTCAGCGATTGACATGACACCCGTCACTCGACAAGTATGCGAATTAGAACAGCTCTTCCACATAGTGGAATGAGAAGTTCGTACCGGTTCCGCAGGGGGGCCGATCCACTTAGAGGGGGATACATGACCACCGATCAACCGCGTAGCGGGAGCGGACGCCACTGGCGTAGCTCCAAGACGTTGCGCTTCTTGGCACTACTGCTTTCCGTAGCAATGTTCGCTGCTGCGTGTGCAGGCGATGCTCGCGATGGCGACGCCGCGACCGCCAACGACACGAGTAACGACGACAGTGGCGATTCTGGTGACGGAGGCGAAGAAGTCACCGTGACTCAAGGTGACACCATCGAATTCACGGTCCAGACCGGCGTTCCAGCCACGTCGGTCTACCACGCACTCATCGTGAAGTGGGGCGAGCGCATCGACACGATGTCGCAAGGCCAACTCAAAGCTGATGTCGTGCCATCGGGCGCTGTTGTTGGTGCTCTCGAGATTCTCGACGCCGTCAACGATGAAACCCTCGAGGTTGGCTTTGCCTGGTCGAACTACTGGAATGGCAAGAACAAGGCCGCGGCGTTGTTCTCGAACCCACCAGCAGGATCAACGGGCATGGACCAGGCGACGTCGCTCGCTTGGATGTATGACGGTGGCGGCCTCGAACTGTACGCCGAGCTATACCAAGAGGAGATTGGCGTAAACGTCATCCCGCTCCCCGTTGCCCCAATGGGACCGGATCCATTTGGTTGGTTCTCCGAAGTCATCACGAGCGTCGAAGACGTTCAGGGCCTCAAGTACCGCAGCCCTCCTGGCCTTCCCGGCGACTCGTTCAACGAGCTCGGCATGGAAGCGATCGCAATGCCCGGTTCCGAGATCATTCCCGCAGCGAACAGTGGCCTCATCGAGGGTGCTGAGTGGATCTCACCATCGGACGACACCGCACTCGGCTTCCAGGACGTCTGGGACAACTACTACCTCCAGGGCATCCACCAGTCGACCGATATCGGCGAAATCTTGTTGAACAAGACCTGGTTTGAAGGACTTGCTCCCCATCTCCAGGAGATCATCAAGGTGGCTGCACAGGCGACCATCGTGGACTCCCAGAACCTCTCCATCACGGCAAACGCACGTGCGGTTACCGCATTGCAGGAGCAGGGCATCAACATCTGGAATACGCCAGATGAGTTCTATGGCGAGTTCATCGACGCCTGGAACACCGTCGCCGACGACCTGGAGGCCGAGGATCCCTTCTTCAAGAAGGTCCGCGACAGCCAGCGTGCCTACGCCGAAGAGGTCATGCCGTACCGCTTGACGATCACCGAGCTCTACCAGAACATCGGCGAAACCTACTTCCCAGACAAGGTGGGTCAAGATCCGTCGTGAGCGACCTCGAAACACAGATCGCCGCCGACTACGGCGTAACGGTCGATGTATCGGGAACTGAAGCGGACGAACCGTGGAACACCGACCGGGGCGGCATTGATGCAATCAATGCCGTCTCGGAGTGGACCGGGCAAGCCGTTTCCTGGCTCGCGCTCATCCTCACGTTCACGTTCGCAGCTGACGTCTTGTCACGAACCTTCCTCAACGATTCGATTTCGTGGGCAAATGACATGGGGTACTTCTTGTACTCCATCCATTTCATGATCGGTGCAGCCTTCACACTGAAGCGCAACGGCCATATCCGCACGGACTTCGTGTATCGAAACTGGGGGGCGAAGCGGCAAGGGCTCACCGACGCGATCGTGTACGGGCTGATGTTCATCCCGGCCCTCGTCGTTGCCCTTTGGGTCTCGGCGGGTAAGGGGTGGAAGTCATTCGAGCTCCGAGAAGAAGTGATCACCAGCAACTCAGGTCTTCCGCTTTGGGTCCTGAAGGTGACGCTCCCGATCGGCATCCTCCTGTGGCTCCTGCAGTCCATCTCCGAACTGGTGAAATCCATTCGGGTAGCGCGGACTGGAGAGTGGCAGTGATGTTGGCAGTACTTGCACAGATCGATGTCGGGCTCTCCGAGGAGTGGCTCGGGATCGTCATGCTCGGCTTCTTGTTCCTTGCGATCGTGATCGGCTTTCCGATTGCGCAGACGCTGCTCGTCATGACCTTTGGGTTTGGCGTGATCGGCGTTGGAAGCCAACGAACCTTCAGCCTGTTCACCAGTAAGACCTACGAGGTCATGACCGACGTGACATTGGCAGCGATTCCGTTGTTCTTGTTAATGGGTTATGTGCTCGAACAGGCCGGGTTGATGGACAGATTGTTCCGTGCCCTGCAGTTGGCCTTGGCGAACTTGCAGGGATCGCTCTACTTGGCTGTCATCTCTGCGGCGACGATCTTCGCCGCCGCGACAGGCATTGTTGGAGCATCGGTCACGCTGATTGGCTTGATGGCTATCCCGTCGATGACGCGCAGCGGCTATGACGTGAAGATGTCCGCTGGTGCTATCACCGCCGGCGGCACCCTGGGCATTCTCATTCCACCGAGCATCATGTTGGTGGTCATGGCACCCGTTGTCGGCGTAAAGGTCCTAGACCTCTTCGCCGCAGCGATCATCCCAGGCATCATGTTGAGCACGTTGTACACGGGCTACGCGATGTTCCGATCGTGGCGAGACCCATCACTGGGTCCACCACTTCCCGAGGAGGAGCGTGCCGACAGCTGGCAAGAGGTCGCACGAGAATTGGCGCTGGGAGTCATCCCGCCGCTAGTGCTGATCGGCCTCACGCTCGGCTCGATCCTGTTCGGCTTTGCTACACCGACCGAAGCGTCCGCAATGGGAGCGCTGGGGTCGTTGTTACTTGCGCTCTTCGGCGGCAAGTTCGGATTCGCCATGTTGCGACGAGCATTGGTTGCGACGTTGGAGACCTCGAGCATGATCATGATCTTGATCGTCGCCTCGAACTTCTTCGGCGCCGTCTTCTCGCTGCTCGGTAGCGCTGGTTACGTCGCCGACGGGCTCGTCGGTCTCAACCTGCACTGGCTGATCATGTTGTTCCTGATCCTCGTCTTCATCTTCGTGTTGGGGTGGCCGCTCGAGTGGGTACCAATCGTGCTCATCTTCGTGCCGATCCTCCTTCCCGTGGTGATCGGACTCGGCATCAACCTGGTCTGGTTCAGCATCTTGGTTGCGGTGACCCTTCAGACGGCGTGGCTATCGCCGCCGGTGGCTCTATCGGCGTACTTCCTCAAGGGAGTTGCGCCGCATTGGGACCTGAAGGACATCTACGCAGGCATGTTTCAGTTCATGGGCTTGCAGGTCGTGGGCCTGCTGCTGGTCTTTGCCTTCCCAGCACTCGCGCTGTGGCTACCCGAGGTCCTCAACTAGAGACTTCCCGATCCTATTTTCGGACAGGTTCCTCCTGGCAGCGCCCGTTCACTTCGGTGGGCGGGCGCTGGCAGTTTTCCCGATGACGAAGGAGCTATTGGTCAGCGAGACGTTGAATGCCGCGACACAAGATGTCGACGATGTGTTCGAACGTGTCGTCAAGGTCGTGCGGGCTTGGGTGTCCGTCACCAGCCTCGAGGTGGGCGAACCCGTGAAATGCACTGCGAAGTGCTCGGGCTGCATGAACTTGATCGGTCGGGCCGAGGTCGTACCCAATGAGCGCGAGCCCAAGGGTGTCGACGATTGCTTCCACGGCCTCTTCCAGTTCCTTGTCGCCAGCGCACGGGTAGCGGTCGGTGGCTGCGATCAGACCTGGGCGTTCACGGACGACTTCTCGCCACGCACGCCCCATTGCTCGAACGGCATCGTCGCTCGACACACCGACGGCCGCTTCGCGCAGACGCTCGGCCAATAGCTGACGACCTTCGAGGCTCAGGCTACGGAGCAGGTCGTCGTAGCCATCGACGTGGCGGTACAGCGCTGGTTGACTGATGCCGAGTTCGCGAGCGATGCGCGTCAGCGTGACCGCATCGAGCCCTTCGTCGTCAGCGATGCGGCCTGCAGTAGCTACGACGATTTCGGCATCGAGCTGCGGTCGGCTGTCTTTGTCAGTATTCGCCACTTGTTCCTCTGTTAGACCCATTAACCATATCGTTAGGAGCGACCGTGACACGGGTGACCCATACCGCTGCCGCCGACACAGCGCTGTTCGCTGGACTATGTGGCTTGAAGGGCGGAGATCACCGCCACGTTAACGATGTCATCGACTGAGCATCCCCTCGACAGGTCGTGAAGAACACCGTCGACGCCCTGGAGTAGAGGCCCAAACGCTTGGGCCCCGCCGAGTCGCTCGGTGATCTTGTACGCGATGTTGCCCGAGTCGAGATCTGGGAACACGAAGACGTTGGCGCTTCCGGCGACAGCGGAGTCAGGTGCCTTCTTCTCGCCGATCGACGGCACGAAGGCAGCATCGAATTGCAACTCGCCATCGAGGGCCAGATCTGGGGCGGCAGCTTGGGCGAGAGCGGTGGCCTCGCGCACCTTGTCCACGCGCTCGTGCTCGGCGCTCCCCTTGGTCGAGAACGACAACATTGCAACCCTGGGCTCTTGCCCCGAGAGCGAAGCGAACGTCTTCGCCGAGGAGATCGCGACCGAGGCCAGCTGCTCAGGCGTCGGGTCCGGGAGGACACCGCAGTCGCCATAGACGATCGGCGCACCGTCGGGGAGCACGAAGAAGAAGCAACTACTAATCGCGGTGGCATCGGGGGCGACGCCGAGCAGACGGATACCGGCTCGCAATACGTCAGCTGTTGGCCGGCTCGCTCCGGCAACACAGCCGTCTGCGCCACCGGTGCGTACGAGCAACGTTGCCACGTGGAGCGGGTCGGTCAGATCAGCCTTGTCGCCAAGTTCTGCGGCGGCAGCGCGAACTTCCGGCGTCATGACCGCATCGATGTCGTCGACGAGAATCGGCGTGACGAGGCCCTCAGACTCCAAACGCTCAGCCGCGTCGTGAGCTCGAGCATCACCGGCGTCGGCCAAGACGATCCGCTTGGGATTGGCACGAGCCCGTTCAAACCATGCAGCTTGCAGATCACTTGTCGACATGGCCTAAAACTACTCGATCATCCCCCAACGGGGCCTGTCCCCCGAAACCGCGGGCCCATGCGTGTCACCACCATGACACCACGACCAATCCCTCGCCGATACACGCTTGCGATCACCCTCATCATGGCGCTCGCATCGATCAGCGCAGCGTTCAGCATGGCGTCGTTCCGTGCCGTCAGCGCAACAGCTGCGACATCGGTGGAGGTCGATGCTCCCACCGAACTTCGACCAGCCATCAAGTCGTCAACCACCCGACCGTGGAACTCGGAACGGCCAGCGCAGACGAGTACCGCACCGACGCCGACCCCGACGACCGTTCCGGTGTCGGTCCCTCCCATCTCGCTTCCCGATGGCCTGGTCCTTGGGCGCGATTCGTCTGCGCCTGATTCGACGTGGTCAAAGCCTGCGCTGCTCGCCACCGTGCCGGACCCCGCCTACGGACTGCCGGTGACCCGAATGACCTCGGCCGATGGAACCCGGTTCAATCGCAATACCTACAGCCGACGCCAGGCCGAGAATGCCGATGGCAGTGCGTTTCTCACGTATCACGGCGACGCGACCTACAACGTCTACGACGTCGCAACCGCTGCCCTTGTTGCGATCACCCCGATCCATCCCGACGGAGATCCTCAGTGGCACCCCACCGACCCCGACAGGATTCGCCACGTCGCTGGGCGCAATAGCTATGCCGGCACACTCGAATTGTTAGAGACCACCGTCTCGACCGGGAACACCGTGGTCTTGGCCGACCTGACCAGTCGAGTACAGGCGCTCTTTCCTGGAGCGAGCTACATGTCGGATCGTTCCGAAGGCACACCGAGCGCCGATGGGTCCCGCTACGCGTGGCTCGTCTACGACGAGGGTGAAGAGCCCATCGGCATTGTGAGCTACGACGTCGAGGCTGATCAGGTCGGCGGGTCGATCGCCGTCAGCCCGAGCGAGCCGTGGCTGATCGATTGGACGTCGGCATCACCTTCGGGTGACTTCGTGATGGCCTCGATGGAGGATGGCATGTACGTGTGGGACTTCGACATGACC
>CALBVK010000444.1 GCA_937969345.1 uncultured Acidimicrobiales bacterium
GTCCCCTTAGGTGAGAGATTCTCTTCTTGAACGGTACGTGGTCGGTGGTTCTATGACCCGACCTGGAATCTGGGCGGGGTCTGCTGCACGCTTCCTTGTCAAGCTGCGGCGGGTAGACGCCGATTTCGGGCCTTTTCGTCGCTCCACATTCGTCTGATGACCCGGTTGGCGAGGTGGCGTTTGTGGGCTCGTCTGGCTTCGCGTTTGGTCTTGCCTTCTGCATGCTTCCTTTCGAGGAAGGCTCTTGCTTGGGGGTTGTCTCTGGTGGAACGAGGAGCATCGTCTTGCTCACGTCAAAGAAGGCAACACGGTCAAAGCAGAGTTTATTTACGGGTTGGATGACTCACGGCTACGACGCAAGACGGGCGACACCTACACCTACTATCACGCCGATGGCAGCGAGTATGCGTGGGATAACGCGACCGGTACGGGTGTGTTCACGTACTATCACCAGATAGGGGGCCGTACGGTGGCGTTTACGACATCAGATGATTCGAAGACGACGTGGATGTTCTCCGATCAGATTTCGTCGACGTCACTGACCTGTGACGACGCTGGAGTTAACCGGGTCCAGCGGTATACGACGTGGGGAGAAACCCGCCGGGTAGCTAGGGTGCCACGACTGCAACGAGAAGCAGGTGCAACAGATTATGGTTGATGAGGTACCGCTACGGCCGCCCATGAACAGGTTCGTAGTGATCATGTTCTCGATCAACGTTGGCATTGGCATCTTCTTGGCAATCGTGGCGTCGCCGGTTCTCTTCCTCCCTGTGATCTTGTCGCTCACGGGCTTTGCGCCGCAAAGATGGGCCAAGTTGACTTGGAATCACGAGGCAGTAATCGTCCGGAACTTTGCAACTAAGCGGCTCTCCCATGAGGATTTCTTGGGGATCGCTCAGAAAAGGCGTGGTCTGAACGGGATTTCCTTTGAGGCTCATCTGCGATCAGGGAAGAGGATCCCGGTGTTCGCAATGTACTCGCCACGATGGGGCTTTCTTGAGGATGAATCTGCTGTGTCCTGCAGGCTGCTCTCCATCAATACTGCGATAAGAAACGCTAGGCCCGACGCCGCTATCAATGATCTTGCCGACGATGCTGTGATGTCTAAAGAAGAGCTACTAGCTGCTCTAGAAAACGAAGTTGATCTAGCGAACCGCCTGCACCCGGGCGACGAGCGCGCGTGATGCCGTCACACACCCGTTCTACGCTTGGGGCTATGTCTACGATCGAGCTTCCTGACGATGTCGCAGCCGCGCTTGCTGCCGCTGCTGCCGAGCGTGGCGTCTCCGAGGCCGAGTTGATCGCTGAACTCGTGAAGAGTGACCGGCCTCAACCAGCGGGCCTTGACGGCTTTTTGGGTTGCATGGATTCGGGTGATCCCGAATGGGCCGGAACCGATACCAAGGTGTTGCGTAAAGCCGCTGACGTACGCCGCAGCGCCTGAAACTTGTTCTGTGTTACTGGTTGATACCAACGGCTGGCTCGCTGCCGCCGATAGGCGGGCACGACACCACGACGAATGCTTGGCGCTGGTCAACGCGCATCGCGGCGGCCTGGCCTCAACCACACCAGTAATCGCCGAAATCGCATGGCTGCTACTTGACCGCGAATGGCCCCAATGCACAACAACAGTTCATTGGCTCGATCCTGACCGGTGACATCACCGTCATCGATCTCACTGCTGCTGACTGGAACCGAGTCCACTAACTCATCGCCATCTACGCCGATGCCAGCCTCGACATCATCGACGCATCCACCATGGCCGCAGCCGAACGCCTCAACCAAACACGGATCGCGACCCTCGACGAACGCGACTTCCGCATCGTGAGACCCACCCACATCGAAGCATTCGAACTCCTCCCCGGAGCGCCGTAGTGCTTCCCCTTCTCTGTGCCGCCGTATCAGGCCCCTATCTGAGCGGATACCGACTATGGAATTCCCCGAGTAGGCCAATCCTCGAACGCCGGCGCGCCTAGCAGCCGGCTAGCTACTGGCTCGGCGTAGGGCTCGTTGTAGTAGGCGTTGGTCGCCGAGGCGCCGGCGAAGCGCGTGTTCCAATCCCTTGATCGGGTAGAGGTTCTGGGGTGCCCGGTTCTCCTTGTGAGGTTCGCTGGCATAGCGGGGGAGCGTGGCACTGACGACGTCGGCGAGATCGCCTGCTGCCTTTGGTGTGTCGATCGGGAGTTGGCTGCCCGCCGCCATCTCGCATCGGACCACCCCTGCCCAACCATGCGTTCGAGGGCCCGGAAGCCGCAGATACCAGCTCCACCTGGCGAACCCGCCAGCACCGATCGTGAACAGCGGTGTTCGCTGGCCGGCATCGAGGGCCCCGACCACACGTTGATGATCATCCTCGAGGTACTGCACATGCTGGGTCTTAATCAGCCCAACGGCCCGGGCCACGCTGCGACCACGAAGAGGACCGTCGAACACAACCAGATCATCAGGACCAGCAACCGGCACCGTCTGCGTTTCGAGATCGGTCATCTGCTCGTGGATACCGAGGTACAAGTCCTCAGGCGAACCGGTCTTCACCGGAACGTGCACGTACTCACCGAAATCGGTGACGATCGACGACGCAGAATCGGCCGGTGGCGTGAACACCGCACGGCGCACCTGCACATCGTGAACCAACGCCGCCCCCGGCATACACGCAACCGACCCCGCAGCGACCGTCGCACACGAACCGGGCAACACCCGCCCATCATCGGTCACCCAGATCCGGGCATCGATACGGCGCACACCGTCGACGAAGTACACGACGCCACTCGGCGGGTCGGCGGCGGGAGTTATCGGCGCCCACTCCGCGCTCGGGACTTCGACATTGGCATCCACCACATCGGTCGAGGAATCCAACGCATCAGCATCGCCACCAGTCCCGTAATCGGGATCCCACGCCTCAACAGCAAACTGCACTGTTTACCGCGCCGCCGTTTCTGTCTGTCCGGTTTGGGTTGACGTGGGCATGGCTCTACGCCTCGACCGCTGGCAGTCCGTCGATCGACGTTGCGTTCTTGTTGGCCCAGTACTCGTCCAGCTCATCGTCGGACTTGCTGCTCCAATGCTCGGCAAGCCGGTCACGGTCCTCGACATAGTCCATGAACGGAACCGCGTAACCGCATGCCGTCGAGGTTCGATCGATGTTGGCGGCAATGATCGAACGCACACCGGGAACGTCGCCGAAGAGCGACCGCAACTCGTCCCACTCGTCATCGCCCGGCCGCACAACCGCACCCTGGCCATAGAAACGCACAATGTTCGGCTTGCCCGTGAACGCACAGAACATGAACGTGATCCGCCCGTTGTCGCGAATGTGCGCAATCGTCTCGGCTCCGCTGCCCGTGAGGTCGAGGTAGCACACTCGATGATCATCGAGAATCCGGAACGAGTCATACCCATTCGGCGACATGTTGATGTGACCGCCCTCGCTCGGCGCAGTGCTCACGAAGAAAACGTGCTGCTCATCAGCAAATGCCCGCATCTGATCGGTAATTGACTCGAACGCTCGTCCCATGGACGAAGCGTATCTTCACGACTCTGGTGCGTGTTACGACAGGTCCATTGCCCTTGATTCAATGGTACTGCTAATGGTACTATGCAAAGGTGCCGACAAGGATCGACAAGATCGAAAAAGCAGTCCGAAACTCGGCAACAAACGTTGCCTACAACGATCTCCTCGCACTTTGCCAGCACTACTTCGGTGAGCCGAGACAACAAGGAACATCGCACGCAGTCTTCAAGACCCCATGGCAGGGCGACCCGCGGGTCAATATCCAGAAGGCAAAAGGCGGGAAAGCCAAGCCATACCAGGTCCGTCAGATCATCAAGGCAATCGATCGCACCAAGGAATCACAATGAGCAACCACTACAGCTACCGAGTCACATGGTCGGCCGAAGACGAAGAGTATGTGGCGACCTGCATCGAATTTCCATCGTTGTCCTGGCTCGCCCCGACTCAGGATGAGGCGCTTCGAGGAATGACTGAACTTGTCCATTCAGTGATTGCCGACCTCGAGATGAACAACGAGCCAATCCCAACACCGATCTCCCGGCGAGAGTTCTCCGGAAAGTTCAACGTCAGAATTCCGCCAACGCTCCATCGGGAACTCGCCGAAACTGCCGCAGAACAAGGTGTCAGCCTGAACCGTCTCGTGAGCGACCGTCTCGCCCGGCACTAGCAACCGAGTGGGGCCTGTCCCCGCC
>CALBVK010000445.1 GCA_937969345.1 uncultured Acidimicrobiales bacterium
AGACGGCCAAGGTCGAACGACTCCTGCGAGAGACCGACCCCGTCGCCATGTAACGAAGATCTGCTTTCATGGCTCACCGGCACCTGTCGGTGAGCCTTTTGCGTTTTGAACGAGGCGGTCGCAGCGTTGTTTCTCGACACGTTCGACTAGTAGTGCCGTCTAGCTGATCGGGTTCTTGTATGTGTCGAGGTAAGTGATGGTCTCGACTGGCGGACGCGCCGCTGGTTTGAAATCGGTGCCCGTTGTGTAGGCCACCGGTAGGAGGGCGGCTTGGGTCATGTGGTCGGGGATGCCGAGTAGCTCGGCTGCTTCGCCCTCGAGACCCAGGTGCAGCGTGGTGTAGCAGCTACCAAGGCCTCGGCTGCGCAAGGCGAGTTGGAAGCTCCAGATGGCGGGAATGATGGATCCGAACAAGCCGGCCGCACTATTGGTGCTGTTGTCTTCGAGGCGGCCGATGATCATCGGGATGACCAGGACCGGGGCCTCGCCGAGGTGCTGGGCCAGGTAGTTGGCTGAGTCGAGGACTCGACCCGTCTGCGAGCCGCTGTCGGCGTTGCTGCTCGCCGCCGCAAGGTATTCGCCTCCGGCCCTGCGATACATCTCCGCGAGGGCTTCCTTCTTGTCGGCGTCGCGAACCACGAGCCAGCGCCAACCCTGCTGGTTCGATCCGGTTGGAGCTTGGGTGGCGAGTTGGAGGCAGTCGATCAGTATGTCGTCGGGGACATCGCGCTCGAAGTCGAGGCGTTTGCGGACCGCCCGCGTGGTGGAGAGGAGCGCGTCGGTCTGGCTGAGGTCAAAGTCCATCGCCGCAGTCTTGCAGAAGCGAGCTTCTATCGGACGAGCCGCTCGCATGAGATCAACTGCGCTGCGACGCCGCGAACGTTGCATGTATCGCGCGAGCCAGCGCCGCCTCGCACGGTGTCGCCTTTCGTCACCATGATCGAATCGTTGCCGTTGCCGCCATGCATATTGTCGGCACCGGCTCCGCCGTCGATCGAATCGGCGTTCGCTCCGCCCCGCATCCAGTCCTGGCCTTCGTAGCCGAAGAGCTGGTCGTTTCCGGCGCCACCCTGCATCCGGTCCCAACGATTGGATCCGTGGATCATGTCGTTTCCGGCGCCGCCGAACGCTCGCATGCCTCTCGTATCAGAGCGAGAGGCAACGTCGACCCCGTCGGCCGAGTAGATCGAATCGTCTCCTTGTGCGCCGTAGATGATGTCGAATCCTTGCCCGCCCCAGATCTCATCGTTACCGGTTCCTCCGCAAAGGATGTCGTCACCGTCGAGTCCGAAGATGACGTCGTTGCCTTGCAGGCCAGTAATGACGTCCGGACCATCGGTGCCAGTGAGGACATCGTCGCCGGCCGTACCAACGATTGTCGCCAGCACCCCGCCACAGAAGACGGGGTCCGGAAGTGACGGCAGCGTGTATGTTCCCACCCGTCCGTCGTCATCGAGTGTGGATCCGATCGCGAGTCGTGATCCGTCAGCGCTCAGTGCAACATCCTCAACGAAGCTGCCGTTCGCCTGTCCATCGAGGATGTCGTTACCGACCTGAGCCCAGGACTCACCGGTGAAGTCGTATACGCGAGTCAGGCCTGCGTCGTCGCCGGGCACTCGCAGGCCAACGGCAATTCGATCCCCATCGTCTGATATCGACGTGGACCAGCCAAGCCATTCGCCTTCGACGCCGTTGATGTCTGGGCCGACTTGAATCCACTGGCCCCAAAAGCCGCGGTAGACGCGAACCTGGCCAGCGTTGACTCCGCCTGCGTCGTTGAACGAGGTGCCCGTAATGATGGTCGAACCATCGTGACTTACATCGATTGCGAGGCCGAGCTTGTCCTGTTCGAACTCTCCAACGACGTATCCGTACGGAAGCCAAGCACCGTCGACAAGAATAAAGACTTCGATGGCACCTTTGGTGTGGCCTTGGAGGCTGTACCCCGAAGCGCCGGTTACCAACTGGAGTCCGTCGCCGCTCATCGCGACCGAGACGCCCATGCGGCCGTGTCCTTCGATGTCGGCGCCTGCTTGCATCCAGTTGTCGTCGATGTAGGTATACGCGCGCACATGTCCGCCGCGTTGTTCGAGAGCGCCCTTGTTGCCGGGGGCTCCAACAGCGATCCGAGAGCCGTCGGCATTGATGGCCACCGACGTGCCGAACTCGTCGTTGTCGTTCTCGCCGACCATGTCATCACCAGCCTGAATCCAGAGGCCATCGACGAGGTCGTAGGCGCGGGCGATTCCGGGCCGGTCGTTTTCCCCGAATTGCGTTATGCCAACAATGATGCGTGATCCATCAGCGCTGATCGCGACATCGCCACCGAGGTAATCGAAGCTGTGGTCTCCGTCGATGTCTTGTCCAACCTGGACCCACGTGTCATTGACGAGATCGAAGATGCGGACCTGGCCGGAATTGAACCCGTTGACGTCGTGATTGGGCTCGCCAACGACCATTCGTGAACCATCAGCACTGAGATCGATCGCCCGGCCGAAGGCTCCCTGTTCTGCGTTACCGATGAGGTCGTCGCCGACCTGGGTCCAGTCGCGATCTTGGGCACCGACCGTGGGTATCGACGCGAGGATGAGAACGAAGACAACGAGAGGGAAGAGGGCTGTCCGGGTACGAAAGTGGTCTGTGTGCATCGCCGTGTCGTCTCCACCGCTTGAAATAGTCCGCTAGCGAAACGGTAGGTGATAGGTGCGACCGGTGGACTATCGCGGTTGGCAATTGGGTCTATTGGCCCAGCTCACTCGGCTGGGGCAAAGATCAGTTCTGTCGACATGCCGCCCAAGGCGAGTTCGTTGCCGATCAGGTTGATGTCGCCGACGTCGAGCAACGCAGCGAGGTATGCAGACTCTGATGCCATGACGTCGGGCTCGCAGCCCATCTCGGTGAAGAAGATGCCATCGAGGAAGATCTCGCTGCCGTCGATGTCGAACATGCCGCCGTAGCTATTGCATGCAGCGGTACCGCTGATGGTGCCGTCATCGAAGCTGATGGTGATGGGCCACTCCTCAAGGATGGGGATGTCGCCGTCGGGGCCGCCGCCGAAGCGCAACGTCCAGCTGGTGGCGCCGAGGGCGTCGAGGTCGATGGGGATGGGTTCGCCGCCATCGTCGACCGTTGTCTCGTCGGCGGTTTCACTGTCGCTGGTCTCGTCATCGCTGGTCTCGTCGTCGCCGGTTGCGAGATCGCTATCGGATCCGCACGCGACGAGAAGCGTCAGAGCGAGAGCGCAAACGGCGCGGAGGAACAGGTGCCAGGATGTGGTGGATGGTCGCATACCCCTATGACGTTAGTGACGGGCATCTGGTTCCCGCTGAGAGCTCGCGTTTATTGAACCCGTTCGCAGGAGAGCAAGACAGCGGGTGTGCCCGTCACGTCACAGGTGTCGCGGTTGCTTGATCCGCCGCGAACTGTGTCACCGGTAGTGACGATGATGCGGTCGGTGCCGTTGCCTCCGTGGAGGTCGTCATAGTTGGCGCCTCCGTCGATCCGGTCGTTGCCAGATCCGCCCCGCATCCAATCTCGGCCGGTGAAGCCGTACATCTCGTCATTTCCACTGCCGCCCTGCATCCGGTCCCAGCGAGACGATCCAATGATGCGGTCGTCGTCGGCACCGCCGAACATTCGACCACCCGCAGAGTCGGCTTGTTGGGCCGTTGTCTCTCCGTTTGCGGCGATCAGCGTGTCGTTGCCTTGGGCGCCGTAGAGGACATCGAAGCCTTGGCCCCCGATCAAGATGTCGTCGCCGAGCCCACCGCAGACGATGTCGTCGCCGGCGAGTCCGCTGATGATGTCGTTGCCCTGCAAGCCAGCAATGACATCGCGTCCGGCCGTGCCGGTGAGCCGGTCGTTACCCGGTGTCCCGACGATCGTGGCTTCGAAACCGCCACACATCACCGGTGCAGGTGTAACCGGCGCAACCGTCGTCGTGGTCGTGCTTGTTGTCGTGGGCGCAGTAGTCGTGGTGGTTGTGGGAGCCGCCGTGGTGGTCGTGGTTGTGCTCGTCGTCGTAGTAGTCGTGGTGGTCGGTGTCGATGGCACATATTCGACATTGGTCGAGGTCACGATGTCTCGGATGTTTGGCGACAATGCGCTCCACGTCTGCCCGTCGATGATGGTCTCCGTTTGTGGCAGGTCGAGGTGCAGGTGACGGCCGGTCGAGAACTGCCAGCAGGAATCGCCGTTGCGCGGCGTTATTGCATCGGGGAAGACGTTGCCGAGGAACTGGCCCTGCTGCACGTCGGTCCATTCGGACGTGAGCCAATCGGGGTGTGTCGACCCGTGAAGATGTACTAACCGGATAATCCCGTCGTAGCCATCGACTTTGTGAGAGAGCACCGATGCGCCAGATACGTGGGTGCAGACGAGCCGCACTTGGCCCGTTCCCATGGCATACACGGGCGAGGGGCCATTCCATGGGTCATCGATGAGGTCGAACGCAATGGAGCCGCTCGTTGGATGTTCCGCTCCGTTGGCGTAGTTCTCGTCGCCGTAGATGTACACGTCGCCGGGACGAAACGGGTTCTTCAGGTCATATGACGACGCATGCGCGGCACCAGCGGCGAGCGGGATGAAGGTCGATATCGCCAAGATTGCGCCAACGACATACCACTGAATACGGGGCGATGGGGAGGGGGCGGACATCACTGCCTAGAACTTCGGGACGACCTAGCAATTTCTTTAGTCGACGGTGTCCGCTCCGCTTGATGGCTTGCTCGGCCTGGGCGAGTAGCCTCGGGACCTATGTCGCAGCAGTCCATGAGTGACCGAATTGCCGATCTCGAGCGTCGACGGGACGAGGCGTTAAACGCCGGTTCCGAACGGTCGGTCGAACGCCAGAAATCCAAGGGCAAAATGCTTGCCCGCGAGCGCATCGAGTATCTGCTCGATCCCGGTTCCTTCCATGAGCTCGACATGCTCGCTCGCCATCGTGCGCTCGATAGCGGTATCGAAGAACGGCCCTACACCGACGGTGTGGTCACCGGTTGGGGCACGATCGACGGACGCAAGATCTTTCTGTTCAGCCAGGACTTCACCGTGTTCGGTGGGGCACTGGGCGAGGTGTTCGCTGAGAAGATCCACAAGGTTATGGACCTTGCGGCGAGTGTCGGCGCACCGCTCATTGGCCTCAACGATGGTGCCGGCGCCCGAATCCAAGAAGGTGTTGTAAGCCTCGATGCGTACGGCGGCATCTTCTATCGCAACGTGCAGGCCTCGGGTGTCATCCCGCAGATTTCGGTGATCCTCGGCCCGTGTGCTGGCGGTGCCGTGTACAGCCCGGCCATGACCGACTTCATCTTCATGGTTCGTGAGAAGTCGCACATGTTCATCACCGGCCCGGACGTCGTCAAGACTGTGACCGGCGAAGAGGTCACTCTCGAAGAGCTCGGTGGTGCAAAGTCACACGCGTCGAAGTCTGGCGTGGCCACCTACACCGGCGAGAGCGAAGAGGACGTGCTCGACCAGGTCAAGCTGCTCCTCAGTTTCCTCCCGTCGAACAACCTCGACACGCCACCGAGCGAAGAGGCGACCGACGACCCCGAGCGGTCATGCCCCGAATTGCGCGACATCCTCCCGGAGAATTCCAACCAGCCCTACGACATGATCGATGTCATCAAGTCCGTGGTGGATGATGGCGAGTTCTTTGAGTACTTCGATTCGTGGGCGCAAAACATCGTCTGCGGTTTTGCTCGCATCGATGGCAAACCTATTGGTGTTGTGGGCAACCAGCCCAAAGTGTTCGCTGGCGTGCTCAACATCGAGTGCGCAGAGAAGGCCGCCCGGTTCGTCCGTACCTGCGATGCGTTCAACATTCCGCTGCTGACCTTTTGCGATGTCCCCGGTTTCTTGCCCGGTGTCGATCAGGAACATGGCGGCATTATCCGCCATGGCGCCAAGCTGCTCTACGCCTACTGCGAAGCCACGGTGCCACGCGTGCAGGTGATCACCCGCAAGGCGTACGGCGGTGCGTTCCTCGTGATGGACAGCAAGGCTGTCGGTTCGGACATGGCCTTTGCTTGGCCAACCGCGGAGATGGCGGTGATGGGACCACAGGGCGCGGTCGAGGTCATCCATCGCCGGGAGCTGCAGAACGCAGCCAACCCCGAAGCCAAGCGTGCCGAGCTCGTGGCCGAGTACACCGAGAAGACTGCGAACCCCTACATTGCCGCCGAGCGTGGCTATGTCGACGAGGTCATCGATCCCGCCGACACCCGCAAGGCTGTTGTTGGTGCGTTCCGGCTGCTCGAGACGAAGCAGGAACGAATTCCCGAACGCAAGCACGGAAACGTCCCGCTGTAATGAGTGAGGACGCTCCCGCTCCGTTCCGGTTTCGGATCGCCGACATCTCGCCGGTTCCCGACGACGATGTTGTTGCGGCGATCACTGCTGCGCTCAACGAGGCATGGCCACAACCGGTTGCGGCCCCAGCTCCCGTGAACACCGGCGATGACAGCCGTTGGCGATTCGGTCAGCGACGCTGGCGTGCCCGTCAGATCCCGCGCCAAACCTGGGGTCAGGCACAACGGTAGTTTTCATCAATGGGCGGAATTGATCTGGTTGTCACCGATCTCGACGGAACCCTTTGGGATCACAACGTCGAGGTGCATGCGAGCGCTCGGAGCGCGCTCGACGTGCTCGCAAACGCTGGCGTTCCGGTGGTGGCTGCGACCGGGCGGCGTAAGGTCTCGACCCTTCGGGGCTTCGAAACAGCCGGACTTACGTTTCCAGCGATCACCGTGAACGGCGCCTACGGCTTCATCCCGAGTGTTGAGGACGCTGGTGAGCGCGAGTTTCATCGTCATCCGTTCGACGTCGAGACCGGACTGGCTGTGCTCGAGATCTACCGTTCGTTTGGTCAGGTTCCTGTCGCCTACAACATCGACGGGACCGCGCACCTCAGTCCGCACTCGACAACGAGCCAACGACATGCCAAGACGTTCGGCGCCGATGCCATTCGGGCGAATCCCGAGGAAGCGGTTCGGCTCGGTGAGGTGATCGGGTTCGGTGTAATCGGTGTAGAAACCGCAGGTGGTCTTGGTGAGCTCGGTGCTGCTCTGGAGGCGGTTGGTGTGCAGACCGATCCGTACCAGGAACGGACGTATGGCGGCTGGTCGATGACCGCTCAACCACCGGGCGTCACCAAGTGGCTCGGCGTCGAGCGCTATTGCGAATTCGCGGGCCTGGACCGACCGACCGTCCTTGCGCTCGGAGACGGGAACAACGATGTCGAACTGCTCGAAGGAGCAGATATTTCTTTGGGCATCGAGGGCGGTGATCCCGACGCCTTGGCACATGCCGATCGGATCATTGCACCGCCTGAGGAGGGCGGCTGGCAATCGGTACTCGACTACCTCTAACGACGGGAGTCCGCGCGGTAGGTTGAACCATGACCTCTCCACTCCGATTCGGTGTGCTCGGCGCCGCACGTATTGCGCCCAAAGCCCTCATCGCTCCGATTGCCAAGATCGACTCTGCGAC
>CALBVK010000446.1 GCA_937969345.1 uncultured Acidimicrobiales bacterium
CTGCTGCTCACGGCCGTCACGGTCGCCACCGGGGTGACCCTTCGCCTGCTATTCGAGCGGCGCTTCGATATGGCGAGCGTCGTCTTTGGCTCGGTCGTGGTCGTCGTCATTGCGGGAACCGTCGCTCCGAGCGGCTCCCCCATCGCCGAGCTCGATGTCGCTGTTGTTCAGGGTGGCGGCCCCCAGCGAACACGAGCCGACGCATGTGAGAACCAGCGGGTGTTTGACCGACATCGCGAAGCAACCGCATCGATAGACCGCGAGGTCGATCTGGTGATGTGGCCAGAAAACGTCGTAAACCCAATCGAAGACGGCCGTCCGCTCGGGCGGTGCGACGACTTGTTCTATATGTCTGAGGCCATCGAGGACACCGCCGCCATCGCCCGCTCGCAAAACGCCGTGCTCATTCCCGGGTGGTTCCACTCCGCCGGGGGCGACCGGCCAAGCAACACGGTCAACTACTCGACGGCCATCACCGCCGAGGGTGAAACGGTCAGCCGGTACGACAAGGTTCGGATCGTCCCATTCGGCGAGTTCGTGCCGCTTCGTGGTCTCATAGAACGGTTCTCCAGCGATGTGCCAAACCGAGATGTTCTGCAAGGTTCGGGGCCGGCGATTCTCGAATCGCCGGTTGCCACCCTCGGCATCAGCATCTCGTGGGAGATCTTCTTTGAGAACCGCGGCCGTTCGGCGATTCTCGATGGCGGCGAGATTTTGGTGAACCCAACGAACGGGTCGAGCTATTGGTTGACGATCTTGCAGTCACAGCAGGTCGCGTCATCGCAGCTTCGCGCCCAGGAGACGGGTCGGTGGGTGTTGCAGGCTGCACCGACGGGGTTCAGCGCGATCGTCGATCCTAACGGAACGGTCCTCGACCGAACCGGCGTCAGTGAACAACGCGTGTTGTACGCGACTATCGAGCGACGCGAGGGTTTGACCTTGACCACGCGAATGGGCCCAACCCCATGGCTACTGTTGTCGCTTATGGCGTTTCTGGTAGCGGCAATACGCAGCCGTTCTCCGCGAGTCGACGAAGACGGCTAGGGTGCCGCGGATCTCGGGCGGAAGTCCCGAAACATCGCCACGCTGGACAGCGAACGTACCGCGAATCTCGGGCGGAAGTCCCGAGAGGATCACAGCTCGATCATCACAGTGGCTGGGCCGTCGTTGATGAGTCCGACCTGCATTTCCGTGCGGAATCTCCCGGTTTCTACGGTTGCGCCGCGGTTGGCGAGTTCGTCGACGAGCGCGGTGAAAAGCGGTTCGGCGTGTTCTGGTCTCGCAGCATCGATCCACGTTGGTCGGCGGCCTTTGCGGGTGTCTCCGTAGAGGGTGAACTGGCTGACCAGTAGGAGCGCCTTGCTCGTATCGGCCACGGACAGGTTCATGACGCCGTCGACATCGTCCATAATTCGCAGGTTCCACAGCTTGTCGGCCATCTTTGGAACCATGGCGACGTCGTCATCATGTGTGAACCCCACGAGGCAGCAGAGACCTTCGCCGATTCGGCCCACTTCGGTTCCCTCGGATGTCACCCAGGCCTCTGCGCATCGCTGTACTAGTACTCGCATGGGGCTGACGTTACCCGTCGGTAGGATTGAGCGGCTATGTCTTCTGTGCTTCCCCACCAGCCCGAGTCTCTTCGGATCGCCTATCTGTCGTATCGGGGTAAGCCGCATGTGGGCGGACAGGGCGTCTACACCCGACATCTCACCAAGGCCTTGGTGGAGTTGGGACATACGGTCGAGGTCCTCGGCGGTCCCCCGTACCCAATTCTCGATGACCGTGTGCCGCTGACAAAGCTGCCGAGTCTCGAGACGTTCAATGATCACTTTCCAATGCGCAAGCCACGCATGTTCGAGCTTAAGGACCGTTGGGATTGGCTCGAGAACACCTCGTTCAACCTCGGGAACTTCCCCGAGCCAATGGCCTTTTCGTGGCGAGCATGGGACAACCTTCGCTCCCGCCACACCGACTTCGATCTCATCCATGACAACCAGACGCTCGGGTGGGGCTTGCTCGGTTTGCAGAAGCTCATGCCGGTGCTCGCGACAATCCATCATCCAATCACCGTCGACCGACGGCTCGAGATCGAACACGCTCGGACCTGGAAAGAGCAGATCGGTAAGCGCCGGTGGTATGCGTTCACGCGAATGCAGACACAGGTTGCCAAACGGATGGACCGGGTGATGACCGTGTCGGAGAACTCCAAGATCGACATCTCCGCGGATCACCAGGTCGACATGGACAAGATTCATGTGGTTCCCGTCGGTGTAGATCCTGAGCTGTTCCGACCAATGCCAGAGGTTGCGAAGGTGCCAGGGCGAATCATCACAACGGCGAGTGCCGACGTTGCGATGAAGGGCTTGGTGTATTTGCTGGAGGCTGCGGCGAAGGTTCGAGCGGACCGTCATGTCGAGCTCGTGATCATCGGCAAGCCCAAAGAAGGTTCGAAGACCGAGGAGACGTTGCGGGACCTTGGCCTCGCCGACGTCGTGCAGTTCGTAAGCGGCGTGACCGACGAACGTATCGTCGAGCTCTACTCCGAAGCCGAGCTCGCTTGTGTTCCGTCGTTGTACGAGGGTTTCTCGCTTCCAGCGATCGAGGCAATGTCATGCTCGACACCGTTGATCGCAACGACCGGTGGCGCCCTTCCTGAGGTCACCGGCACGCACAACGAGACATGTTTCCAGGTCCCGCCCGGTGACTCGGATGCGCTCGCTGCCATGATCCGGACCACACTCGATGATGCCGAACTCCGTGCTCGGGTTGGGGCCGCCGGCCGTGATCGCGTGGTCAACCACTGGAGCTGGAATCACACGGCAGTCAAAACCGTTGATCAATACCGGGCGCTGCTCGACGAGACGAACCACCGGTACTCCCCGAAAGCTGCCGGGTAGAGACCATGCTGACTGTTGACTACGAGACACTCGATCTGCACGCAGGCGACCGCCTGCTGGACATTGGTTGCGGATTTGGCCGCCATAGTTACGAGGCGCTGCGTCGTGGTGCTGATGTCGTGAGTAGCGATTTCTCGTTGCCCGAGTTGATCGAGGTCGACAACACCGTGTCGGCTATGGAGTCCTACGGTGAGCTGCCCGACGGGGTGTCCTCGGCGTCCTGCAACGGCGACGTCACGAGGTTGCCCTTTCCCGACGGAGCGTTCGATCGCATCATTGCCTCAGAGATCCTTGAACACATCGACGATGATCTGGGAGCGATCACCGAATTGATTCGGGTTCTTCGACCTGGCGGGACCTTCGCGGCCACAATTCCCGCCACCCTGCCCGAGCAGATCTGCTGGAAGATCACCGACGAATACCATGCTCCAAAGGTGGAGGGCGGCCACGTACGCATATACGGACGTGGCGAGCTCGCCGATCGTCTTACTGCGGCTGGTCTCGACGTGTTCCATCAGCATCGGGCACATGCATTGCACACTCCCTATTGGTGGCTTCGTTGCGCTATTGGCCCTCAGGAAGACGTCAACAAGAATCCGCTCACCAAGGCATATAACAAGTTTCTCGAGTGGGACATCATGAAGCAACCAACGATCACCAAGGTGGCCGATCGAGCGCTAAACCCCATTCTTGGCAAGAGCCTCGTGGTGTACGGCGTTAAGCCGATCGCATCGACGCACATCACCGGAGAACAACGCCGATGACCGAACATCGTTCCACGACCGGACCGCTGACTACTGCCCAGGTCGATGAGACCGCGGACGCAATAGCGGAGTGGCAACTCCCGTCGGGCATGATCCCTTGGGTTCCTGGCGGCCACGCCGACCCATGGAACCATGTAGAAGCCGCAATGGCGTTGGCTTCAGCGGGCCGAATCGCTGAGGCGAACCGCGCCTATGACTGGCTCGTTGGCCTGCAGCACGACGACGGTTCGTGGCATCAGTACTACCTGGCCAATGGCGTTGAACAAGACAAGTTCGACGCAAACGTGATTGCCTATATTGCAACCGGCGTGTGGCATCAGTGGTTGATCACCGAGGACCGTGGCTTCGCCGAGACCATGTTTCCGGTCGTCGAACGGGCGCTCGATTGGGTGTTTGCCTTGCAGCAAGAACGCGGCGAGATCTTGTGGGCACGTCACGCGGATGGAACACCGTGGTCGTTTGCTCTTCTCACCGGATCCTCATCGATGTATCACTCGGCGCGTAGTGCGCTGGCACTCAGCCGCCTCGTCGGAGTTGACCGGGAAGACTGGAGTGAGCGGATCGAGCGGCTTGGTTCGGTGTTGCGCACGCAGCCTGAAGGGGCGTTCGCACCAAAGAACCGCTGGGCCATGGACTGGTACTACCCGGTCTTGAGCGGAGCGCTCACCGGAGATGCCGCCGTCGAACGACTGGCATCTCGCTTCGATGTGTTCGTGATGGAGGGCCTCGGCGTGCGCTGCGTCGGCGACCGTCCGTGGGTCACGACCGCTGAGACCTGCGAGTGTGCGATTGCTCACCTCGCTGTGGGCGACCGTGAAACGGCCCAATACTTGTTCGATACGACATGGCGTCTGCGCGGCGAGAACGGACGCTATTGGACCGGCGAGGTCCATCCCGAGGAAGTTCACTTCCCTGGCGGTGAAATGTCCACCTATTCGTCGGCGGCAGTTCTCCTCGCGAACGACGCGCTCTCGAACGGCTCCCCAGCGGCATCGGTCTTCCTCACTCCACCAACATTTTTGTGAGCGATCTCGCGGGCTGAGCCTGCAGAATCGCTCACAAATCTTGGTTAGGGCTTTTGGAGGGCCCGTAGTGAGCCGGTTGTGGCGAACTCGATGAAGCCATCGTCGAGCGCCCGTAGGTAGATCTCATATGGCGGACGGCCACCGTCGGCCGGATCCGGGAAAACATCGTGGATGAGCAGCGTCCCGCCCGAGATGAGCTTGGGCGTCCATCCCTCGTAGTCGAGATGTGCGGGTTCGGTTCCGTGTCCGCCGTCGATGAACAAGAGCGCAAGCGGCGTCTCCCAGCTCGCAGCGACACGAGGTGAGTCGCCGACGAGAGCAACGACGGTCCCCTCCAGCCCAGCGTCGAAGATCGTCCGGCGAAAGGTAGGCAGCGTGTCCATGCGGCCGACCTGAGTGTCGACAAGATCAGGTTCGTGCCACTCCCAACCAGCCTGGTTCTCCTCGGAGCCGCGATGGTGATCGAGGGCAAACAGGAGCCGGTCCGAATCGCGGGCTGCGCTCCCGAGGTAGATCGCCGACTTCCCGCAGTAACTACCGACTTCGAGAAACGGTCCGTCTACCGGACACGCAGTGGCGTGTTCGTGGAGAGCGAGGCCTTCATCGGTGGGCATAAAGCCTCGGGCGGCCTCAGCCCGTTGTTGATCCTCAGGCCGCATCGCGGACAGGATCCGGCACGGGTTCTGCGTCCGGCCACAGATACTTCTCGAGAAACGCGAACTTCACGAGCCACAAACCAGCAAAGGCTGCAAGCTGGGTCAACAGCAACAAGGGTTTGGCTTCGGTGAGCAGGCTGGCAAAGCCGACGGCTGCGGTCGACACGACAAACCCGATAAAGGTCATGATCCAGAACGGCCCGACTTCGCGCGACACGCTGTGGTTCCCGGTGGCCTGTTCCCACACGTATCGGCGGTTCAAGTAATACGCGAACGGTGTGCTCATGAAGACCGACACAAGGTTTGCGTACACCGGCGGCCAGTCGAAGACGTAGAGACCGACGAGAAGGGTCGTCAACCCCACAACGGTCGTCACGACCGTGACGCCGCCGTAGCGGAGAAGGCGCTTGCCGTAGTCGTTCCACAAGCGCGCCGGGTCTAGCCGGCGGGGCTGATTCATTTCGTCAAGGTTAGGCCAGATCACCCACAATCAGGTGCGACACGCCAGACTGTTGGAATGCAATTGGCCACAGCACTGTGCGGCACGGTTTTGGTGCTCGCCGCCTGCGGTAGCCCAGAGCCAGCTATTCCGGCTGCTCCCGTTGCGTCGACGACGTCAACGGAGCTCGTTACAACGACACAAGCGTCGTCCAAGCGCGCCTCCCCCGAGTCGTTCGAATCCACGCCACCAACCACCGTGCTCCAATCGTTCAACGGTCGTCCCATGCCAGCCACGGTCTCTTCAGCTCAGCAAGCCGCGGAGCTGTTCGTCGAGGTCGAACGTGCACTGCGGGCCGACGGCCAAACCGCACTCGAGTACGCCAACCTTGGCCACACCGAGCAGGTGCTGATCCGGTCGATCATGCGACATCCCGAGTGGATAGAGCCATTTCGTTCAGCGCTGCCGGCGGACCTGTTACCCGTTGCCGACCTGCACATCACTGCTCGAACTGAGCTAGGGCTTTTGCACACGGGTGGTGGGCCTCCGCTCGAGAACATCCCGGCGTGGGAGATCATCGAACCGGAGCCGATCGATGCGCTCGTCGGTCACTACCAAGCTGCCGAAGCCGCAACCGGCATCGACTGGCAAATCCTCGCGGGCATCAACCTGATCGAAACCGGAATGGGTCGAATCGATGGACTCAGCTCGGCGGGGGCTCAGGGACCAATGCAGTTTCTGCCGACGACGTGGGA
>CALBVK010000447.1 GCA_937969345.1 uncultured Acidimicrobiales bacterium
CACCTTGGTCATTGCGGCCTCGGTGACGGTAAGGACAAGGCCGTCGCCTTCTGCGCTTGGCACTGCTGCCTCGTCGGTCGCTGATTCGGTCTCGGTGGTGTCGGTGGCATCACTCATATCGCCAGGGTACGTGTGAAACGAAAAATTCTTGCAGCTCAGGTAAACCTTCTGGACCGCTGAGACGTGTGTGCACCATGGACACCTACCTGGCGGAGCCTCCGCCAACGCCCACCGACGAAAGGTCGGCCATGACCGAAGCGATCACCAGCTTCGACGATTTCTATCGTCGGGAGTTCTCGTCGATGGTCGCGTTGGCGTCGACACTCGTGGGGCGATCGGCCGAGGACATTGCTCAAGAGGCGATGATTCGGGCGCACCAACGCTGGAGCACCGTCGCGACGTACGAGAATCCGGGGACGTGGCTACGTCGGGTCACGATCAATCTTGCGACGTCGAAGATGCGCCGGCGAACAATCCGAATCAAGAAGGCGGCTCACCTGCTCGTGGACACGCCGACGGCGACGTGGGACCAACGACTTGACGACGATCTACTCGAGGCGCTCCAGGGCCTCCCGGTCAACCAGCGAGCAGCGTTGGTCTTGCACTACCTCGAGGATCTCCCGGTTGCGTCGATCGCAGACGTTCTCGATTGCGCACCGAACACCGCAAAGGTCCATCTGCACCGTGGTCGTCTCGCAATGGCGAAGCGCCTTGGTCACCCAGACCCACAGAACCAAACGAAGGACGAGGCATAACAATGACGCTCGATCATGACCTCCGCGACCGGTTCGATCGCATCGCTCCAACGATCTCCGATATCGACCAAGGAGCAGCCGGTGCACGACGAGCAAGCGGACGGCGCAATGGTGCCAGGCCCGTTGCTGCCATCGTCGTTGCACTGATCGCGATCGTCGGTGGCTACACACTGTTGACAGGCCTCACCGATGACACATCCAGTGAGATCTTCACCACCGACCCTCCAGATTCCCTGCCCGACGAGATCGCGGGAGACACCGACGGTCCCACTAACACGACGACAGCGTCCACAGATCCCCCAGAACCACTCGCCGGAGGCGAACCGACGACCGACGGGGCGGACACCGCCGACGGTGCGGGACCTTCGACAGCGGCGGCCGAGGCAATCGTCTCCGAAGTCGTCGGTGTCGAACCAAACGACACACTCAACGCACGCTCCCGTCCGGGGACGAGTTTCGACGTCCTGTTCGAGTTTGCTCATGATGCAGCGGGAATTGTGCAGACCGGCCAACAGGAGACCGCCAACGACGGTGCCCTATGGGTCGAGGTGTTCGCCCCTACCTCCGGTACCGGATTCGACGCCGGATGGGTAAACGCCAACTTCCTCTCGGAGACAACGGTTCTCGACGCGAGCCCATGCGTCTTCAACGGGCCACAAGATCACTACATCGGTATCGATTGGGTAAACACCGAAGGTTCATCCGAATCCGAAGCATCTGCGGTCAGCAATATCGAGACGTATCGCTTCGGTGGGTGCATCCGTACCGTCATCGAATTCGCGAGTGGCTTACCGTTCGCCGAGAGCCCAGAACCAGCCACCTCGCTACCAGACGACATCGTCGTCACGCGAGACACTCCCACGACAATCGACTTCGGAACATCGATATCGGCCGCTGACTTCGATGCGGTCTCCGAACGGTTCGATGAAGCGGTCGTCAACTCGGTGTTCGTATCTCTCGGAACGGACGGTCGCCTCGACGGTGCTGTCTACGGGCCAACGAACACGACCTGGGTCGTATTCGACAACCAAAGCGGGCGCATGACCATCGACGTCGCCGACATTCGATTGCCACTCGATGCCGAACCTGAGCTCGTCGAACGGGTTGGGGCCGGTGTCCAGCCGTTCATCGCCGAGAACGACCTGGTCATCACCGGTGTGTCCCACACCAGCGACCGTCGGCTCTGGACGATCAGCGGGCTCGCCCGCCCCTTCGAGAATCAGATGAGCGTCGGAACAACGGACCTCGATGGCGAGCCGCTTAACGTCACGTGGGCGGGCACGCCGTTCAGCGGAGACAGCACGGACAACATCGTGATGCCCACGACCTGGATCGAAGCACTGGGCCAATTCTGGTTCAGCATCACGCTGCCCGATGACGTCGAACCAGCGGACGTGGTCATCGAATTCGACATCTCTCAGCCGCCCGACGACCAAGAGTTCGTCGCTCTACGCTTGGCCGACTTCGATGGCTAATCCACTGAGGAGACCGATGGCTACTGGCCCTCGGCTTCTTCGCTGAGTTCGAGCCAACGCTCCTCGAGCTGCTCGATCTCGGCGACGACTGGCGTCAACAATTCACTCACCCGGAGGAGTTCCTCATGGTCGGCACCAGCAGCCTCGAGCTCGGCGGTAAGCGTCGCTCGTTTCTTGTCGAGACGGGCCATGTCTTTCTCGACCGTCTTCAGCTCGTGACGGATGGTGCTCGCCGACCGACCTCCACCCGAACTGGCCGCGTTCTTCTTCGATGCGGCCGAGGTTTGCTTGGTGGAGTCGTTCTTTGCTGTAGATGATTGCTGCTTGCGCAACTTCTCGTAGGCCTCATAGCCACCCGGAAGACGACCGACAGACCCGCTGCCATCGAACACGATGACGTCGTCGACGGTCCGTTCGAGGAACGCACGATCGTGGCTGACGACGATGACGGCCCCGGGAAAGTCCTCCAGGAAGTCCTCGAGGACTCGCAACGTATCGAGATCGAGGTCGTTCGTGGGCTCATCGAGCAACAGAACGTTGGGCTTGCGAGCCAACGTGATCAGCAATTGCAGACGGCGCCGCTCGCCGCCGCTCAACAGCTCGATCGGCGCGTACTGTGCATCGCTGTCGAACCAGAAGCTCTCCATGAGCTGCACGTCGGTCCAATCGGGTTTCACCGCATCGTCACCCACAACCGCCTGCCAAACCCGCATCTGCGGATTGAGCTCAACGCCGCGCTGGTCGAACAATTCCATAACCACGGTTGTGCCAATGCTGACCGAACCAGCTGTTGGCTGTCTACGGCCAGCGATCGCATCGAGCAACGTCGACTTGCCGGTGCCGTTCGAACCCACGATGCCGAGCCGTTCGCGGGGGTCGATCGCCAGGTTCACGCCGGTGAACAACGGCTCATGACCGGGGTGAGCAAACTCGAGGTTCGTCAGCTCGACAACATCGTTGCCGAGCCGCGGCGTACCGAAGTGCAAGTCGAGCGAACCGGCCCGGGCCGCTTCCTCGGGTCGGCTGTTCACCAGCTCGGTCGCCGAGCGAATACGTGCCTTTGCTTTGCTCGTTCGTGCCGGAGCACCTCGTCGCAGCCAGGCCAGCTCGGTGCGGGCGAGGTTGGAGCGCACCTTCTCGGCCTGCTCGGCCTGCTCTTCGCGAAGCGCCCGACCTTCGAGGTACGCGTCGTAGCCGCCTTCGTGGACGAAGGCCTTGCCCCGATCGAGTTCGAGCACCCGGTTCGTGACTCGATCGAGCACGTGGCGATCGTGGGTGACAAGAAGGAGGCCGCCCTTGTAGGCGGACAGCCGCTTCTCCAGCCACTCGATCGCGTCGACGTCGAGGTGGTTCGTTGGCTCGTCCAGAATCAACAGGTCGCTCGGGTGCACGAGCGCTCGCGCAAGAGCCACTCGCTTGGCCTCGCCGCCGGACAACTGGGCAACTGGGGTGTCTTCGCGGCCGCCCATTCCGAGCTTGTCGAGGACCGCGTCAATCTCCCACGACTCACCGTCGACGCTCGTCACCGCATCGCGAACCGTCCCGTTACCGAGGTCGGGGTTCTGGTCGAGCGCCGCGATGCGAACATCTCGACCACGCCGGACCGACCCGCCCTCAGGCTCTCGACTACCGATTAGCACGTCGATTAGCGACGACTTTCCCGTGCCGTTGAGGCCGACGAGACCGATGCGGTCACCGCTCGAGATCGTCACGGAAACGTCCCGGAACAGGTCTCGGCCCGGGCGGACCATGGTGACTTCGGTGGCATCGATCAGGATCATGACCGCACAACGTTACCCGCGTGATTCACACCTTTTCGTGGGAGGTATTACGATCGTGGACGTGAGTGACGTATGGCAAGGCCCCGGTTGGTGGTTGGCTTCAGACGGCAAGTGGTATCCAGCAGACGCTGAACCAGGTGCGGTCTACGAAGGCGACCTTCCCAACACAGACGCCCCGAACCCGACAACCGTTGATCCCAGCACCCAACTTCCCGGTGCCAAAGCGGACCCTGTCGCGGCCCCCGAACCCGTGCGAGCAGATGAGATCTTTGCCGCCGAACCTCCCCCGACCGAACCTCAACCCGTCGCACCAGCCGTCGAGGTGCCAGCAGCGGTAGCTGATGTTCCCGAGATGCCCGCTCCTGTCGTTGAGTCCGCGAAGGTAGGCGGTTGGCAGGCGGTAGACAGCACCGAGCCTGAGATCCCCGATCCGTTCGCGAGCGCGCCGGACCCGGTCGCCGCAGCAATGGAAGTCGCGGCTACGGCTCCCGTGGTCGACGACGGATGGACGAGCGCATACGAAGAGCGCCAAACAGATATTGTCGACAGCGGATCGGCATCGGTTGCTCCCGTCGAGACCCCGGCGATGCCACCGATGGACGTGCCTGCGGTAGCTGCCCCGGATGCCGGCTTCTCAACCGAACCGCCGGTTCCGAACGTTTCGATTCCCGACGTCTCGATTCCTGATGTGTCCGTGCCTGATGTCTCGATGCCGGACATGGGCATACCTGATGTGTCCGTGCCAGATGTGTCAGTGCCCGATGTGTCGGTGCCAGATCTGTCGGTGCCTGACGTGTCAGTGCCCGACGTCTCGGTGCCCGACGTATCAGCACCTGATGTCTCGATGCCGGATGTGTCAGTGCCTGATGTCTCGATGCCTGACGTGTCGATGCCTGACGTCTCGATGCCCGACATGGGCGCACCTGATATGTCGGTTCCTGATGTCTCGGTTCCTGATGTGTCGATGCCTGACGTGTCGGTTCCTGATGTGTCGATACCAGCCGTAAGCGCGCCTCAGGTTCCAATCCATGATTCGCTCATCCCCGACGCAGCAATTCCCGATGTCAGCGTCCCAGATGTTTCGGTTCCCGATGTATCCGCTCCGCTTATGGGCGCCCCGGGAATCGACGTACCCGACGTACCAACGACGCCGTTGAACACGGTTCCACTCGGCAACGACGTGACCCAACAACGAGACATCGGTGCCCCGATCGAGCGTCAAGACGCGTGGCGCAAGCCTCTTGCTCCCGATGCGGCGTCGACTACGGCTCCGGCTGCGGCGGTTCCGCCTGGTCGTCCCGATGTTGTCGACCTCGCTATCCCCGAAGAGACCATCCATCATCACCCCGAGGCTCCTGGCCGGAACTGGCGGTTGGTCGGCGGGGTGCTCGTTGCACTCCTCGCCCTCGTTGCCATCGCCTGGCTGATCTCGACCCTGTTCTCGGGTAACGACACCGGAACCACGACAACCGATTCAACGTCGAGTAGTGCAGCACCGGCCGAAACCGAAACGACCGCCACTGACCCAGATGCTGATGCAGGAACCACTGCAGCTCCGGCCGCCGACTCAACCCAGGCGCCAACAACAGAAGGCGAGACCTCGGTCTTTGCACTTCGCGCCGGCGACTGCATCGTTGGCGACATTGGCGCTGGCCAGGTCACCAAGGTCGAAAAGGTCGATTGTGAGCTTGAGCACCAATTCGAGGTCTACCGCGAGGCACTTATCGATTCGTCGATTACCGCCTTTGATGAAGAGGCAATCTCGGCCTATGCCGAAGAGGTATGTCGGACCTCATTGGCCGCCTACATCCCGGCAGACGATGACCGAGGCCTCAAGTTCAAGTTCTTACAACCTACGGAAGACTCCTGGAACCAGGAGGAAGATCCCGACCGCGTCATAACCTGCTTGTTGTTCGACGACGACGCACCTCTGATTGGACGAGCAGCATGAGCAACGCAACGATCGACTTCTACTGGCGTCCAGGATGTCCGTTCTGCATGAACCTCGAGCGTCAGCTCGACAAGCTCAATGTTCCGCTGAACAAGAAGAACATCTGGGACAGTAAAGCTGACGCGGCCACCGTTCGTTCGATCGCTGATGGCAACGAGACGGTCCCGACCGTGGTAATCGGTGAGGCCAAGATGGTGAACCCAAGCGCCGGACAGGTTCTTCAAGCAATCGAAAACCAAGCACCCGAGCTCATGCCCGAAGGTGCCGAAGTCCCACAGCCCGGCAAGGTCGGACGTCGCATCAACAAACTTCTCGGCGGCGACTAGCCCTTCTTTACCCGTTTGGATCGGAGCCCGCAGCAGCTGCTGCGGGCTTTCGTCTTTTTGGAATTCGTGCATCCGTAGCAGCACAATCCGGAGTATTTAGTACTAAATCGAGAATTTAGTGCTAAATTCATCCCTGGAGGTTGAAATGCTCGACGAACTCTTCGCCGTATCCGGAACCCGTGAGTGGGCAGCGAACGCGCTATGCACAGGAAAATCAGACCTATTCTTCGCCCCACCTGGTGAGCGACGGACCCGTCGCACAAAGCGCGAAGCGCTCGCACGGTCGTACTGCAACAACTGCCAAGTCCTCTTGGCCTGCCGTAGCTGGGCAAGAGAAAGTCGGGAACACGGCTTTTGGGGTGGCGAGAGCGAAGAACAGCGCGCCCAACTCGGCTATCCTCCTCGCAGCCCGTCACGGCGCGCCGTAGCCGAAATGGGACGCTCCGCAGCACGCAATAACGAAGAGACCCACGGCGAACAACTGGCTGGCTAATGACCGACACGATCACACTCACCGATGCCTCCGAGCGCCTCGGCGTCCACTACATGACGGCGTATCGCTACGTCCGTACTGGTCGACTCGCCGCTCACAAAGCGGGCGGGCAATGGCGTGTGACGACCGATGACCTCGAGCACTTCACCGCCGACGAAACGCCGCGAGCACCTCGAGCACAGGTACTGCCCCCGCTCATTGCCGAACGCCTGATCGCCGGCGACGAGAACGGCACCTACCAGCTCACCGACGACGCAATGGCCGCCGGCGCAACCGCAGAAGAGGTCTACCTCGATCTCATCGGACCTGCCATGACCGCTATCGGCGAACGTTGGCACGACGGCGAGCTCTCCATTGCCGATGAGCACGTTGCCTCGTCGACCGCGCTGCGAGTCGTCTCCCGGCTCGGCTCACGAGTCGCCGCCCGCGGCCGCTCTCGCGGCACGATCTTGCTCGCCTCAGTTGCCGAGGACTACCACTATCTCCCCACCGCAATGATCCGCGACCTTCTGCGGTTCCGCGGATTCGACGTCGTCGACCTCGGCGCCAATACCCCAGCCCAGTCGATCATCGAGCGAGCGGCGACGATCGGTGACGATCTCCTCGCCATTGGCTTAGCGTCCACGAACCCGGGGGCCCAAGAAGTCGCACGACAAACCCTGAAAACCCTCGGCGGAACAGTGAACGTGCCGATCGTGGTCGGCGGCGGCGCATTCGCCGGGCTCGACCAAATCCGATCGCTCGGCGACTGCATCCCATCGGAGTCTGCTCGCCATGCGCTCGAGATCTTCGACGACATTCACGCAAAGGCACGCGCCCGATAGCGTCAGCAGAATGCCTGAAGGTCACACCATCCACCGCCTCGCCAAGGACTTAAACGCTTCGCTTCGTCCGGGCAAGGTCACCGCCACCTCCCCGCAAGGGCCCTTCGCCGAACAGGCCGAGATCTTGAACGGCAATGCACTCGTCGCCGCCGAAGCCTGGGGGAAGCACCTCTTCCTCGACTTCGCGAACTCACCTCTGCTCCACATCCACCTCGGCCTCATCGGCAAACTCCGCCCAAAGCCCCTCGAAACCTCGGCAACCGAAGGAGCGATTCGACTGCGACTCGAAGGCAAAGAGAAGCTGTGGGATCTCACCGGACCAATGACCTGTGCACTCATCGACGACGATGATGCTGCCGCCGTCACCGCGAAGCTCGGGCCAGATCCGCTTCGCAAAGACGGCAAAGAAGACGAATTCGTCGACCGCCTGAGCCGCAAGAAGATACCGCTGGCAGCTGCGCTTCTCGACCAGAAGGTCATCGCCGGCATAGGCAACGTGTATCGATCCGAGTTCTGCTACCTCGCAGGCATCGACCCGAACACCCCCGCCAACTCGCTCGACGAAGACACCGTCCGCTCGCTGTGGAGCATGGCCGCACAACAACTCAAGCTGGGCGTCAAGCTCAACCGAATCGTGACCCGCGAGCCCAGCGAAGTCGGCACCACCGCCGGCAAGATCGACAACGACAACCGGCTTTACGTCTACAAGCGAGAAGGCCAGCCGTGTCACCGATGCGGTGATGAGATCCGGCTGGTCGAGATCGCCAAGCGCAAAGCCTGGTACTGCCCAACCGAACAGGCCTGATCACACATGAGCACCCATCCGTACGACGCAATTCTGATCGTGTCCTTTGGCGGACCTGAAGCCCCCGACGAGGTCGTTCCCTTCCTGGAGAACGTCACGCGGGGCCGAGATATCCCCAAGGAACGTCTCGAGCAGGTCGGTGAGCACTACTTCCTCTTCGGCGGAAAGAGCCCCATCAACGACCACTGTCGCGAACTGATCGCCGCGCTCGAACCAGCGCTTGCCGACGCCGGCATTGACCTCCCGGTCTATTGGGGAAATCGCAACTGGACCCCGATGCTCACCGACACCGTTCAGCAAATGGCAGACGATGGCATCACGAACGCCATCGCCTTCGTCACCTCAGCGACCAGTTCCTACTCGGGCTGCAGGCAGTACCGGGAAAACATCGAGGCCGCCCGCGCCGCCGTTGGCCCAAGCGCACCCACGATTCACAAGATTCGCCAGTACTACGACCACCCTGGCTTTATCGAGCCAATGATCGACAACGTCCGAGCTGGCCTCGAGAGCGCTGGTCCCGATGCACGACTCGTCTTTACCGCACACTCGATTCCACTGTCGATGTCGTCGACGTCGGACTACGTCGCCCAGCTCACCGAGGCATCACGCCTTATCGCCGACGGCGTTGGCCACGACGACTTCGACCTCGTGTGGCAGTCGCGTTCGGGCCCTCCTCAAGTTCCGTGGCTCGAACCAGACATTAACGATCATCTTGAAACGCTTAGCGAGGCCGAAACCGCGGCGGTGGTCGTCATCCCCGTCGGGTTCATTTCGGACCACATGGAGGTCATGTTCGATCTCGATACCGAAGCGATCGCGACGGCCGAACGGCTCGACATGGGATTCGCCCGTGCGTCGACAGTCGGCACCGACCCACGGTTCGTCTCGGCCATCGTCGAGCTCATCGAAGAACGCCGCAACGACGGACCGGTTCGTGCCCTCGGCGACCTCGATGTACGCCCCGACTTCTGTGTCGTCGACTGCTGCCCGGCACCGCAACGACCCAAGCGTCCAGCCGCGTAGCCTCCGGGCACACACAAAGTCCTTTAGTATCCACGATCGGTCGAAAGTCACGACCTAGGTTCGTTTTTGTTGAGCAGTTGAGACTGCACACGGACGGGCCGGAATGAATCACGCACGAATCGCACAACAAGCGCTTCACTATCGCAACTGCATGGTTGCTGATTCATATACCGCTGGGCGATTCAACCCTGCAGCCGTCGCGAACGTCGCCGTCGAGTGTGGCGACCCCACCATTGACTCAGCGATTCGACGAATCGCAACCGCATGGGTTCGTGGCGGCCTCGATGTCGACGCCATCACCGAGCCATGGTGTGGCGAGCTCGTCGATCAGATCTTTACCAAAGACCCAACGCTGCTCGACGCAATCGATGACATCATCCGGACTGTGCACCGTGTGCAGTTCTCTCGGCCGAGGCCCCTCAGCCGCCCCCGCCGGGTCGCACCAGCGCGGCCAATGCACGGTCTCGCTGCACGGTCACAACCATTCGCATAGCGTCACAACCGTTCATATAGCGCCGAGCCGCGAACCGGCTGGTGTTAGACGTCCTTGGATGCGTCGAGGTGCAGCTTGACGATGGCACCACCGGAAGTTCGGTTCGCCGCCGACACCGATCCGCCGTGTGCTTCAACGATCGACTTCGCAATCGCCATCCCCAGTCCGGTCGACCCGCGGGTGTCACCTCGTCGGAATCGCTCGAATACGTGCGGCAGGATTTCCTCGTCGAACCCCGGGCCGTCGTCAGCGACTTGAATCGTGACGAGGTCCCCCGCTCGGACCACGGACAGATCGACTTCAGTCGCCCGAGAGGCAGCGTTATGGGTCAGGTTCTCCATCACCTGACGCAACAGTGCATAGTCGGCATCGACCACGATCGCCTCCGATGTCGCGGCGTTGACGATCGTGTCGTCGACTCGAACACTCGAGGCAACCTCCTCGATGAGCAGATCGATTCGCAGCGGCGCCTTGCGCGGCTGAGCCTGCCCAGCGTCGAGTCGGGCGAGCTCGAGCAGCTCCCCCACTCCTGAGCCCGCTCGTTCGGTTGCGGTAAGGATCTCCGCTAGAGCCTGCTGATAAGCGGCGGCCTCGCGATCGCGCGACAACGCATGACTCGCCGACGCCCGGATCACGGCGAGCGGTGTGCGCAGTTCGTGGGCGGCATCAGCAATGAAGTCCCGTTGACGGGCCATGGCCGACTTGGTGGGCTTGAGGGCACGTCCCGAAATCCACCATGCAGCTGCGGTGGTCGCAACGATCGCTGCCAACGCGGCAAGCCAGACCCGGAAACGGAACGACCGCTGGTCCTGCTCGTATCCGCCCAGGTCGATAGCGGTCACGATGACGTGGTCGTCTTCATCGACAGGCTCGGCATAGGCAAGCCAGGCCCCGTCGGACTCGAAGTCGGAATAGGTAGGCCCGTCGTTTCGGAGTGCACCTTCGGCGATCGTGAAGAGTGGGGGCTCGATCCATGTATCGCCAAAGGGATTTCGCCATTCACCCGACGGGCTTACCCTCCAGGTGTTGAACGGCCGCGCTCCGTCCTCGATCTCTTCGGGCGGCCACAGACTGCTCAGCGCGAGCTCGCGAACGATGGTCTCCGCTTCACGCTCGGCGGAGTCGGTTATCTGGTCCGTGCCAGTAGAAATAGCAATCCACGCCAGCAGCCCAACAGCGAGCGCTGCGAGGGCAGCAAACATCGCGGTCAGCTGAAGGCGGATCCGTTGAAGGTTCATGCATCACTCGTGGGCGTGAGTCGATATCCGACGCCCCGGACAGTTTCGATCGGGTCGGCCATACCCGGCAACTCCAGCTTTCGACGAAGGTTCGCGATGTGCACGTCGACCACGTTCGACAGGCCGTCGTAGTTGGCATCCCACACGTGTTCGAGAAGGTCGGTTCGTGCGTGGGTGGTGTCGGGACTTCGTAATAGAACTTCGAGTAGCGAGAACTCTCGAGCTGTCAGCGGAATGGTGATCGACGACCGTGAAACTCTGCGGCTCGCTGGGTCCATTTCGAGCGATCCGTGCGCGAGAACAGGGCTCTGGGAATTTGCGGGGCGGCGAAGCAATGCACGGATGCGGGCCGTGAGCTCGGGGTAATCGAACGGTTTCGTGAGGTAATCATCGGCACCGGCGTCGAGCCCTTCGACCTTCTCGCCGAGACCGTCCCGGGCGGTCAACATCAGTACTGCGGTTCCGTCGCCGTCCGCACGCATCTGGGCACACAACATCCTGCCGTCACCATCGGGCAAGCCCCGATCGAGGACGACGAGGTCATAGTCGTTGACCTGCACCGCGTTGATTGCATCGACCAACTTACCGACCACGTCGGTCGCGTAGCCGTCCTCGGTGAGGCCACGACGCAGCACTTCGGCGAGAGGCGCGTCGTCTTCAACGACAAGGATTCGCATGCCCCCAACCTACCGAGCACTTCATGAAGAGAACATGAAGGAGGTCTTCATGATCGATTCATGGCCGGTTGCGTACAACGGGTTCATGGCATCTCCTGAACAAGTCGCACACCTGCTGCGGCGCACCGGTTTCGGCATCCGTCCGGGACGTATCCGTGCGCTGGCGGACACCGATATCCACGAGTTGATCGACGAACGACTGGCCGATGAGGGCTGGTCGTTGTCGGTCGAGGAGACCAACGAGCGCAACTTCGATGACGTGCAGTGGGACCTTCTCCCCCGCGAGTGGACGAACCGCATCCTTTCGCCAGAGGCCGGTCTCCACGAACGGATGGTCTGGTTCTGGCATAACCACTTCACGACCAACCGCCACGAGACGAACCACCGACTCATGTGGCGACAGCACCAATTGGTTCGCCGCAATGCACTCGGCAACCTGCGAGATTTCGCAACCGAGATCATCACCGATGGAGCCATGTTGCACTTCCTCGACGGAGATGGCTCTCGCGGCGACGCCCCGAACGAGAACTTCAGCCGAGAATTCATGGAGCTGTTTATGCTCGGCCGCAACGCCGGCTACACCGAAGACGACGTCCGAGCTGGTGCTCGCATCCTCTCGGGCTGGTACACGGACTGGGAGACGGGCGACGTTGGCTTCGATCCCGAGCAGAACTACGACCGGCCCGTCCGGTTCCTCGGCACCCGTCGCCGCTGGAACATCGAGTCCTATGTCGATGCCGTGCTCGCACAACCGGCGTGCGCCCCCCACATCGTTAGCCGTCTTCACGACTACCTCACGTCGATGCCGCTTTCCGACGAACTCCGGTCGAGTCTCGCCAACACGTTGAGAAGCAACGATTGGGAGATTCGCCCAGTCATTGCGGAGATACTGCATCACGACGACTTCACGAGTGCTGCTGGCCGGCGGACTCGCCAACCAATTGAGTGGATCGCCGGAGCTGCTGCGGCGTTCGACCTGAGCGAGGTCGACACCAAGGGATTCGACTTCTGGCAGATGTATCAGACCGGCCAGGTTCCGTTCGAGCCACCAAATGTCGCTGGTTGGACGGACGATGAACGCTGGAGCTCGGCAAGCCAAGTGATGGCACGGGGCAACTCGATCCTTCATTGGGAGTTGAGCGATCAGGTGATCAATTCGCTCGAACCGGACCCGGTGCTCGTCCTTGCCCACTGCGGGATCACCGACCCGTCGGATAGCACGCTCAACGCTCTCGAAGAGGCCATCGCTGCCCAGACCGAATACGACCGCGGCCTCGAGCTGCTGTTGACCATGACGCTTCTCTCACCCGAATTCTCGACGCTCTAAGGGGCCAACTCATGACGAATCACACTCCCGACTGGTACCCCAAGACCACGCCGCCCAACCCACCTCGATCAACTTCGGGGTCAGACCCCAACCCTGATCGACGAGCCGCCGATTTCGCGGAACCATCAACTTCGGGGTCAGACCCCAACCCTGATCGACGGGCCGTCGAGCCAGCCCCTGTCCCCTCCACCGCCTTGGCACCGATGTACACCGCACCTCGAGTTCCAAGTCGCCGGCGCTTCTTGGGCATGGCGGCAGCGGGCGTCGCCACAATCGGCGGCGGAGCGGCGCTGCTGAATAATGGCGGCGAGTCGATCCCCGGCGTCGATGCCGTCACCGGAGCTGTCGCAGATGCATTGCCTACTCCCACCACACGTCCGCTCGTCGCAAGCGCCGATGTCGCCGGACGCACGCTGGTCGTTATCGAGCTCTCAGGCGGCAACGACGGCCTTGCCACCCTCGTCCCCCGGAACGCTGGTGTCCTCTACGACCGGCGCGAAAGTGTCCACATCCCCGACGAAGACCTCCTCGACTTCAACGACGAGTTCGGCTGGAACCCAGGCCTCACCGGCATCGCCGGTCACGGCATCGCCGCACTGCTCGGCGTTGGTGCAGTCGGCAACGCCGACGGAAGCCATTTCGAGATGGAACGACGCTGGTGGGCGGGCAAGTCGTCTGGCATGGACTTGCCCGGAAC
>CALBVK010000448.1 GCA_937969345.1 uncultured Acidimicrobiales bacterium
GACGTTTCCGTCGACCACGGTGACCATGATCGTGTCGCCGTTGACGGTCTCTACCTCGGTGCCGTCGGCGGCGATTGCGTCGGCGGCCATGATCTTGCCGGCGACGACGTGGTAGGTGAGGATTCCGGCGAGGTCGTCGGAAGCGAGGAGCTCTTCAGCGGTGAGGTCGAGGTCGGCAAGTGCCTGCTCGAATGCGGCGTTCGTTGGAGCGAACACGGTAAACGGGCCTTCGCCTTGGAGGGTGCTGACGAGGTCGGCTTCGGTGACTGCTGCGACGAGCGTGGAGAAGTCATCGCTGGAGAGTGCAATGTTGACAACGGTTGCTGGGAGGTCGTCCATGGCCTCGTCTTCCATTGCGTCATCTTCCACCGCAGCGTCATCCATTGCCTCTTCAACCTCGGCTGAAGCAGCTTCTGCGGCCTGGTCGACGGAGGCTTGTGTGTCGCTGCCGCAGGCGGCTGCTGTCATGCCGAGTGCGAGGAGAAGTGCGGCCATTGGCTTGGAGTTGATGTTCATGTCGTGTCCCTTTTCGTAAGTGGGGGGGGGTAGGGGTTCATTCGTTCTTCGCAAAGGGACACCAATGCAGATGCAGATTCCGGTGTGACCTCATCCACACGGGGCTTCGTTGAACAGTCGCCGTTCCATCCGCCATCACCCGCTGCTTATGAGTACGAGCTCGCCCGTGGCAATAGAGTCGGGAGATGACCGACCGTGACGACGTTCCGTTTACCCTTCGAGCTGCCGCTGGCCTTCCGCCCGGCTATGGGCCGATGAACGATGCGGTCCTCATCGTGATCGACGCCCAGATGGAGTACGCCGAAGGGGGAGCGTTGACACTGCCAGGCCTGCAGCCAGCGCTCGATAACATCACCGCTCTGCTCCTCACTGGGCGCAAGGACGGCGCCAAGATCGTCCACATCGCCCACGAAGGATCCGAGGGGCGTGCGTTCGATCCGGCCAACGGTGGACGCATCATCGAGCAGGTCGCACCGCTCGACGGAGAGACCGTCATCGGTAAGGGCCTACCCAACGCGTTTGCCCACACCGGGCTCCAGAATCACCTCGCAGAGATCGGCCGACCGCATCTGATCATCTGCGGCTTCATGACCCACATGTGTGTCAGCTCGACAGCTCGTGCCGCCCTCGACCTTGGCTACGAGACAACCGTGGTCTCCGATGCAACAGCGACGAGGGCTCTACCCGGAGCAGATGGGGGAGCGCTCGTGTCGGCCGTCGACCTTCACCGGGCGTCACTCGCAGCGCTCGCCGACCGGTTCAGTGCAATCAACACCACCGCTCAGGTGCTCGCGATCAACGCTGCGGGCGGGATTGTATGAGCAGCGAGACAGGTGAGCTGTACGACCCCGACCACATCGAGTTTCTCGAGGCGCTCTGGGGCGACGGCTATCTGTCTCCCGGGGGACCCGATGAGGTCGCGCGACTATTGGCTGGAACCGAGCTCGCCGGTACGCGGGTCCTCGACATTGGCTGTGGCACGGGCGGCATTGCGGTCTCCCTCGTCACCGACTACGGCGCAGCGACGGTGGTGGGTGTCGATGTCGAAGACTCGGTCTGCCAGGCGGCTACACAGCGCGTTGCGTCCAATGGTTTGTCGGATCGGATCGAGGTTCGCCGGATCGAACCCGGGCCGTTGCCCTTCCCCGAAGTGTCGTTCGACATCGTGTTCAGCAAGGACTCGATCGTGCACATCTCCGACAAGGTTGCATTGGCCGAGACCGTGTACTCGGTGCTGAAGCCGGGCGGTTGGTTCGTGGCGTCTGATTGGATGACGAGCCACGACGGCGAACCCTCGCCAGAGATGGCCCACTACTTGGCGATGGAAGACCTCGACTTCGGTATGGCCTCTCCGGGTACTTACCGCGCTGCGCTGGACGCAGCGGGCTTTTGCAATGTCGCATTCGAGAATCGCAATGGCTGGTACCGCGAGCAGGCCCGAGACGAGCTCGCCGAGCTCACCGGGCCGGAGCGCTCCCGCTTTGAAGCAGCGCTCGGTGCCGAAGAGATCGCATCACAGATCAAAACGTGGGAAGCGATGATCGTGGTTCTTGACACGGGTGAACACTGCCCGCATCACCTCAAGGCACAGAAGCCGCGCTAGCCGGTAAGCCAGCGTTGAAAACGTCGGGTGAGCGGCGGCATCAGGAACCACGACAAGATGATCACTCCAAGGGCGTTGCCGATGAAGGTCGCGACCGGGAACGACAGGTCCGGGGCCACCTGATTGCGGAGGAAGCCAACAACGAGCGCCGTCGGGTAGAGCGCTAGCAGCACGAGTGTTGCCTGCTTCCATGTCGGAGTCGTTCGGCCGGGCGCAAACCATCCGGCAAATCCGCCGACCACGTTCGTGGTTCGAGACTCGGCCAGTAGCGGGTCGATTCGATCGAGGAGCTCGATTCGTCGAACCGAATGAAACCAACCGTCAAGGTTGTCGCGAGAGTCGAAGGAGAAGACGACGACCATCTCGTCTTGCAGGCCAGCTTTCGCCTCGAGCAGATCGCAGCTGATGAAGCCTTCGTAC
>CALBVK010000449.1 GCA_937969345.1 uncultured Acidimicrobiales bacterium
GGTTCGCCTCGTAGCTCGGGAACGAATTCGTTGATCAAGGTCTCGATCAGATCGTGATTGATCGCGACCTCGGCAGGTGGTTTGTTGCTCGGCATGGTGAACCTCCGCGCCTCAATGTAGAACCCGTTTGGTCGATGAAGAGGTATGTCACAATTGACAGCAGCGAATTCGCATACTTCTTCGCGCCGCGACCTGTTGAAAAAGGGACTCGTCGCGGGCGGTATTGCGTGGACTGCCCCGGTTGTGACCACCCTCAAGGAACCTCTCGCTGCGGCAACGGGGTCCACCGGCGGTTCCTACACGTATTGCTTCGATGATGGCACCACCGAAGGGTGGGTCATCGACAACACCGCTGGCGCCGGAGGCGGCATGTGGAACGTCTCGAACGACCGATCCGTTAGCAGCAGCTTCTCGTTGCACTACGGCACAGGCATCGGAGGCGACTACACCGGCTCGGGTCGAAACTCGGGTTCGGTGACCAGCCCAACCTTCACGGTGCCGTCATCTGGTCCCGTGCTGTTGGAGTTCGATATTTGGCGCGAAGTAGAGGTCTTTGGCAGCGGTACGTGGGATGAGTTCTCCGTCTCGATTCTGCCAGCGGGCACAACGCTCTATGCGGTCTCCCGCGACGGTGGCACCGGAGGCGTCTTCGAGCACGTCACGATCGATCTCGCAGGATTCGCCGGACAGACGGTTCAACTGTCGTTCTTCTTCGACACTGGCGATGGAAGCTACAACAACTTCGAAGGCATCTACGTCGACAACGTGATCGTCCCAGGGGCGACCGGCGGCTTCGGCGTTCTCGCCGGTGGTGGCACATCGGCTCGTTCGCTCGGGGGAGCGGGATGGACTCCGGATCGTCCTGCACCGACCCGCCAGGAGATCCGTCGACGCGAACGCGAAGTCCGTGCCGAACGCTTTGCTGAGGGCGTTGTCGCAGACGGCGAGTTGCAAGCCGGTATCAAGTCCGGGCAGTAGCCTCGCCAGATGGGTGAACCATCGTCGGCAGTCACACGATCGCTGGGCGTCATGGTGCGCCGCGATATCGCTCCAGAGGATGTCACCGCTCACGCGGCCGCGTTGGCGGACTCCTTTGATGAGCTCTGGGTCGTCGAAGACCTGCCTTTCGCTGGCGGCATCTCCCAGATGACTGCAATCCTCGAGTCGACCACCGATGTCGTGGTCGGCCATGGCATCGCACCCGCCCCGTTTCGAACTACGGCAGGATTGGCTATGGAGTGGGCGACCCTCGAACGGATGTATCCGGGGCGGGTCGCATGTGGGCTTGGCCACGGCGTTCAGAGTTGGATGGCACAACTCGGCGAGCAGGTGGCGTCACCGTTGTCGCTCATACGCGAAACCTGCGTGGCGGTTCGATCGCTGCTGGCCGGCGAACGGCTCGATATGTCTGGCCGGTATGTGACGGTCAACGACGTCGAACTCGAGTTTCCGCCGCTGCACGCACCGCCGGTGTCCCTCGGGGTTGTTGGCCCGAAGTCGCTTCAGCTGTCCGGAGAGGTCGCCGACGGCACGGTTCTCGGAGAGGCCACCGGTCCAACGGAGATCGCTGCCGCCCGCAACCACATCCGTCGCGGCCAGACCGTCGCTGGCCATGATGGCCGAGCGCACCGGTTAACGGTCTACGCGGCGTTTCACATCGGTTCCACCTCCGACATCATCCGGAATCCTGCTGCACCGGTTGGGTGGGAAGCGGTCTCGACATCCGTTGGCGAGGTGGCTGACGAGCTTGCGTCGCTCTATGCGGCGGGCGCAGATTCGGTTGTGCTCGTGCCGTTGGCATCGAACCCGATCGCGGCGCTCGATGATGCACGGCGCTCGCTCGTGCCCAAGATTCGCGAAGTTCTCGCATCTATCTGACCACGTTCCGGCGTACAAGATCATATGAGTAACACGCCGAGTGGCCCTCGACAGGCACTCCAGATCGCGGTATCGATAGAAATATGACGTCTTCTCACCCGCTTGTTCACGGGATTCACTCCCGCGTTATCGGCCACGTTTCGCTCGATGAGACTCGTCTTGACGCCGATATTAAGACCCTGCTTGGATTTCCGTTCAACCGTGGTTACTCCGATTATGCCCGCGGCAACCCCGGCTGGCAGAACTGCGTTCTGATGAACCACTCCGGCGATCCAAGCCACATCGAGTTTGGTGGATACGACGGTGAGGCCAAGTCAACGCCGTTGCTCGCAGAACTGCCGTACCTCGCCGAACTGCTTGCATCGACCTGGAAGACGGAGCACCTGTTGTGGGCTCGAATCTTCATGTGCGAAGACGGCATGCTCATTCCTCATCGCGACTATCTCGACCTTCCCGAGGACGAGTTCACACGAGTGCACATTCCTTTGCAGCTCGGGCCAGCCTCGATGCACTCCGAGGAGGGATCGGTCTTCCGGATGCGAAAGGGTGAGGTCTGGTTTATTGATGGCACGGTCAATCATGCTGCGTACAGCTACGACGGGAAGCCTCGGATCTATCTCACTGCAGACCTTCGCTCCGGCGTGGCGTTCGAGGACTTGTTCGTCGATCCAGCGACAGCAGCAAACGACGTCCGACCAGACTTTGTTGAACTTCCGCCGTTACCTGAGAGCTTCGACACCACGCTCGATGGGATGTCAACCGTGCTCGGCGCAGACACGATGGACGAGATAGTCGGTGTGCTCTCCAAGGTGCACTTCAACCATCAGGCACCATGCGGTGAGATCTATGAATGGTTGATCGATGTCGCCGACCGCTCGGGTGATGCAGCCATGGTCGAGGCAGCGAAACAGAAGCGAGCCTTCTTCCTCGGCGTCTAGAGGGCGCTACCGAACTCGAACTTCGGGAGCGCCGTCGACAAGCGTCCCAATGACCGAGCTCACATGGCCGAGCGCCACAAGCTCGGTCACGATGTCATCGGCGGCAGCCGCCGGCACGGCGGCAAGGAATCCACCAGCGGTCTGTGGATCGAACAGCACGGTCGCCCGCGGGTCTGCTCCGGTTTGGGTTAGCGGAATCGCCGAGGCATTGCTCGCATGGAGATGCGACCGCAGGCCCGAACGTGCGAGGTCGAGCGCCCCATCGAACAGGGCGATGTTGTCGAGCTCGAGTTCGGCGGCGACATTCGACTCGCGGAGCATGCCGAACAAATGGCCGGCGAGGCCAAAGCCGGTCACGTCGGTCATTGCGGTAGCTCCGCCGGCCGCCAGCACGGCGGCTGCATCGCCCTGAGGGGTTTCGAGAACGTTGAGCAGCGCTGCGATGTCCTGGCCTCGCGCACGTCGCTGCATCTCGCCTGCGAGCAGCAAGCCCGAGCCGATAGGGCGGGTGAGAACCAACCGTTGTCCAGCGGTACCCCCAGCGAGTGTGATCGCCGAACCGTTGACGAGGCCGGTGATCGAGTAGCCGACCGAGAGCTCGGCTCCCATCGATGTGTGACCACCCACAATCTCGGCGTTGGTTGCCTCCAGCGCGGCGGTTGTCCCGGCCATGATCTCGCCGAGCCACTCACCCTGCAGTGCGTGGCCGAGCTGCGGAAGCGTGACGGTGACGAGCACGGCTTGAGGGTCGGCACCCATTGCCCAGATGTCACCGAGCGCATGCAGCGTCGAGATCCGCGCCATACGAAACGGATCTGCGGTGAACGTCCTGAGCTGATCGGTTGTGATGACCTGCTTGGTGTCGCCCATCAGCAGTAATGCGGCGTCGTCACCGGGGAGTCGCACCACATCGGTTCGTGTCGACGATGGAAGTGCGCCCAGCGGCCCTTGGAGAACGTCGACGCCGACCTTGGCTCCACATCCGCCGCACAAGGGCGGTTCATCGGCGAGGACCTCGCGAAGACCGGTTGCAGATTTCTTCGGTGGCGGGTCGATCTGCATTTCAGGAAGCTCACCGAGCTTGTCCATGAAGTCGCGATCGATCTTGTCCTTTAGTCGCCAGAGTTGCTTGCCTTGCATGAAGCGCTTGAATTTGTCCGCTGCCGCCGACCGCTCGCCGAGGGAGATCAGCTTGAGGTAGTCCTGTTGCGGTTCGAACGCTTTGAGCGTGCTATCTGTCAGCATCGCCTGAATGTTGTGCGTGAGTATCGGCGCTTGGCGGACTGCGAAGACTCCGGCCTTTGGCCGCGGGGCAAAGCTCATGTGGGCGCAGTCGCCGGTTGCAAAAATCGATGGATCGTTCGTTGAGCGAAGTGTCTTGTCGATCGTGAGAAAGCCTTCGTGGGAATCGAGGCCCAGCTCGTCCAACCAGTCGTAGGGGCGAGCGCCTGCCGCGCCGACAACGAGATCGGCGGGTAGTGGTCCGTCGTTGGTTTCTACTCCGGCCGCGGTCACCGACGTGACCGTCGTGTGTTCGGCGAGTTTGATTCCCATGGTGTCCATCGTCTGACGGATTTCGGTCTGGGCCCGGTCGCCAAGATCTCCGAGCACCGTGGAGCGGTCGATCACGGTGACCGACGTCGTGACGCCGACCGCGTGGAGCCGGTGGGTCATCGCCATAGCCAATTCGCACCCGCCGACGCCGCCGCCGATGACGGCGATGGTGGCGTCACCCTCGCCAGCGAGTTGCTTTGCCTCAACGTAGCTGGTCCACCGATCAGCAAAATACGTGAGTGGCTTCGCTGCGATGGCATGTTCGGCAAAGCCGTCGATGTCGGGCATCGCCGACGAGATGCCGACGTTGATCGAGCAAATGTCGTACGGGATCGGGGGCCGTCCCGGAATGACGATGGTCTTGGTGTCGCGGTCGATCGTGTCGACGATTCCGAGCACGAGGCGAGCATCGGCGAATCGGGCGAGCCGCACGAGATCGATGTCGAGCTCGTCTCGTCCGTAGTGCCCGGCGATGAAGCCTGGGAGCATTCCGGTGTAGGGAGCCGATGGGCTTGGGTTTATAACGGTGAGTCGCACGCCGGCGACCGGCTTCATGGCCCACGCACGAAGAAGCAAGGCGTGCGCGTGACCGCCGCCGACCAGGACGACGTTTTTTATGAGAGGGAGCGGCAGTTGCATGTGAGCGGCATCTTAGGGATCGCGACTGTTGTCTGACACAACCACGCTCGGGCTCGGCGTATTCAATCCGAAAAAGCGCTGGTGGCCGACACGCAAGCGTGCCGGCCACCAAACAAGCCTGTCCCGCCTCAGGCGACTTCGACCGTTCGGTTCATACGGCCCCGCAATATGAACATAGGAGTATTGGGAGGAGTGTTCTGACAACTAGTGGGCAATTTGGAGAATCTCTCCCCTTGGCTCCGCGACGACTACGTTCTCGATATGCGAGCTAACCGTTCCGTGCGTGCCCTGTCCGTCCTTTTGAGCGGGGCCCTTCTGGCTGTGGCATGTGGAGGCAATACCGACGACGCTGACATCATTGCGGACGCGGAGACCGCAGACTTGATCGCACCGACCACAGCCGTTTCCGAAACCACAGCCGCTCCCGAAAGCACAGCGGCAGCTGTGGTCGAGGAGGACACCGGCGAAGGCGTGGAAGACGACGCGCTCGACGCTGACGCCGAACGTGCTCTATTCATCGAAGAGATCACGTTGGTTCTACGCGACTGGCAAGCGGCAGGAGACCTGCCCGCCGTCTCGTTGTCGGTTCATATGCCAGATGGTGAGCCCATCAATATCGCATTGGGTGTCGCGGACCTGCAGACCGACGTGCCCGTGACGACGGAGGACTACTTCCGTATCGGAAGTATCACCAAGCCCATGACTGCGGCGATCGTCTTGCAGCTGGTCGACGAAGGTTTGATCGAGCTCGACGCCACCGTTGAGAGCTACCTGCCCGGCTGGCTGGAAGGTTATGAATACGCGGACGAGATCACCATTCGTCAGCTGCTCAACCACACCAACGGGCTCGTTGAGTACGCGCTATCACCGTCGTTCTACGCACTCGCGGGCCAGCGCTCCGATGTGGCAATTACACCTGAGGAGATCCGCGAATGGCTGGCCCGGCAGCAGCCGCTGTTTGCGCCCGGTACCGAGTATCAGTACGAGACCGGTGGCTTCCTCACGTTGGGTGATGTGATCGAGTTGGTCACCGGAAACAGTGCCGCCGCGGAGATGCGAGCGCGAATCTTTGAGCCAGCGGGCGCGGAGAACATCTACCTCACGCCCGAAGAATTTCCGCCGACACCCGTTGTCAACGGATACGGCCGCGCAGAGATGTACCTCGCTGGCACGGTTCTCGTCGGGCGCGAAGATACCGACGGTCTCACGATTCTCGACGAGCCGGTGATCGACCTATTGGGTCAGCCGCAGGAGGTGCTGCAGTCGGCGGGTTGGACCGGCGGTGGCAACGAGGCTCAGCTCGAGTCGGTGGCGGCCATCATGGGAGCGATGTTCGATGGAACGATCCTCAGTGACGAGCAAATCGCAGAGATGACCGCTCCAACCCTCGACGTCAACTACGGCCTCGGGATCGATAGTTCAGAGATAGACGGCGTTCGCGTGTACTCACACGGAGGCGGTGTCCCCGGCTTCCGTAGCCAAGGGAACTATCTGCCGGACTTCGACATCTCGTGGGCGGTGTCGACGAATCTCATTCCGCTACCCGAGGGAGCGAGCGTGAACGACCTTCGAAATGCCCTCAACCCGGTGTTGGTTGCTGCAGCGGGTTAAGGACTAACGAAGTCCCGGACCGGACGTGAAGACGAAGCTTCGTCCGCCGGTTTCGATTGTCATATCGTGCTGTAGCGCAACGCGCTGACCCGGACGCAACTTCGTGCGGGTTTGTCGTTCACCGTTGAGCGACGTGTAGGTGCCGTTCGCTGATTGCATGTCGACGATCTCGACAGTCCAGCCGGACAGGCGGACCTCGACCTGGACATCGGACACTCCGCCCGCCCCGTCGTCGAGGCGAACGATCGTCGCGGGCTCTGTCTCGACCGCGTAGCCGGTTGGGACGTTCGATCCAATGGCTGCTGGCCGGTCGATATTGAGCACGGCCCCATCGTCGAAGGTCAGAACACCGAGGACCGGGCGGTCGCCGCTTACGGTGGCGGCGTCAGCAGCAATATGGGTGTGGCAGGTCCGACACGTGGTTTCGTTCGGCGCCGTCAGATGGCCGGCCGGGCACAGGACGCCACGAATCTGCGGGCGTTCTGGAGCGAGTGTGGCGGTTTGGCTCGGCTCCGGTGACGGTGCCGCGGTAGTAGGAGCTGGGGCATTGTTCGTCGGGGCACCGTTGGTGCCCTCAGGGGGAAACGGTGAGCTGCCGAACAGGCGCGGTTCGGATGGATCCGAAGCGTTGGTGGGTGTCGGCACTGCATCCTTGCGACCGAGCTCTTCGATTCGGGCGAACATTCCTCGAGCAGCCTTCGGTGTCGGCGCATCCGACATGGAGTCGTTGGCCGCCTGATCGACGGGTGCTTCGCTAGCGGGTTGCGCTTCAGCGACTGGTGCCGGTGAGGCGGGAGCGGGTTCTGGCGTATCCGCCACAGGTGCGACAGGTGCGACCGGTGCGGGGGCTTCGGCGGGAGCTGGGGCAGCGTGCTTGGCCTCGGGCTCAGCTACCGGTGCTGATCCCTGCGCTGGTGGCGATTCAGGTGTCGTGGCTTCGGGCTCGGCTGCTTCAGCGGCAGCGCTGGCCATTTCGGACCAACGTCCCGATGCAGGCATTGGCCCTTCGGTGTCGAGGAGGAAGCCACCTGCGGGAATAACGCCGTCGCGAAGAACACCGACGACCGCCGATTCCGACTGGGTACCCGCATGGATCCGTTCGACCGAACCGCGAAGTGCAACGTCGATCCAGGTGCTCGAGTCGCGACCGTCGAGGACGGTCTCGGCTCCATCGATGGTGATCGACAGCGATGTGTCGCCGAAGACGAGCGCGGCGACTCGATCTTGCTCGACGGACACACAGGCGAGACGAGGATGTTCGTTGTAGTCGGCCTGAGCAATATCGGCCGTGAGTGTGCGAACAATCTCCTGCCACGGCGCGCCTGCGAGAGCGTTGATGCGAACGAGTAATTCGTTTAAGCGGCCCTCGTCGCCAGCGGCATATGCCGTCAGGTTTTCGACGTGGGCAACGATGCCATCCCCCGCTGAGACGTGCACCCCTCGCGTTTCGTGTTCCATCAGTGAGTCTCCTTGACTACTACCAGTTCGTAATCGGCTGAAACTGGCGGAAACAAAGGACTTTCTGAAAAGGAAATTTCTTTACTGAACGCGCAGTGTCGTATCTCCGACCCGGATCTGGTCTCCGAGGGTCAGCGGTTGCGGTCGATCTGGCAAAACTCGTACGGATTCGCCGTTCGACTTAATGACCCAGCTGCCGTTGTGAGAACCGCTGTCCTTGAGCGCAAGACCCTCAACGGTGGGCTGGACGATTGCGTGCAAGCGAGACACCGCAGGATCGCTCAGAATCAGCGGCTCGAGATCTTGGTCGAAATCGGGATGTGAGTACGGCCAGCGTCCAATGACGAGCCCGTTGCCAACCATGATCGTCTGACCGTCGAGCTCGAGGTGGAGATCGCTGACCGGCAAGCTGATGTTCGTGTCACGAGCACCAGCGGTTCCCCAACCTCGGTGCATATGTACACGAAGCCCACTCGCCCGGATCACACCTTCGACGAGCATGCCAGACGCATTTTCCTCATCGTCGTAGACGACGATATTTGCAATCATCCCGACGGTGACAATCTCGGTGGTCGTGCCGAGGTCGAGGCGGTGCGTCTTCTCCGTATCCGCCTCGGTGACCTCGACGCCGCCGAGGTCGTAGCTCATCAGACGAACCGAAGATTCGAGGCTCAATAGCAACATTGGAGGAAGCGGTCGGCCGGAGTGAATCCACTCGCGCATCGTCGTAAAACTCTCGTTTACGTCGCGCGGAATCAACAGAGGCTCGATGACATCGTGTGCAATATCGATCGATTCCGCGTTCGGCAAGAAGACGACGCGGTCGTTCTCTCTCGCCAGCCAACCAGTTCCAGGGGTCATCTCAACTAAGACATCCATCGCCTCGGAGTATCGCACAGGCAGACTCTGGATATGAAGACAATCGGATTGCTCGGCGGGATGAGCTGGGAATCATCGGTGTTATACGAAGAACTAATCAACACGGAGGTACGGTCCCGCTTGGGCGGCACCCACTCCGCTGACCTGCTCGTGAAGAGCTACGATTTCGCCGCGATAGAAGCGCTGCAAGAGGCTGGCGACTGGGATGGGGCAGGCGAGCTGTTGTCCGCCGATGCCGTTCGCCTGGTTACCGCCGGAGCCGAGCTCATCGTCTTGTGCACCAACACGATGCATCGGGTGGCGGACACGATCGAGGAGGCCATCGACGTACCGTTTCTTCATTTGGGAGATGCGACCGCGAAGGCGGTGGTCGCTCAAGGGCTCACGACGGTGGGCTTGCTCGGCACCCGCTTCACTATGGAGGCTGCGTTCTACCGTGAACGACTCGAATCTCACGGGCTGACAGTTTTGACACCGAGTCCTGAAGAGCAGACGATCGTCCACGACATCATTTACAACGAGTTAGTTCGGGGCGAACTGAATCGGTCCTCGCGCGAGGAATACCTCGACATCATCGACCGATTGTCGGCCGCTGGAGCCGAAGGTGTCATTGCTGGCTGCACGGAGATCGAACTTCTGGTTAGTGAAGATGATGTGTTCGTGCCGTACTTTCCCACCACGGAAATCCACGCACAAGCGGCTGTAGATGCCGCACTCTCATAGCAGGATGAACTCCTAATTTTGCTAGAGGAAACGCCGATTACAACAGGGTGACGGCACCGACGATCGCGAGCAATGACGCGAACTCGAGACGTCGTCGCGCCCGGCAACCCATGACGATCATGATCATTGGAATTGCGCTGACGGCGATCATGGCATCGTTTCAGCAGGACTCCGCCCGTCGCGAACAAGAGCTGCTCTTCGAACGTCAAGCCACGCGTGAACAGCAGAACTTTGAGGATCACATCGACGACCACATCGACGCGTTCGAAGACGCTGTTGCCTTCGTCGAGGCGACCTTCCCCGGTACCGAACAGCAGTACCGCCGGTTCTTCGAGGGCTCCCCGCTCACCGGCGGAAATAGTGCTCTCGACCCCGGAATCACGCTGATCGAACCAATAGCCCCCGATGGCATTCAGGCGCTCGAGGCCCGAGAACATTTGCTTGGCAACACGGACTTTTCCGTGCTGTCCTTTGGTGCGCCCCTCGGCGGGACGCACTACGTCATTACCCGCACCGCCGAGCCGATAAACATCTCAGGATTTCCACTGGTTGGGCTCGATGTCGGCAGTGTCGCTGCAGATTCGCTGCTCGCCGACCTGCCCGAGAATGGACGGACCGTTTACACCCTCGAAGATGAAACCGTTCTCCGATCGATGTTTTCGGGCGGGGAATACAGCACATCGGATTTGCAGCTCGTTGTCATGCTCCAGAGTGTGAACGACCCAATTACGAACGATGTTCGTGGCTGGGCAGCCCGATTCTTTGACCCGGCGATGTTTGTCGATGACATGATCGGGAGTGCCGCGTCGATCAACCTTGATGTCGAGATTCTGGGTGTCACCAAGACAGTGCTTGATGCGGATCCAGCAACCGAGTCCTCGATCGAGGACGCTCCGCTCGCTCGACGGGTGAGCGACGAGACGCACGGCTTGCCGTGGACGATGTCGATGTGGGCCGACGACGACTTCGGCGTCAAGACGGGTTTGTTCGACCAGACGGCCGTCTGGATCTTCGGGCTCCTTGCGACCGTGGTGTTCATGATCATTTCGATCTGGCGTTCGTTACAGGAGCATCGCCTTAGTCAGGCCAACTTCGAACTTGAACATGCGCGAACCCTCGCCAACACCGATCCGCTTACGGGTCTGTTGAACCGAGCAGGCTTCCTTGAACTCGCCGCAAAGCTCGACACCTCCGAGGGCGGCACGCTCTTCTTCATCGACCTCGATGGCTTCAAGGTGGTCAACGACAGCCAGGGCCACGTCGCTGGCGACCAAGTGCTTCGCGACGTCGCGCGCCGGCTGCGTGAACAGTTCCGCAACGTGGACTTGGTCTGTCGGTATGGCGGCGACGAGTTCGTCGTCTTCACACCCGGCCTCGCCGGTCGAGGAATCGAACGAGGCATCTCGCGACGTGTGATCGATGCGGTCAGTCGATGCAACGGTTCGATATCGTGCAGCTTGGGAACAGCGGTGCAACTGCCGCAGGCCAACCTCGAAATCGACACGCTCATTCGTGAAGCCGACCAGGCCATGTACCGTGCGAAACAGGCCGGTGGCGGACGCCACGAAGCAGCGCCACCATTGGTGCCGCTGCCCGCTCATTCAACGATCGATCTTGGAGACTCGGACTAGCCGAGTCGCACTTACCAGTTCGTGGCGATGTACTGGGTTTCGCAGAACTCGTAGATGCCTTCGCTCGCACCTTCACGGCCAAGCCCGGATTGCTTCATGCCGCCAAAGGGGGCTGCTGGGTCGGAGACGACTCCGCGGTTGAGGCCGATCATGCCCGCTTCGATCTGCTCGCTCACTCGAAGACCCCGAGCGAGGTCTTGGGTGAACACGTAACCCATGAGGCCCATCTCGGTGTCGTTGGCCATCTCGATGGCCTGTTCCTCAGTCGTGAATCCAATGAGTGGCGCAACCGGGCCAAAGATCTCCTCGCGGGCAACATCGGCGTCGGCGGTGACGTTCGTGAGGACCGTTGGTGGGTAAAAGAAGCCTGGTCCGTCGAGCGGGGCGCCACCGGTGACTGCCGTTGCTCCGCCGGCGATCGCCGACTGAACCAAACCATCGACGCTGTCGACGGCCTCTTGGTTGATGAGCGGGCCCACCTGGGCTCCTTCGGAGCCGCCTTCGGCGACCTTCATGGCGCTCATGGCAGCGGCGAGCTTCTCACCGAAGGCATCCATGACGGATTCCTCGACAAGGAATCGGTTCGCCGCTGTGCACGTCTCGGCAGAGTGGCGCATCTTGGCTGCGATTGCGCCCTCGACCGCAAGGTCGAGATCGGCATCGGCGAAGACGACGAACGGCGCGTTCCCGCCAAGCTCCATCGCAACCTTCAGCACCCGATCAGCTGCTTGCCGAAGAAGTGTTTGTCCAACCGGGGTGGAGCCGGTGAACGAGACCATCCGAACCGCCTGGTGATCCATGGCGGCCTTGACTGGAGCCGAGGCGGACTTGGTGGTCACCATGTTGATGAGGCCCTTGGGAAGTCCAACCTCGTTCTCGAAGAGATCAGCGAGAGCAAGGGCCGTGAGCGGAGTCTCCTTTGGTGGCTTAATCACGACAGCGTTTCCGGCGCCGAGCGCGGGAGCCATCTTGCGGGTGATCATGGCTGCGGGGAAGTTCCATGGCGTCACCATGAGCACAACCCCAACGGGCGGATGATGCACGATCATCTTTGCGGTGCCAGCTGGGTTGGTGCCGACCGAGCCGTGTAGCCGAACGGTCTCCTCGCTGTTCCAACGGAAAAACTCAGCGGCGTATCCAATCTCGCCGAGGGCATCGGCCATTGGCTTTCCGTGCTCGGCCACGATCAGCTTCGCGAGCATGTCCTTGTTATCGATCATCACCTGGTAGCAGGCCCGTAGCTTCTCTGCCCGCTCGCGCGGTGCGACCTTGGCCCAGGCCTTCTGAGCCGCGGCGGCAGCGTCACATGCTGCCTCCATGTCGGAGACCGAACCGCAGGCGACCGTAGCGACGATGTCACCGTTCGCCGGGTTGAGTACATCGACGGTTTCGCCGTCGGATCCGCCGCGTCGTTCTCCATTGATGACCAGCTGAGTTTGCATGATTCTCCGTTTGCTTCGCTCTGTTCTGAGGGGTTGCGTTCCGCCTGGGAGAGTACCGGGTGGTCGAGAGTGAGTAACCTTTGGGCATGAAGATCTCGATGACCATTACGTACAGCGATGACCCACTCAAGGCGGTGGCTCACGCCCAGGCGATGGAGCAGGCCGGGGTTGACCAGGCGTGGGTCGCCGAGGCGTACAGCTTCGATGCGGTATCGACGCTGGGTTTCTTGGCTGCGAGCACCAAAACCATGGAGCTCGTATCGGGCATTCTTCCGGTCTACAGCCGTACGCCAACGCTCATTGCGATGACGGCAGCGACGCTCGACTCGCTGTCCGGCGGACGCTTTGCGTTGGGTCTCGGGGCATCGGGGCCACAGGTCATCGAAGGGTGGCATGGGGTTCCCTACAACCGGCCGCTTGGCCGTACGCGTGAAGTGATCGAGATCTGTCGCAAGGTGTGGACCCGCGAGCGCCTCGAGCACGACGGACGCAACTACCAGATGCCGTATACGGGCGAAGGTGCAACCGGCCTCGGCAAGCCGTTGAAGTTGATCAACACGCCGCTTCGTCAAGACATCCCGATCTACATTGCTTCTATCGGCGAGAAGAATGTCGAGCTGACGGCCGAGATCGCTACGGGCTGGATCCCGGTCTTCTTCTACCCAGAGAAAGCTCATGACGCGTGGGGTGCTTCGCTCGATGCGGGCAAGGCGCTGCGTGACCCATCTCTTGGCGAACTGGAGATCATCGCCGGTGGTATGGCGGCCATCACCAAGACTGAAGAGGAAGCGGTGCAGATGCGAAACTTCGCTCGTCCAAATGCTGCGCTCTACATCGGTGGCATGGGAGCGAAGTCGAAGAACTTCTACAACACGCTCTTTCAACGCTACGGATACGAGAAGGAAGCCGAGCTCGTGCAGGACCTCTACCTGTCCGGGAAGAAGGAAGAAGCTGCTGCGGCAATTCCCGATGAGTTCCTTGCGGCGACCAACCTCGTTGGCACCGAAGGCTTCATCAAGGACCGGCTTGCGGCGTTCGCCGAAGCTGGCGTCACCAGCCTGACCTTGCATCCCGCAGGTGAGGATCCGTTGGCGATCGTGTCCCAGATCAAGGAGTGGGCGAACTAACGCCCCTGTTGTTCGTTAGGACGAGAGCTGTCGGCGGACGTCGTCGGCGATCAGCACCGGATCCTGCAACGGTCCGAAATGCGTGATCGTTGGAAAGTAGTGGAGCGATCCGCTCGGGAGTGCCTCGGCGATGCGTTCCGCGAGCTGCGCGGGTAGGCCACCGTCGCCGCTCTGTCCAACAACAACGTCGCAGTGAACATCCGAAAGGTGCCCCAGCGTCACCGACCCAGCGTTCAGGAACGTTGCTGCTTCGCTCTCGGGTGTGCACTTCAGCGTGACGCCATCCTCGCTGTCGGCGAACCCATGGCGGACGTAGTCGGACAGCACATCGGCTCTGAAAAGGCCTAATGGGGGCCGCGACGCGTACCGCTCGAGAGCTGAGGCTCGGTTCGGAAACGAACGCAGACGGCCTCGCGCTGCTCGGGCAAGCGGCGACTCTCCGGGAAACGGTGCCGGAGGAACGATTGGCTCGAATACATACAGCGAGGCAAAGGTTCCTGGCCGTTCCCGCTCGGCGCCGATCAGGGCCGCGCCTCCCATCGAATGACCAAATCCATAGAGCGTTGCGGCGTTCAGATGATCGACGACCCGTAGCGCATCGTCGACCATCCCTAACCAGTCGAATCCGGCTTCGTCGTGAGGAGCATCGCTGTCGCCGTGGGCTCGAAAGTCGAGAGCGATAACCGTCGCGTCGTGACGGAGCTCGTGAGCAAAGGCTCGGTAGACCTTGCCGAGAAATCCCGTGGCATGGCCGACGAGCAAGGTCACCGGACCGTCACCGCCAAGGTGGTGGAGGGCGATCTTGCCGACGTGCCCGTCGATGAACTCGGTCGTGGTCATAGCCGATCGTAGATCCAGTCCTTGGGTTGGTCGCCGTCGTACGGCATCGTGCCGTGAAAGGCACGGGGATCATCGTCGAAAACAAGTGGAACGAAGTGTCGGTCACCAGCCCACATGGGGAGGTCGGCGGCTTTTCGAACCGCTGCGTCGGGGTCGCACGCTTGGAGCAATCTGGATCGGTCGATCCATTCGAGCGTCCCCTCCTCGTTGCCCTCCGGCGGGGTTCCGGTCCATGCAGTGACGAGGAAGATGAAGCCCATCCAGTCCTCGTCCTTTGGCCCGAAGTTCGTCCAGGTGATCGTGCCGCGCAAGGCAATGTCATCGAGGATCAGGCCGGTCTCCTCGTCCAATTCGCGGCGGAGGCTGGCAAGGATGCCCTCGTCTGGTTCGAGCTTTCCGCCAAGCCCGTTTACTTTGCCGAAGTGATCGTCATCGGGCCGGGCATTGCGCCGGATCATTAACACTCGATCAGTGTCTCGATCCCATAGATAGGCAAGCGTTCCAACAATCGGCAAAAACGGCACCTCGCCAACCTACCGACCGGACAACAAAGGTACCTGGTACCAAACGGCAAAAAGGTACCTGGTACCTTTCGGCCAAAAGGTGCCAGGTTCGTTCACATCTTCCGATCTGACTCCGAATTGGCTTCGTTGCTTTCGCCGGGTCTATCGTTTGGCATCGGCATTGTTGCTGGTCACTTCCCCTTAGAACATCTCTTCAAGGAAGACCAACAGTGCCCCGACCCCTTCGGATCCAATATCCGGGAGCCTGGTACCACGTGATGAATCGCGGTGCCTCCCGACAGAACATTTTTCGTGACGTTCATGACCGGCGAGACTTTCTCGTGTGCCTTGCGTCTGCCGCAAGTCGAACTGCGGTGGAGGTGCACGCCTACGTCTTGATGGGCAACCATTACCACTTGCTGTTGAGGACTCCGCACGGAAATCTCGACACAATGATGCACCTTCTAGGTCGCAACTACGCCCGGTATTTCAACGATCGGTATGACCGTGACGGCCGACTGTGTACCGATCGCTACTTCCCAATTCTTGTCGACTCCGACCGGTATCTCTTAGCGGTCTCGCGCTACATCCACAGAAATCCGACCGCTTTCGGGATCACGTCGCTTGGTGACTACTTTTGGTCGAGCTATGCGGCGTATCTGGGGAATCGTCGCCCGCAGGAATGGTTGCACACCGACTTCACGCTGACGCTTGCCGGCGGTTTGAGGGCGTATGAGAGTGTGGTTGAAAGCCCGCTGCCGACGGAGATCGACCTTGTGTACTCGTCAGGTAAGCCACCGCACGTGCTTGGCCCTGAGCAGTTCCGCCAGGCGGCGATTGCAAAGGCTGCCCAGGCGAGCCAATGAGAGGTACCTGGTACCAAACGGCGGAAAGGTACCTGGTACCAAACGGCGGAAAGGTACCTGGTACCAAACGGCGGAAAGGTACCTGGTACCGGGGTGGTGGTTAGTTGATGTGGATGTCGGCGGTCATGCCGAGCGGTGCTACGCCGGGGACTCGAGACTCGCGAGAGAAGAGCTCTTCCATCATTGGTATGAAGTCCTCGATAGGCAAGGTCGGGTAGTCCGGGTCAAAGCAGTTCTGGTCGTAGTTCTGGCAGAACTTCACGCAGGACTCGTAGAACTCATGCTCCTGGTGAACGTCTCGGGCGTTTCGGTCGCCGTTCATGTGATGGAAGTAGTAGTAGCCCTGGAACAGGCCATGGTGCTTGATCACCCAATGGGTCTCGTCATCGATGTACGGAGCGAGCATCGCTGCTGCGGTAGCGCTGTGATTTTGCGGAGCGATTGGGTCGCCGATGTCGTGCAGTAAAGCTCCGACCACCATGTCGAGTGACTCGTTGGCTCGAAGGGCACGGGTGGCCGACTGAAGCGAGTGTTGGTATCGGTCGATCTGGTAGCCCATCTTTGGGCCTTCCATGATCTTGAGCAACGTGACCATGTTCTCGATGAGTTCGCCTTGGGTGTGTTCGGTGTAGAGCTTGCCGAGCATCTCGTAGTCGGCTTTCGTGCCGTGATCCATTTGCGTCCAGGTGACCATTTCCATGCCTGAACGATCGGCGATAAATCCTCCCGGGTCAAGCCCTTTAGAGGACGTTGGATCGATCGGCGCGATCGACGATCAGTAGAACGACGGTCGTTACCACCATCAAGATGACGCTCAGCGCCATTGCCTGACCGCGAATGCTCTGGCCGGGTTGACTAAGTAGTCGGCCAATGGCCAGCGGAACCGTCATAAAATCGGGTCGCCTTCCAACGAAGCTTGTCGCGCCAAACTCGCCGAGTGAGATGGCGAATGCGAATCCGGCTCCCACAACAAGTGCACGTCGTGCGATTGGGAAGTCGATGTCGCGGCGTATCTGCGCCGGCGAACTTCCCATGCTTGCCGCGGCTTCGCGAAGGTGCGGGTCGATCGAACGAAGGACCGGCACAACCGCTCGGGTCACGAACGGGATACCGATAAGCGCTTGTGTAAGTGGGATGATCATCCATGACTGACGGAGGTCGAGCCAGCCTGAATCGAACGTGATGAGAATTCCGAAACCTAAGGTCACCGCCGACGTGCCGAGCGGCAGGAGGTACCCAATGTCGAGGAGGCGGGAAACCTTCGCCGAGCTGTAGACGATCGCAATAGACGTCCACCCACCGACGACGGTCGCGATCGCCGTCGCAACGATCGCGAACCACAGTGAATTGACGAGCGCCCGATGCGGGCTCACGGTCAGAAAGGGTGGGCGCTCAGCGAGGGACCGGTAATTGTCGAATCCAATTCCCGAACCGGTCTGAAGTGACTGCTCGACGAGGATGATGATCGGGACGCTGAGTAGCCCGATCGTGGAGACGATAGTGAACCACGACAGGACGCTCGTACGTCCGTTGGGTGCCGGTCGGGCGCGCTCTGCGAGACGGTCGCTTTGGGCCAGCGACGACCGGAGCCGCAGGTTAAGTGCGACGAGCGCTACGACGGCGATGAGCTGCACGATCGAGAGCGCCGCAGCGGTGGCAAAGTCGGTGCGGCTGATCGCATAGCGGAAGACTTCCGTCTCGATGGTTCTCTGGCGTGCGCCACCCAGGATGAGTACGACACCAAAAGACGTGAACGTGAAGAGGAAGACGATCGACGTCGCGGCAAGTAGGGACGGGCGGAGACGTCGGAGCGTGATTCGAAAGAACGTCTGCCAGGCGGGCGTGCCCAAGGTGCGTGCAGCGTGTTCGTCGTCTCGGGAGAGCTGCCCCCAATAGCTGCCAACCGTGCGAACCACCACAGCAACGTTGAAGAAGACGTGAGCGACGAGGATGGCGAACACTGACTTCGACAGTGAGAACGGACCGGAGGTAGCGCCGAGCCGGTCGCCGGTTGCGAGAAACGCGCCGGCAACGACGACGGTCGGCAAGACGAACGGCACGGTGACGAGCGCCTGCACCAAGCGCCGGCCTCGGAAGTTCACATTGGCGATCACCGCAGCAAGGGGTAGTGCAACGACCAATGTCAACACGGTCGACGCAACCGCCTGCCACAACGTGAACCAGGCGACCGAGCGAATCGATGCCGACGTGAACGTTTCGACGATTGCGCCATTGCTGTCGGAGAGCCCTCGCCACAACAGTTGAGCCACCGGCCACACGAAGAAGAACGCGAGAAACACCGTCGGGCCGACCGCGAGACCGGCCCGACGCAAAGTCTGGGGCGTTAGCTGGCCACGATGGTGTTCCATCGCTCGGTCCAGTCGTCCCGGTTCGTCTCGATAAGCGCTGGGTCGAGGGTTAACGCATCATCGACGAGTGGTCCCCATTCGACGAATGCGTCCGGGAGCGCTGCCTCGCCATTGGCCGGATAGACGAACATGTTCAGGGGGACGTCTTCCTGGAAGGTTGTGCTGAGCATGAAGTCGATGAGTGCCGCCGCTGCTTCGGGGTTCGGGGTGCCATTGAGAACACCTGCGAACTCGATCTGACGGAAACAGCTGTCCTGAAGCACGCCGGTTGGAGGCGCGTCGACGGGGGGATCGGCGAAGAGGAACTCCGCTGGTGGGCTTGACGCGTAGGAGGTCACGATCGAACGAGCGCCGCCTCCGGCGATGAACTCTCCGTAGTACGCATCACTCCATCCGGCCGTGATCGACACATCGTTCTCGACGAGCGAGGCCCAGTAGTCTTCCCAGCCGTCCTCGCCGTACTTGGCGATCGTGGCAAGGAGGAACGAGAAGCCCGGCGATGAGGTCTCGGGGTTTTCGGTGACGAACTGACCAGCGTTGATCGGGTCGATGAGATCGTCGAGCGAGTCAGGGGCGTCCCCGGGCAGAGCATCGGACCAGTAGTTGACGCACACGTCTCCGTAGTCGATAGGTGTAAGGCGATGGAACGGATCGAGCTCGAGTTCGTCTGCAACGTCGTCGAGGCCTGGTGAGGTGTACGGGACGAATAGGTCGGCCTCGATTCCACGGCACATGAAGCTGTTGTCGATGCCAAACAAGACATCGGCGGTGGGGTTGTCCTTGGTGAGAACAGACTGGCTGACGAGTTGACCGGCGTCGCCAACAGCAACTTGTTCGACGATGATTCCGGTCTGGTCGGTGAAGGCGGCGAGCGTGGTGTCGCTGAGCGCGAACGAGTCGTGGGTTGCCAGCGTGATCGTGGTGCCGGCGAGCCCGTCCGCGCTCACGTCGGTGATGGCCTCGATCGAGGGTTCATCAAAGCATGTTGAGGTCGTCTCACTCGAGGTGTCATCGCCGCACGCGGTGGCGAGCAACGCAAGCGCGGCGATCGAAGCGACCGCCCGAGTCAACGGGCGAGCAAATAGGTGAATCATGTCATCTTCCTCCGCTGGAATTACCCAGTTCAGGTCATGCGGGTCGGTGACGCTGTCGTCACCCTCTCAGCCCGGCATATGCCCGAGCTCCCCGGTGGTTGGATTGTTGTGTGAAGTCTACGCCGATTGTTGAGTGAGCGACGAGGAATCGATGCGGACGAAGTTCTGCGGTCACCTTGCAAGGTGACCCACTACAGCCGATAGTGCAGGTGTCGAGTGCACATTCGACAGTAGTGACGACGGCTAGGAGCGCTAGTGAAAGTTGTGTTTGCGACCGCGGAGGCGGCACCCGTTGCCCGCGTCGGCGGTCTCGCTGAGGCGGCCGCTGGGCTTGTCCGTTCACTGCGAGCAACGACCGATGTCGAGCTCACCGTGGTGATGCCGGACTACGGCGATGTCGTGTTGGAGGTCGAGACCCGTTCGTTACTCTCGGTTCCCGAGTGGGTCGGCGAAGCATCCGTACGAACTGGCGTGGCTCCCGAACTTGGCGTCGTGCACCTGGTCAGCGTTCCTGGCATGGCACGCCCACATCCGTACGTCGATGCATCGGGTGTGGGGTGGGCGGACAATCACCAGCGGTTCTTTGGCTTCTCCGCTGCCGTCGCCGCCATCACCGACATGACCAAACCCGATGTTCTTCACCTAAACGACTGGCATACGGCTATGACGTTGGCTTGGACGGACGTTCCATCGGTGTACACCATTCACACGCTGGGTTATCAGGGGCACGGCGACATTGGCTGGCTTCGTGCGATCGACACCGATCGGAGTACCGCGTTCGACCGACACGGCGAACTAAACCCGGCAGCGGGCGCGATTCGATTGGCAGATCAGGTCATTGCGGTCAGCCCGAATTATGCCGAGGAGATTCTCGATCCGGCGCGCGGAGCGGGTCTGCACACGCTCCTTGCAGGTCGTGGATCCGATCTGATCGGCATTCGCAACGGGATCGACACGACGTTGTGGAACCCGGCAACCGATGCCCACATCACGAGTAGCTACGGACGCGACACAATCGCCGATAAGGCTGTCAACAAGGGCGCGCTTCTCGAAACCGTTGAATGGGAAGACGATGGTGGTCCGTTGATCGGTGTTGTCACGCGTCTCGTTGAACAAAAGGGCGTTGACATCTTGTTGGGCTTGGTGCCCTACCTCGAGCGAATGGGAGCGCGTCTCGTCGTACTCGGGAGCGGCGAAGAACGCCTGTCGCTGTGGGCTAGAGACCTGGCCGAGCAGTATCCGAGCGTCTTCCGTTTCGTGGACGGGTACGACCTCGTGCTGGCGCACCAGATTTTCGCTGGAGCGGATCTGTTCTGTATGCCGAGTCGGTTCGAGCCGTGTGGCCTCGCGCAGATGCAAGCAATGGCCTACGGCACGATCCCGGTGGTCACACCGGTTGGCGGGTTGGTCGACACCGTCATCGACATCGACGTGGAACCAAAGACTGGCACCGGTGTGGTCGCTCTCACGATCGACGGTCTGGGCATGTTGGATGCACTCCATCGAGGGGTGGCGTTGTGGAACAACAAGCGCAAGCGAACCTCAGTGCAAAAGCGTGGCATGAAGATCGATTGGAGCTGGGATCAACCAACCCAGCAGCATCTCGACGTGTACCGGGCAGCAGTGGAGCGCCGGTCGCAGTGATCGCAGCGACCGCAACGTCTCACATACAGTGGGGTTCTGCCGACTGGGCCATTGCGGACTAGAGAGGAAGTGCGTCATGCGACGTCAACTTTTGGGAACAGTAGCGATGGCCGTGCTGCTGCTCGGCTGTTCCGGCGATAGCACAACACGTGAAGAGGACGGCACGATCACCGAAGCGGGCGAAGTCCGCGTCGATGCTGTCCAAGAAGGTGATTGCGTCGACATCCCCGCATCCTCGGAAGTGAGCGAGTTCACCGGCATCCCGTGTGATGAAGCGCACGACGCTCAGGTCTACGCATTGTTCGAGATCGCCGGCGACGAGTTCCCCGGTGACGCCGAGGTGACCGCCCAAGGCGAGACTGGCTGCGCCTCGCGTTTCGAGGCATTTGTCGGTAAGTCTTACGAAGAGTCGATCTACTACATCAACACGGTTCGGCCAACCGAGCTCTCCTGGGAGCGCGGCGATCGAGAAGTGATCTGTTTGATCGCTCCAGAGGATGGGTCGCCGAAGCTCACCCAAGATCTCGCTGGCATTGGCGAGTAACGTCCGCTGTCAGCTTTGCCGTCGATGACCTAGTTGACCATGGAGTTCTTGGCGATGACGACGATTCCTTCGTCGCTCACCGTGTAGCGCTCGGCATCGGCGACGGGATCCACACCGATCTGAACACCGGCAGGAACGATCACGTTCTTGTCGATAACACAGTTCCGCAGCACAGTCTCGGGTCCGACGGTTACATCGTCGAGCAGGACGACGTTCTCCAGGTCGGCGCCGTGGTGAATGTGGCTCCCCACCGAGACGACCGAGTTCGACACGCGAGCGCCCGAAACGATCACGCCAGTGCTCACGATCGAGTTGATGACCGTTGGGTCGCCCGATCTCCAATCGGCAACAAACTTGGCTGGAGGTAGGTTGCGGCTATAGCTGAAGATCGGCCAGCTCGGGTTGTAGAGGTTGAAGATCGGCTCCGGCTGGACCAGGTCCATGTTGGCGGCGAAGTAGGAGTCGAGCGTTCCGACATCTCGCCAATAGTGCGAGTTGTCCTGGGTGTCGCCAGGGACGACGTTGGTGGTGAAGTCATAGACGTTGGCTTCGCCCTTGCTGACAAGCTCGGGGATGAGGTCACCGCCGATGTCGTGTTTGGAGCCATCCTTGCGGGCGTCGTCGGAGGCGAGGTCCATCAACATCTCGGTCGAGAAGATGTAGTTGCCCATCGACGCGAGGACTTCGCCCGGTGAGTCCGGTAGCCCTTGTGCGTTTTCGGGTTTCTCGTCGAACCGCAGAATCTTGTTCGAGTCTGGGCCAATCGTGATGACTCCGAACTGATTTGCTTCTTCGATCGGAACTCGGATGCCGGCGACCGTTGCTCCCTTGCCGCCGGCGAGGTGCGCGTCGAGCATTTGGCGAGCATCGATCCGGTAGATGTGGTCGGCGCCAAAGACGATGATGTTCTCTGGGCGCTCATCATCGATGAGGTTGAAGTTCTGGTAGATCGCGTCGAGCGAGCCGGTGAACCACTGTGGGCCGCGGCGCATCTGTGCCGGAACGGTGGTCACATAGTTGCCGAGTTCTGTGGAGAGGCTCCACGTTCGGGAGATGTGAACGTCGAGGCTATGGGACTTGTACTGGGTGAGAACGACGATCTTTCGGTACCCGGAGTTGACCAGGTTGGAGATTGCGAAATCGATCAGCCGGTAGCGGCCGCCGAAGGGCACGGCAGGCTTTGCACGCTGCGCAGTGAGCGGCATGAGGCGCTTGCCTTCTCCACCTGCGAGAACCATGCAAAGCACGTTTGGACGACGACCCGAATGCAACATGGCAACACAGTAGTCAGGAGATGGACGCAATCCCGGGTGCCCCGGCATTGACTCGCAATGTGGTGTTCAATGCAATCGCTGAAGACTCGCTGGTTCGGTCGTCGAGGAGGTGAATTTCGGTCGTCCACGCCGTGCTCGTCACCTCGCAGACCATGAACCCATTCTCCGGGGTGAAGTGCCGAACCTGTGGGTTTATGCCGAGAACGAGCGGTGCGAGATTGCGTAAGCTTTCCGGGAAGGCGGAGCTGATTGCAGGTGCCATGAACTCTGTGGCAATCACCGGAGTTTCAGGGTCGAATGGGTCTGCACGAACGTCGCCGCCAGAGGCCGCGTGGAAGTCGCCGCTCAGCACAATGAGGTTGTCCGAGGTCGCGGTCAAGGTCTCGAGCAGGGCCTTTCGCTCGCCGAAGTAGCCGTCCCAGGTATCGGTGTTAGTGGCTGGTACGTCGCCGGGAAATGCGTTGAGCCCGTGCATGTAGACCTGGTTTCCGAGCACGTTCCAGGTCGCGGTGGATGCCGCAACCTGTTGCTCGAGCCACGACCGTTGTTCGACTCCGAGCATGGTGTGAGTGGGGTCGGTCGCTGTAGGGCCCAGGAGGCGAACGCCGAGGTCACCGACACCGGGCAGGATTAGCGGTTCACCATCGGTTGGCTGAGGGTCTCGGTACTGGCGACCATCGAGCAGGTGCAGGTCGACGAGGGAACCCCACGACGTCGATCGGTAGATCGTGAAGTCGCCTTCGGGGCTCGGGGGGTCGAGGCGAACTGGCATGTTCTCCCACCAGGCCTGGTGCGCAGCGAGCCGTCGTTGTTCGAATGCGGCGCGGTCTTGGTCGTCTTCGGTGGCAAAGCCTGCGTGGTTGTTGTCGACCTCGTGGTCGTCCCACGTGATGAGCCATGGCCTCGCAGCGTGGTGGGCTTGGAGGTGAGGATCCGATTTGTACAGCGCATAGCGAGACCGATATCCGTCGAGTGTCGTGACCTCGGGCGAGTTGTGAACCCGCTCGCCGGCGGAGCTGACTACGCCGCCATTACCCGGTCCGTATTCGTAGATGTAGTCGCCCAGCCAGACGAACAGGTCGAGGTCAGCGTCGGCGAGGTGACGGTGAGCTGCGTACGCTCCGCTCTCCCAGTTCTGACACGACGAGAATCCGAACCGAAGGGTGGTGTCGCCAGAGGCCGGAACCGTCCGAGTTCGGCCGATGGCGGAGGTGTGCTCGCCGGCGCGAAATCGATACCAATACCAGCTGTCGGGTTCGAGGTTGGTCGCAAGCACATGAACGCTGTTCCCAAGTGCGGCCGGTGCCTCGTGGACGGAACTGTGGACCAGGTCAGTGAAGTTCTGATCTCGCGCGATGTCGAGGGCGACGGTGTAGTCGAGGCCGGTCGGCACCTGCTCGGCCGAGGTCAACAATCGGGTCCACAGGATGACCGATGTCGAGTCGGGGTCTCCGGAGGCGACCCCGAGGGCAAAGGGCGAAGATCCGTCGAAAGCAGGAGCGGCGACCGGAGTTGGTTGTGTAGTGGTCGTTGGTGCCTGCGTTGTCGCCGGCGAGCTCGTTGGGGTCGTGTCCGTGGCTGGCGTCGCGAGCGGGTCGGGCTGGTTGGTGCAGGCAGCAGCTGTCAGACCAAGTCCTGCGGCGAGCAGTTCACGTCGGGAGAGTGTCACCTGCTCTTGTTAGCAGGCACTCGCGGCATATGGGTTGCAGTGCTCAAGAGAGCGCCTCGTAGCGCTCGGGAACTATGCGGCTTGTTCTTCTTCTCCGGGCAGCAATAGCGCTTGCCCTCGGAAGGTCACGGCTGGTCCACCAGTGCCGGAAGCTGGAGCTGGCGGAACCCATGAGTCTGGGTCGTATGGGTTGTCGCCAAACGGGGTGTAGGTGTCGCTCGAGACTCCGCTGGAGAGCAGCAGCATGAGCTGGAAGATGAGGTTGACGACGGGCACGAAAAGCAGGACGACCCATCCGGCGCTCATGTGTAGATCCTTCATTCGGCGAAGGACGTTAATGACGGCGAGAAACAGGAAGCCAACGTAGATGAACGCCATAAGCGCCAGCTTGTCCGCCGCGTAGCTGATCTCTCGCGTGACCGGGTCGACGGTGAGCTCGAAGAGGAGAATGACGGACGCATACACAATGACGTTCAGCACGATGGCGACGAAGAAGTATTCGAGGCGTCCAGCTGGGGTGACCGTGGTGAAGAATCGCATAAGACACAGATCGAGCGTTTTGGTGTCGAGATTGAGATGTGTGTGCAGATTTGGGCCGTTTGGCCCAGCATTGCGGCGCTGCCGGGTTCGTGGGTCTAGAACTCGCTGATTCGGAACAGTGCCGAGGAGAGATCGTCGTAGAGGGTCGTCACAAAAAGCAGCCCAACCAGGCCGAGGACGATCGCGCCGCCGGTGACGATGGCTCGGTGCGCCAGCTTCTCCTGCAGTTTCGGGAAGGCCACACCGGCGGCAGCAATGGAGATGAATGGCAGGAGCAAGCCGAGGAAGAACGACACGGTTCCTCCGAGGTGAGCAAGGGGTTCGCGACGAGCGCCGTTGAGGATGTCGGCCAATTCGGGGCCGACGCACGGAATCCACGCCCACACCGCAACAACGGCGGTGATGGCAGAGGCCGCTGCGTCGGAAATACCACGGTCGAGCTTCCACGCAACCGCAGCAGCTGCCATGACGAGCAGCCCGACCGCTATTTGCACGATGCCCCTGGGGGTTTCGAACCACCAACCGGCAAAGCGCACCCACGCAATGAGCGTTGCGACGGCGACGAACACCGAGATAACGAGCGGTGTGCGACGCCTGCCGAAGATGGTGATGGCGGCCGCGGGTATGAGCAGTACCCAGCTACACGGAAGGCGCATGCTCTCGACGCCTTCGAGAAGCGTGTCGATCACGAGGCCGTTGGTGGCGGGTTATCGATGAGATATTGCACGGTCTGTGCGAGCTCTTCGTAACGACCTTCACCAATATGGTCGTATCGAATGTCGCCGTTCTGGTCGATGACGTAGGTGCGTGGCCAAAAGCGTCGGCCGCCTTCTTGCCAGGCCCGGAAGTTCTCTTTGTTGGTGTCGATTGCGACGGGCCAGGTGACACCGAGTCGTTCGATTGCATCTTCGATGTTTGGAATTTCGGCTTCGAAGGAGAATTCGGGAGCGTGCACGCCAATGATGTCGAAGTCGTCCCGGCTCGTCGCTGCGTAGAGCGCTTGGTTGTGGGGGATCCGGGCTTTGCAGTTGCTGCAGCCGAACGTCCACATTTCGACGAGGAGAACCTTGCCGTTGAAGTCATCGATGGAGGTGTTGTCGGTGTTTCGCCATCCGTCGAGGTTGACGAGGTCCTTGCGCGGGCCGTAGTTCTCGGGAGCGACCTCGAGCGCTTCGGTCGTGGTCGTTGTTGTGTCCATCGTGGAGTCGTCGGTGGCGCTCTCACTCGTCGCTGCGTCCGCTACGACGTCGACCGACGTGGTGTCATCTTGGCCGCCCCCAAAGCCAACGAGGGCGAGGACGACGAGACCTGCGAGCAGGACGATTCCAGCGATGAGACGAATGGCCATATGTCGAGCGTAAACAGCGTGTCTTTGGTGCGGCATTCCACGGCGCGTTGTTTCAGAACTTGTTCACGACTCTTTTGCTAGAACTCAGAGATGACCGTATCTACGAACGCTTCATCCATGGGTGCCTTTTCGATCAGCCTTCCGGTTGCTGATCTTGCGGTATCGACCGAGTTCTACAGCAGGTTGGGATTCGCCGTCACTGGTGGCGACGAGGAGAGTTGGGCAATTTTGATGAACGGCCCCGTGATCATTGGGCTGTTTCAGGGGATGTTCGACAAGCCCATGCTCACGTTCAACCCCGGCTGGGCGAACGACACCTCGGAAATCGAGGGTTTCACCGACATCCGTGCGTTGCGCGATGCCTACATCGACGCGGGTTTGAGCATCGACGACGACACAACCCAGGACAGCGAATCGGGGCCAGCGTCGTTTTCGATGGTCGATCCCGATGGAAACCCGATTCTGATCGATCAACACCGTTAACGAGGCTCGCCAAGATCGCTCTGCGTGCAACGCCCGCCGGAGGGAGGGATAGAGTTCTCCCGTGATCTTGAGCGACCGCAGTATTCGTGAACATCTTGACGCCGGCACCATCGCCATCGATCCAATCGATGCGACTGCAGTTCAGCCGTCGTCGGTCGACGTCCGCCTCGACCATCGTTTCCTCGTGTTCCGCAACCACACGCGCGGCCTGATCGACGTCAAGCAAGATCTCTCGGACCTCACCGAGCCGGTCGAGGCCTCCGATGACAACCCATTTATCTTGCATCCTGGCGAGTTCGTGCTCGGGTCGACACTCGAGCGAATCGCGCTCCCCGACGATCTTGTTGCACGACTCGAAGGCAAGTCGAGCCTCGGTCGTCTCGGGTTGCTCATCCATTCAACAGCGGGCTTTATCGATGCTGGTTGGGATGGGCAGATCACCCTCGAGCTCTCCAACGTCGCGAGCCTGCCGATCACGTTGTACCCCGGCATGCGCGTTGGCCAGGTGAGCTTCATGCAGATGACGACCGCAGCCGACAACCCCTATGGCTCGGGCATCATTGGATCCAAGTACCAGGGACAGGTGGGCCCCCGTCCAAGTCAGTACTGGAAGAACTTCACGAAATGACGTCTCGCCGAACTGATCCGGCACGACTCTTCGTCCGGGGGTTCGGTGTTGCAGAAGGAATCGAATGGGGTTTCTGGCTGGTGCTCACGGTCTTTTGGATCGTCGAGCTCGAGCTCGGTCCAGCTGAGCTCGTGCTGTTGGGCATTGTGCTCGAAGCGTCGGTGCTGCTCGCCGAGACGCCAACTGGCGTGGTGGCCGACCTGCAATCGCGGAAGCGATCGCTGGTAATTGCCCAAGTGCTGATGGGCATCAGCTTCTTGTGGAGTGTCGCGAGTACGAACTACTGGGTCATCCTCCCAGCGCAGATGCTCGTCGGCGTTGGTTGGACCTTTCGCAGCGGCGCGGACACCGCGTGGGTCACCGACGAACTCAAGGGCATCGGTACGTTCGATGACGATGACATCGAGCGGCTGCTCCTGCGACGCCATCGGTTTGGAATTGCGGTTTCGCTCTTGACGCTGCCGGTCACGATCGCGGTCGGTGTGCTGACATCGATCCGGTGGGCAGGGGCCATGATGGGCGTCGCGTACCTACTGCTCGGGCTGTACTTCTACGTCGTGATGACCGAGGAGCACTTCACGCCGGGGAAAGACACCGGGCGCGGGTTTCTCGACATCTTTCGTGAAGGTCTGACGGTCGTTCGGGGTCGACCGCGGCTTCGGGTGCTCGTCGTCGTCATCTTGTTGCTCGATCTCGGCGCCGAGGGCTTCGACCGCCTCGGCTTCAAGCACTTTTTGGACAACACCGGGGCCGACTCTGCGGCTGCGGGTGATTCGCTTGTCGTGCTCGGCGTATTGTTCTTCATCCTTGCGCTGGCCGGTCTCGTCGTGAATGCGGCTGCGTCTCGATACCTCGAGCGCGGCCGCGGCGTAGCGAGGCTTGCGGTTGCCTTGTTGGCAGTCGCGACCGTCGGCGGGTTTATCGCGGCGATCACCAACATCGTCGTGGTGATCGCGATTGGTTACATGATGCAGGACAGCGTTCGCGAAGCTCTATGGCCGGTGCTCGAAGGCTGGGCGAATCGTGACGCTCCAACGGAAGTGCGGGCGACGGTACATTCGCTGATGGGCCAAACCACATCGATTGGCGAGCTTGTGGGCGCGTTGTTGCTCGGTGCGGTTGCCGAGTTCGCGTCGATTCAAGTGGCGTTGCTCGTTGGCGTTGTGGCCTTCGCTGGCGCAGGGCTCTCAGCCACAAGAGGTATCGCCCGCTAGCGGTTAGGTGCTCTCGAGCCAGTCGATATCGTCGCGAAGTTGTGACTCGTTCCAGCCGCTTCGTAGCCGGGATTCGCCGCCGCCCTGAATGACGACGAAGGTGGGAACTGCATTCACGCTGTACTCGGCAAAGAGCTGGTCGATTTCGGCTGCGTGCGTGTCGTCGGTGATATGGACGATGGATTCGACGCCCTGAGCCGTTACGAACTCGTCGAGCTCGGCGGTGGTGCCATCGAGACCAACGCCGACGAAGGCGACATCAGGGTGCTGGAGTTGAAGCTCTGCGACCGCAGGAGCTGCTGCTTTGCAATGTGGTCACCAGGGGGCCCAGAACCATAAGACGAGGTCGGAGTCGCCCGAGAGATCGACCTGCTGGCCCACGACGCCGGCATTGTCGTCGGCAGGTACCTCGGCGGTCTCGACGAGCGCTGTGGCCGTCGCCGCCGCTTCCGTGGTGGTTGTGGTCTCGACTACCGGTTCGGTTTCCGGCGGAACGGTTGTCTCGGGAGTGGTCGTAGTCGTTTCCGGCAAGGTTGTATCCGGTGCCGACGCTGTCGTCTCCGGCGCGGCCACCTCGGCAGCGTCGCCCGTACTCGCGCAGGCGGAAGCACAGAGGCCCAAGGCCAAGACCAAACCGAGTAGTCGCCGCATCAGTTCCAGTGTGACAGAGATTGATCGATCTCCGTGCTATCCGCCCACTAGTTGTTGACCGGGCCCACGCTGGCTGGCGAGAGGCCGCTCAGTCCGTTCTCGATAGCCCACTCGGCGACACCGGTCTGGCTTGCGACAACGTTTATCGGGGCTGCGCTGGCCGGTGAGAGGCCGCTCAGCCCATTTGTTTGCGCCCATGCGGCGACGCCGCTGAGGTCAGCATGGGTGCGCTCCGGGGAGGCAGTTGGCGTCCCGACGACGAGCGCTCCGGCCAGCAGGATCCCCGCCGAGACGGTAGAGATGCGCCGAGTGAGGGAGTTCTGCACTGGAGCGTTGAATGAGGCGTGTGCGATGTTCATGATTCGTGTCCTTTGTTTGCATCGAGTTGTTTCGATGTGGGACACGGTGACCACGCGGTCTTTCACTGGACTTGCTCCAGGCGGGTGATCGGGAGTTAAGTGGCGTGAAAGTTGCGAGGTGTAGGCGTGGACACCATGAAGTTTCAAGCACTTGGCCCAGTTTCGGTATTTCGCGATGGCGAAGAGGTCGATCTCGGGGCCATGAAGCAACGGCGCCTGTTCGCGCTTCTCTTGCTCAACGGCAACACCGTTGTTTCGACTGACGAGATCCTCGACACGCTTTGGGGCGAGGAGGACGCAGCGAATCGTAAGGCGACGCTTCAGGTATACGTCTCCCGGTTGCGATCTGCGCTCGAACCCGAACGTTTGCGCGGCGAGGCGTCGATCTTGCAGACGCAGGAGCCCGGTTACGTCCTCCAGGTGGATCCTATGGACTTCGATGTTGCCGAGTTTGAGCGGCTCAGCGACAGCGCACGCGAACTGGTGGCCCACGACCCCAAGCGGGCCTCGGAGGTATTGCGCGACGCGCTCTGCCTCTGGAAGGGCAGTGCGTACGAGGAGTTTCTCTACGATGATTTCGTTCACGCTGAGCGAACTCGGCTCGCTGAAACTCGTATAGGGGCGATCGAGGAGCGGATCGCCGCCGACCTGGCCTGTGGACTATCGGGTGAACTCGTGAGCGAGCTCGAGTCGCTACGAGAAGAACACCCATTGCGGGAACGTCTCGTCACCCACCAGATGCTCGCGTTGTACCGAGCTGGCCGTCCTGCCGATGCGTTGCGTGCCATGAGCCGGTTCCGTTCTCACATCGGGGAGGAGCTGGGGATTGAGCCAACGCCGACACTGCTCCGGCTCGAAGAGCAGATTCTGTTGCACGACGACCGAATCCAGGGGTCCAGCAAGACGCCCGGCGTGCGACTCGATCGAGCCGTCCACGCCCACAACCCGTACAAGGGGCTGCAGCCGTTCGATGGTGACGATGCCCAATCCTTCTTTGGTCGCGACGCACTCATCGCCGACCTTTTGCGGGGCGTCGGGTCCGGTCAGTCGCTTCTCGCGCTCGTCGGAGCAAGCGGTTCGGGTAAGTCGAGCGTTGTACGTGCCGGGCTCCTTCCTGCGCTGGCAAAAGGTGCCATTGAGGGGTCGGGCGAGTGGCTCGTCGCCAGCATGACGCCCGGTAGCCATCCGTTCGCCGAACTCGAGGCTGCGCTCTTGCGGACGACCATCAACGCTCCAGCGAGCCTGTCTGAGCAATTGCAGGACCCGGATGCGGGAATCCTCCGATCGGTGTTTCGAGTCCTGCCCGACGAGACTTCGCACCTGGTTCTCGTGATCGATCAGTTCGAGGAGCTGTTCACGATGGTCGAGGATGTCGACGTTCGCCGAGCGTTCCTGACGAACTTGGTCACCGCCCTCGACGACGCGCACGGCCGCCTTACGGTTGTGGTGACCCTCCGAGCCGACTTCTACGGGCGGCCCTTAGAACACCCGAAGTTCGGGGCTCGGTTGGGCAACGGGATCATCAATGTGACCGCGTTGACGGCCGAAGAGCTCGAAGCGGCCGCTGTTCGACCAGCACAAGAAGTTGGTGTCAGTGTCGAATCATCGCTGCTCGGTCAGCTCATCGCCGATGTGGGGAATCAGCCAGGAGCGCTTCCGTTGTTCCAGTACACGATGACCGAATTGTTCGATCGTCGTTCGGGAGACGCGCTTCTCACGGCCAGCTATCGAGCAATGGGCGGAATTGCCGGAGCGCTTCAGCGGCGCGCAGATGAGCTGTATCACGAGTTGAACGATGGCGAGCAAGACGCCACTCGGCAGCTCTTGCTTCGTCTGGTTTCTGTTGGGGACCAAAATCAACGAACTCGACGCCGGGTGGCAGCCCGCGAGATTGCTTCGCTCGGCGTCGACACGGCGACAATGCAGTCGGCGATCGCCAGACTTGGAGCACATCGACTGCTCTCATTTGACTCGGACCGTTTGACGGGGGCACCGACCGTCGAGGTTGCACACGAGGCGCTGTTGACGTCCTGGCCGATGCTCGAGCAGTGGATCGATGAGAGTCGCGAGGACCTACGCCGTCACGCATCACTCATGGTGGCGTTGAAGGAATGGCAACTGGCTGGAGAGCAGCCGACCTATCTGTTGCCCGCGGCACGTCTGGCCGAGTTCCGAACGTGGGAGCAAGCGTCGAATCTGCGTCTCAATCATGCTGAGCTTGGGTACCTCAACGCAAGCGCGGCGAAATTGGAGGCCGAGGAAGCCGAGCGTGAGCTTGAGCGTCGTGAAGCGGCCAGGAGCCGTCGGCGGCTGTTGTCCCTCGTTGGGGTGCTGGCCATTGC
>CALBVK010000450.1 GCA_937969345.1 uncultured Acidimicrobiales bacterium
AATCAAACACAAGAAGGGCGCCGCCGACAAGAAGCGGGCCAAGCTCTTCGCGAAGCTCATTAAGCAGGTCGAAGTTGCCGCACGCCAAGGCGGTGGCGACATGGATGCCAACGCAACGTTGCGCACGATGTATCAAAAGGCGCGAGACTCGTCGGTCCCGCTCGACACGATCGAACGAGCCATCAAGCGTGGCACGGGCGAGCTCGAAGGGGTCAACTACGAGCCGATCACCTACGAGGGCTACGCACCCGCGGGGGTTGCGCTGTACGTCGAGGTTCTCACCGACAACCGCAACCGAACCGGTGCCGATATGCGTTCGCTGTTCACCAAGAACGGCGGCTCGATGGCAGAGCCTGGAGCGGTTGCATGGCAGTTCGAACGTAAGGGTGTGATCACCCTCGACCGCTCGCTCGACGAGGACGAACTCATGATGGTTGCACTCGAACATGGTGGCGACGATCTCGTCGATGAGGGCGATACGTGGCGTCTCACTTGCGAGCCAACCGACCTGAACGGCCTTCGCGATGCCCTCGAGGAAAACGGTGTTGCGTTCGAGAGCGCCGATCTCACCATGTTGCCGACCTCGACGGTCGAGATCACCAGTCCGTCCGATGCGAAGGCCATCTTGAACATGATCGACATCCTCGATGACAACGATGACGTCCAAGATGTTTATGCAAACTTCGATATGCCTGACGACGTTCTTCAGGCGGCAGCCGAAAGCTAAGTCGGCCGGTGTGTTTACAGCGCTAGCCGAGACAACTCTCGGTGTAGCGCTCGAGGACTGCATCGCGCAGATCCTGAGACTCTGAGAGATCGATGAGGAAGCCGTCGTAGGTTTCGCGGTCGAGGCCAGCCCCGATGAGTGTTTCGTTCAGCGCCTCATCAACACCGCTGAGCTCGGGGAACGTGCGACGCTGGAGCTCACAGACCCAACGCGCATGAAAGGCCACGAGGTCGAGCTCACCGTCATCGAACAATGCTGCAGTGCTCACCGGGGAAGCCTCGGTGTCGATCGACTGGCCCTCTTCGGATTCGACGAAGGCAATGCTGTCTGGGGTTGACGAACCACACGCGCCGAGAAGGAGAGCGGTCATCAGCACGAGAGAGCGCCACACAGGTCGCGATGGAGAAGCCATGTAGGTGTTGTCGGCTTCGGAACCGGCGAGATAAAGCGACTTATCGAAAAGGATGGGGTCTACGAAGCGCAGCGGTCGGCGTGGATCCGCAGGAAGGTCATAACGGTGAAAGCGTCGGTGATATGACCGTCGAGCACCATCTGAATCGCGTCGTCGACGGGCAGCCGACGGACGGCGAGCTCTTCGCTGTCTTCAGGAGCCGACGTGGTCATCGTGAGCCCGGTGGCGACGAAGGCGAACGCCGTTTCGTCGGTTACCGAGTTCGATAGGTGCACGTTCCCAAAGACCGGCGTGAGCGTTTCGGCGACGAGTCCGGTCTCCTCGGTCAGCTCGCGCCGTGCGGTGTTCTCGACCGATTCGCCCTGCGGACATCCGCCAGCGGGTACCTCCCAGCTGTAGGTGTCGAGCGGATACCGATACTGCCCGACGAGCCATGTGTGGTCGTGCTCGTCAATTGGAACAACGGCGACGGCGAGATTCTTGAACCGAACGACTCCATAGATGCCATCAGAGCCACCAGGGGTCGTCACCGTGCTGTGCTCAACGGCAATCCACGGGTTGTCATAGGTGGTGACCGAGTCGTGGGTGACCCACGGGTTTTGTTCCATACGCTTTGATCGGCTCGCCGAGGTCAACGGTGAAGGCACGAATCGCGACCTATCACGATCGGGTTCTGCATCAGCTGGCAGGCCAGCGTGGGGTCGCTACGCTCCGGGGCCGAGAATGAGCGTGCCGTTGTGGCCGCCAAATCCAAAGCTGTTCGACATCGATGGGCCAGGTGTCCATGGGCGAGCTTCACCGACGACGAGGTCGATCTCGGGCATTTCTGGATCGTCGACCTCGTGTCCAACCGTTGGCGGGATGAGCTCATGTTCCATCGCCAGCACGATTGCGGCGGCTTCGATCGCACCTGCTGCGCCGAGCGCATGCCCGGTCACACCCTTTGTGGAGGTGACGACGGGACGGGTGGAGCCCCCAAAGACCTTGTTGATGGCTTCGGCCTCGGCAGCATCGTTGAGAGGTGTCGAGGTGCCATGAGCGTTGATATGCACGATGTCTTCAGCGCTGAGGCCGGCATCGGCGAGCGACAGCTCCATGCAGTTCACGGCGCCTACGCCTCCGGGGGAGGGGGCCGTGATGTGGTGGGCATCGGCGGTCGATGCCGCACCGAGTACTTCGGCGAGGATCGTTGCACCGCGGGCAACGGCGCGGTCCCATTCTTCGAGGACGAGAACCGCCGCGCCTTCGGCCATGACGAAACCGTTGCGGTTAGCGTCGAATGGCATCGAGCGGTTGTTCGGCGACAAGGCCGTCATGTTGCGGAAACCGGCGAGCGCCGTCACAGTGAACGCCGCTTCGGAACCACCAGCGAGAACAGCATCGCAGCGATCGGTGGCGATCCACCGCGCAGCGTTGCCGATCGAGTGTGTTCCCGCAGCACATGCGGTCACGGTGTTTTCGGCTGGACCTTGCCAGCCGTACTTCATGGACAAGCCACCAGCGGCAGCGTTGGCCATCATCATCGGTACGAGAAACGGCGAAACACGTCGCTCGCCCTTCTCGTACCGATTGATGATCTGATCTTCGAGTGTTGTTAGGCCACCGATTCCGGTGCCCAAAAACACGCCACGGCGAGTCGGTGCTGCGTCGATGTCGCCCGCTTGTTCAAGCGCTTCGTGAGCCGCAGCGAATGCAAACTGTGCGTACCTATCGGTACGGCGTGCATCCTTGGGGTTCTCGAAATATGGCTCGGGGTCAAAATCATGAACCCTACGTTCGACATCTTCGACAGGGCCTTGCAGACCCTTCCAAAAGGCGTCCTTGCCGATGCCACAGTGAGCAACGACACCGACGCCGGTAACAGCGACTCGACGAAAGTTCATTACAGCTTGTTGGTGATGAGTTCGAAGGCGCCCTTCACGGACTCGATTCCTTCAAGCTCTTCTTCCTCTACCTCAACGTCAAATTCCTCTTCGAGGCCCATAACGAGCTCCACGAGGTCGAGGCTGTCCGCATCGAGATCATCGGCGAACGATGCCTCCATGGTCACTTTGTCGGCTTCCACGGAAAGCACCTCAACGGCGACCTTCTGGAATCGTGCGAAATTGTCATCACTCATTGCATTTTCTCCTGAATTGCAGGTTGGTAGAGCCTATACGGCGAACGATTTGTTGGGTCACCACAGCTACAACGGATTTGTCGTAGCGCCCCAGGGCATCGAGGCGGATCTAGAGCCCCATTGCCATGCCGCCGTCGACGGGCAACACGGTTCCGGTGATATAGCCAGCGTCCTCGGAGGCCAAGAACGACACCGCCGCCGCGATTTCTGTAGCTTCGCCCATTCGGCCGAGCGGAACAACATCGGTCATTGCCGATAGCTGATCCTCGGTGAGCGCTGCGGTCATGTCGGTAGCGATTGGTCCTGGGGCGACGACGTTGACGGTGACGTTGCGAGAGGCGAACTCCTTCGCCAACGAACGAGCAAGGCCATGGAGTCCTGCCTTTGACGCTGCGTAGTTTGCCTGACCAGCCTGCCCGCCGATTCCAACGATCGAGCTAATAAACACGATTCGGCCCCAACGAGCCTTCATCATGCCCTTGACCGCACGCTTGGCGACCCGGAAGCCGCCGGTCAGGTTGGAGTCGATGACAGACGTGAAGTCGTCTTCGCCCATCCGTAGGACGAGGCCGTCCTTGGTGATACCAGCGTTGGAGATCAACACGGTCACCGGGCCGAGGGCAGCCTCGACTTCGGAGAACGCTGCGTCGACCGACTCGGCGTCGTTCACATCACAGCGGACTGCGGTGATTCCCGGCTCGTCGATCGGCGTGGAGCGGTACGTGGCGGCAACCGAATATCCGGCGTCGCGTAATGCTCGAGCGGTGGCGAGACCGATTCCTCGGTTCGCGCCGGTCACGAGGGCGACGCGTGGCGTGCCCTCAGGGGTGTTGTCAGACATTTGGCTCCCAGCGCATGATGGCCGATGCCCAGGTCATACCGAAGCCAAAGCCGCCAAGCAGAAGCAGATCACCGGGTTGAATACGTTCGTCTCGGACCGCCGTGTCGAGGGCGATTGGAATCGTTGCCGCCGAGTTGTTCGCCGTGTTCTGAATCGTCACGACCGCCTTCTCCATGGGGATGCCGAGACGGTTCGCAATGGACTCGATGATGCGGACGTTCGCCTGGTGCGGAACGAACCAGTCGATTTCGTCTGCGGTAACTCCTGCTTGAGCCATGGCGTTCTTTGCCGACTGAGTCACGGCCCGGACAGCGGTACGGAAAACTTCCTTGCCGTCCATGGTGATCTTGCCGTCGTGATCGGTGTAGCCAATGTGACGATGGTGGCCATCTGCACCGAGATCGAAGCCGAGCAGGGTCGCCGAATCGTGCTTCTCGAGAACGACAGCACCCGCGCCGTCTCCGAACAGAATCGCCGAGCCACGATCTTCCCAGTCGACGTAGTCGCTGAGCGTGTCTGCACCAATGACCAAGATCCGTTCGAGGCCGGTGCCGATGAGGCCATTTGCGGCCATAAGCGCATAGGTAAAGCCCGAGCACACCGCTTGCATGTCGCACGCTCCGCCGCGGATGTCGAGTTCGGCATGCACCGTCGCAGATGTTCCGGGCATGAGCTGGTCCGGTGTAGACGTGGCGACGATGACGAGGTCGATGTCTTGGCCGGTAACACCAGCCATGTCGAGTGCCTGTTGTCCGGCGTGGATCGACATCTCGCTCGTCGTGCCGCCGACGTGGCGCTGGCGAATGCCCGTGCGCTCATAGATCCACTCGTCGGAGGTATCGAGACCACCGTCGGCGAGGTCGGTGTTGGTCAAAACTTTCTCGGGGAGGTTCGCTCCCCAGCCAATGATGCGACTCCCGCTTCCTGGAATGCTCATGGTTGACGCAACCAAGCAATTGGTTGACGAGCGGTCACTCGCTCGCCATCGAGTGCGAGGAATCCCTGTACCTCACCGGCGAACGCCGATCGAACAGCGACATCACCGACCGTGCCGAGGATGGCACCTCTCGTGATCGCCATACCGTTCTCGATCGCCGCATCGGGGGTGAACACCCCAGCGGCGGGGGAGACGACCAGTCGCTCGGTGGCAAACAGGTGCTCGCCCTCATGCGCCGGCGGGGTGGTTGCGGCGGCGCTACCGATGGATTCGAGCAGCCCGTCGACATCATCGGGCGTGTTGATCGTGATGCGAGTGGCCTCTTTAAGGGTTCGCTTGACGAGTCCGGTCAGAACACCGCCCGGTCCAACTTCGATGTAGGTCGTTGCCCCGGAGGTGTCGAGCGTGTGCAGGGTTTGGCGCCAGCGGACGGGGGAGCACAGTTGGGCATTGAGCAGACTGTTCCAGTCGCCTGCATCGCTGTGCACTGCACCATCGACGTTGGCGACCACGAACGTGTCGGCGTCGCGGAACTCGGTCTGGTCGATCGCCTTACGAAGCCGGTCGCGAGCTGGTGACATGAATGGGGTGTGGAATGCTCCGCCGACGGGCAATGCCATCGAACGTTTCGCCCCAAGTTCCTTTGCGACGGACCCTGCTTCCTCGACCGCTACAGGAGCGCCGGCGATCACGACTTGGCCGGGAGCGTTGTAGTTGGCAACCCAAACGTCGCCCGGCACTCGTGCACACGCGATGTCGACCTGGTCGTCGTCGAGCCCCAGTACTGCAGCCATCGTGCCGTCCTGTTCATCGGCGGCTGACTGCATTGCATCGCCGCGTTCGCTCACCAAGCGCACTGCGTCGGAGAAATCGAGCACGCCTGCGGCGGTGAGCGCCGAGTATTCGCCGAGGCTGTGACCAGCGTGGCCCGCTGCTTCGACCCCGACTCGCGTTATAGCGTCGAACACGACCATCGAAAGGACGAAGGTTGTGAGCTGACTGTTGCGGGTCAGCTTGAGTGTTTCGGCATCCGCGTTGAGCAGGAGGTCAGCAACGTCGCGTCCGGCGACCTCGCTCGCTTCGGCGACCAGTTCCCACGAGGGATGGTCCTTCCACGGTGACCCCATGCCAGGGACTTGAGAGCCCTGGCCGGGATACATGAACACGATCATCAAATCACCTCACATGCGCGGGCGGTAGCGCAGTAGGCGTCCACGCTATGCCAGCCACTTCGCCCCGGCCAATTACCCGCCGGTAACCGACCGATGAATATGTCACAGCTTCCGACGACGTCTACACGACTATCGAAGAAGCGCTTCTGTGCCCGGAGTGGGACTTGAACCCACACGCCCTTTCGGACAATGGATTTTGAATCCATCGCGTCTGCCAATTCCGCCATCCGGGCTGGATCGCAAAGAGATGATAGCGGCACTTCGTGCGCTTTTACCGACGTACGCGGCCCAATTCGGGGTGAATGGCTGCTGTCCGGGCGCTCGGTCGCCGACCGATTTGACGCCACTCGTAGACTGGCCGTTGTGAAGCGGTCAATGATTGAGCGGAAACTTCGAGAGAACGGAGACGAACTCAAGCGCGCCCACGAAGAGCATCGGGTCTCAACAGAGCAGCTCGAGCACTTGACCGACGAGGCCGACGAGGCCCGAATTCGTGCGATGGCGTCGGAAACCCCGCTCGCAGAACAAGAGTTTTACGAAGCATCCCGGCATGCTGAGAAGATGCGGCGACACCACACTGAGCTTGAAGAACGAATCTCTTTGCTGGAAACTCGCCAGGACCAACTGTTAGACGAAATGATGGGTTCATGAGCGCTCCTCGGATTCTCGTAGCTGAAGATGAAGCGATAATTCGCCTCGACCTCGTCGAGACCCTCCGCGAGGAGGGGTACGACGTCGTGGCCGAAACGGGCCGTGGCGATGACGCCTTGCGCCTCATCGACGAGGTCAGTCCCGACCTGGCCATTCTCGATGTTCGAATGCCTGGCCTCGATGGCATCGAGGTCGCACGAGAGATCGTGGCGAATCGGGCGGCAGCTGTTCTTATTCTGACGGCGTTTGGGCAACGCGAGCTCGTCGAACGTGCGGCGGAAGCCGGCGCGATGGCATACCTGGTCAAGCCGTGGCAGCGCAGCGACCTGGTGCCGGCGATCGAGATGGCGCTGGCGCGTCATCGAGAAGCGATCGCCCTGGCTGAGGACAACGAGACGCTCACCGATCAACTCGAGGTCCGAAAGCTCGTCGACCGGGCGAAGGGCTCGTTGATGGACAACTTCTCGATGTCGGAGAACGACGCGTTCCGCTTTGTTCAGACGTCGGCCATGGGCAGTCGGCGGTCGATGCGCGAGGTCGCCGAAGCCATTCTCGCGGGCGAACTCGTACCCGAGTCCTAACTTTTCGCAGCACCCCAACGCTGCGACCAGGTCGGCAAGGTGTCGCCGGGTTCTGGCTGTGCCTCATAGATCGCTCGAGCGATCGCCCGGGACAGACACACCGCTGCGGCATGTCCAATATGGAGCGGACCTGTCGCGGGGTCGCTGACATCGCGCCCCGACGTCGAGACCGAAAAGATGAGGTCCCCGTCGAACGGGGTATGCGACGGAACGATCGACCGAGCCATGCCGTCCTGGGCGGCGACCGCCATGCGCGTGAGCTGGGCCTTGTCGAGACGAGCATCGGTCGCAACGATGGCGATCGTGGTGTTGGCGGCAGCCTCGAACGCTTCCATCTTGTGATTCTGTGGAGTGGCCAAAGCATCGTGAGCGCTCACGGGCCCAAATGCGCCATATTCGTCGCCAATTTCAAACGGTGCCGCCCAAAACGATCCGGTACGTGGCTCGACCACATCGCCATGTGGATTCGCGACGACGAGTGCCCCGACCGTCGTGCCTTCGTCGAGTACGAGCGATGCCGAACCGAGCCCGCCTTGTAGCGACGCGGTGAGTGCGCCAAACCCGGCGCCAACCCGTCCGAGAGGGAACGTGTCGGAACGGTTGCGATAGGCCTGGTCGCCAAGAGCGCGGTACGGATTCTCGGTCCACGCCTTGTCCCCGCCATTGAGCAGGTCGAAGATGATCGCTGCGGGCACGATGGGAACGACCGCTGGACCCACTGCATAGCCCCGCCCGTCGGTACGAAGCGCATCGCTAACGCCAGAGGCTGCGTCGAGCCCGTAGGCCGAGCCTCCCGACAACACGAGGGCGTCGACCGCATTGACGAGCCGGTCGGGAGCGAGCGCATCGGTCTCGCGCGTACCGGGGGCCCCGCCCATAACGTCGACGGCTGCAACAAATGGTGCAGTAGAGGTGAGCACGGTGGAACCGGACTTCAGCACCGGGTCAGCCGCATGCCCAACGAGAATGCCGGGTACATCGGTGATCAGGTTCCTCTGGCCAACCTTCATCGTGTGTGGTGCCTCCCGCGGATGTCCAACCGCTGCCATGACGAGGGTAGTCTCTCGCGCGTGTCCAAGCCTTTGCTCTTAATCGATGGAAACTCGCTGACCTACCGAGCGTTCTTTGCGCTGCCGACCGACATGGCAACCGCGTCCGGACAGGTCACCAACGCAGTATTCGGCTTTACGTCGATGCTGATCAACCTGATGCGCGATCACGACCCCAGCGGAGTGGCTATTGCGTTCGACCTACCCAAGCCAACGTTCCGCCATGAACGAAACCCCGAATACAAAGCTGGCCGTGAGGCAGCACCCGACATCTTGCGTCAGCAGATGGGGCTCGTGCGCGAGGTCGTCGACGCAATGGCGATTCCCGTACTTGAGCTCGAGGGGTTCGAAGCCGACGACATCTTGGCAACGCTCGCAACCCAAGCACGCGATGCGAAGCAAGACGTCATCATCGTCACCGGCGACCGCGACAGCTATCAGCTCGTCGAAGATCCGTACATCAAGGTGCTCTACAACAAGCGCGGGGTTTCGGACTACGCGTTGTACGACGAGGCCGGAATCTTCGAACGCACCGGTGTAAAGCCAACCGAGTACGTCCAGTACGCGGCCATGCGCGGCGACAAGTCGGACAACCTCCCCGGTGTTCCTGGCGTCGGCGAAAAGACCGCAGCGAAGCTCATCAACACCTATGGCGGAATCGACGGCATCTACGAACACGTCGAAGAGCAGACACCGAAACTCAAGCAGAACCTGACCGAGAATGAAGCGCAGGTGCGCCTGAACCTCGAGCTCATGGACCTGATTCGAGACGCTCCCGTCTCGCAGAGCTTCTCGGATCTGCAACCCGGCGAACCCGATCACGATGAGATCAAGCGGCTGTTCGACTTTTTGGAGTTCCGTACGCTGCACGACCGGTTGCGAGAAGTTATCGGTGGCGGCGATGGCCCCGAGTCGTCGAGCAGCAGCCGCGAGGTACTCGAAGCCGAGGTGCAGGTCTCCGAGAACGCAGCAGCTGCTGCTTCGGCTCTGGCCGCGATCGGCGCCGAGCGGACCGTGGCGATCGGCATCGACGCCGATGAGCCCGATGCCGGCATCGCAGTCATGATCGATCCTGACGCCGCCGAAGCGCTGTGGATTCCATCGGGGCAACTGTCCGACGACGCGGTCATGGCTGGACTCACCGCGCTCGGTGGAGACAACGGGGTTGCGTTGCACGACGCGAAGCCGGTGCTGCGTTCTTGGCAGTCCGCCCACCAGGTTGCGCCTCAGCTAGGCCTGGACACGGCGATCGCGGCATATCTGCTCGACCCTGCCGACACCAACTATCTGCTCGGCGACATCATCGAGCGCTACACCGACTTTGAACTCCCCGAAGCAGGTCCGGCTGCCACGGGGCAGCTCGACTTTGGCGAGAACACCGTCGATACATCGTTGAAGGCGGCCCGGAATGCACTCGCAGTCGATCGGCTGATCGATCCGGTACGGGCCGCAATGGACGCCCAGGGCCTCAGCGAGCTCAACGAATCGATCGAAGTGCCGCTCATTGCGGTGCTCGCCCGTATGGAAGCGATCGGTATCGGTGTAGACGTCGCCGAGCTGCAACGTTTGCGAGATCACCTGACGTCCGAGGTCGACCGGTTGCGAGCGTTGATCCATGAGGATGCGGGCGAAGAGTTCAACACCAATTCGACCAAGCAGCTTCGCGAGATCCTGTTCGAGAAGCTCGAGCTCACGCCGCAGAAGAAAACGAAGACCGGCTACTCGACCGACGCAGCATCGCTCGAGAAGCTTCGCGGTGAGCATCCGATTATCGAACACCTTCTCGACTACCGCGAGGTCGAGAAGCTCCGCTCGACCTACGGCGAAGGGCTGCTCGCCGAGGTGGGGGAGGGCGACCGTATTCGGGCGACCTTCAACCAGACCGTGGCCCGAACGGGGCGTCTGAGCTCGGACAAGCCAAACCTGCACAACATTCCGGTTCGATCCGAGATGGGGCGGACCTTCCGTCGCGCTTTCGTCCCGGCCGACGGCTACGAGCTGCTCGTCGCCGACTACAACCAGATCGAGCTTCGATGCATTGCGCACCTCGCCGAGGATCCAGGTCTGATCGGAGCGTTCGAGGCCGGCGACGATATTCATAGCGCAACCGCGTCGCGCATCTTTGAGGTCGAACCAGAAGATGTCACCGTCGAGCAGCGGTCGAAGTCGAAGATGGTGTCATACGGTTTGGCCTATGGCATGGAGGCGTATGGACTGAGCCAACGCTTGGACATTCCGGTCGACGAAGCAGCCGAAATTCTCAAGGCGTACTTCGAAGCGTTTCCTGCGGTTCGCCAGTACATGGACGACACCGTTGCCGAGGCTCGAGAGCGTGGCTACACCGAGACCCTGTTCGGACGACGTCGCAAGATCCCTGAACTTGCGTCCGGCAATTTCCGGATTCGCCAGGCGGGGGAGCGCCAGGCAATGAACGCCGGGATCCAAGGGTTGGCTGCCGACATTTTCAAAGTCGCACTGGTCAACCTCGACGCCGAGCTTCGATCCAACGACGTGCAGTCTCGCCTCGTCCTGCAGGTGCACGACGAAGTGATTCTCGAAGTCACCCCCGACGAGCGCGAGGCAATGGCCGAACTCACCACCAACGTGATGGGCGACGCATTCGACCTCCGTGTGCCGCTCGCGGTGAACTTGGCGTTCGGCCCAACATGGGCCGACGCAAAGGCGTGAAGCACCGCTCGATCAACGTTGGGGTCAGACCCCAAAGTGGATCGATGGGCGTTGGCGGATTCGGAGCACCATGACCAGTCATTGGTTTGAAGACGTTGCAGACACCCTTGGCGAGTCATACCTGAAGTACTCCTTTACCAGAGGGACAAACCAGGAGGTCGACGCACTCATCGACATGCTCGAGATTGCGCCAGAGCATCGAATCCTCGACGTTGGATGCGGTCCCGGCCGTCATCCGATCGCCCTCGGTGAGCGTGGCTATACGGTGCACGGCATCGATATCAGCGAACGGTTCGTCGAGCTCGCCCGCTCGGGTGCTGAATCTGCTGGCGTGAGTGCGCGGGTCACGTTCGAGGTTGCCGATGCCCGAACCTGGAGGACCGAACAACGCTTCGATCGACTGATCTCGCTATGTCAAGGCGCATTTGGTCTCGCCGGAGGGCCTGGCAGCGGCAATTCGCTCGATCCCGACGTCGCCCTGTTCGCAAACGTCGTCGACCACCTCGCTGAAGATGGCCGCCTAGCCGTGAGCGCATTCAGTGCCTACTTCCAGGTGCGGATGCTGTCCGAAACCGACGATTTCGATGCAGCGCGTGGGATAAATCGTGAACAAACGAGCCTGAAAGACGAGCAGGGCCAGGATCATCCGGCGGAGCTGTGGACGACCTGCTTGACCCCGCGAGAACTGCGCCTCATCGCCGAACGGGTCGGGCTCGGCGTCGACGCGGTTCACTCGGTGCGTCCAGGCAAGTACCTGCCGGTCGAGCCGAACATCGACTCTGAAGAGTTCCTGCTGCTCGCCTCCAAACCCGCCTAGATCCGGAACCGTCTGGCGAGCAGAGGGGTGCCATGGTGGAGTCTGTTCGACAGCCACTAGCATTTCAGGGTGCCAGATTTCTGGTGCAGCTGATGGACCGGTGAAGTACTGCCAGTCCACCACAACTCCTATTCCCTATTTCCTATCCCCGATTAGAGCAAACGTGTCAGACACAACAACACAAGAATTCGGTACATTCGACGCCGAAGGCAACTACATCCCACGAGCAATCACCGAGAACAACGTCGGTGAAGCAGAGCTCGATGCCGCATATTCCCAGTCGATGATCACCGTCGAAGACGGTCAACTCGTCGAAGGAACCGTCGTCAAGATCGACCGCGACGAGGTTCTCCTCGACATTGGTTACAAGGCTGAGGGTGTCATCCCAAGCCGTGAGCTCTCCATCCGCAACGACGCAGATCCATTCGAGATCGTGTCCATGGGTGAATCGGTAGAAGCCCTTGTCCTCCAAAAGGAAGACAAGGAAGGACGCCTCGTTCTCTCCAAGAAGCGCGCACAGTACGAGCGTGCCTGGGGCAAGATCGAAGAAGTCAAAGAAGCAGACGGCATCGTCAAGGGCAACGTCATCGAGGTCGTCAAGGGCGGCCTTATCGTCGACATTGGCCTCCGTGGCTTCTTGCCAGCATCACTCGTCGAGCTCCGTCGTGTCCGCGACCTCCAGCCATACGTGGGCAAGGAGATCGAGGCCAAGATCATCGAACTCGACAAGAACCGCAACAACGTTGTGCTCTCCCGTCGTGGATGGCTCGAAGAGACCCAGCGCGAACAGCGCGAGGAGTTCCTCGACAACTTGAAGCCAGGCGAAGTACGTACCGGTGTTGTTTCGTCGGTCGTCAACTTCGGTGCATTCGTCGACCTCGGCGGTATGGACGGACTCGTCCACGTCTCCGAGCTGTCTTGGAAGCACGTTGACCACCCAGGCTCTGTTGTTGCCGTTGGCGACGAAATCGAAGTCCAGGTTCTCGAAGTCGACCTCAGCCGCGAGCGCATCAGCTTGTCGCTCAAGGCAACCCAGCAGGATCCATGGCAAGAGTTCGCTGGCGATCACCGCCCGGGCGAGCTCGTCTACGGTCGTGTCACCAAGCTCGTGCCATTCGGTTCGTTTGTCCAAGTTGGCGACGGCATCGAGGGCCTCGTGCACATCTCGGAA
>CALBVK010000451.1 GCA_937969345.1 uncultured Acidimicrobiales bacterium
ACGTCGTCAGCGAGCGTGCGGGCCTTGGCCAACATTTCGGTCGTCATCGTCGACAGCGATCCGTCGACGACCTCTCCGTATACCCAGATAGATGAAATTCCCATGATTAGAGCACCTTCAAGTCTTCAAGGAACGCAATGATGCGCTCGTGGGCATCGCCCTCGTCCACAATCTTCTCGCCAGCTTCGCGAGCTTCGGCCTGCTGGATGTCCACGATCTCCTGGCCACCGCCCGCCCAACCAACGGACGCTGCATCGATGCCGAGGTCGGCCAAGCCAACCTCGTCGACAGGCTTTGACTTTGCGGCCATGATGCCCTTGAACGATGGGTAGCGAGGCTCAACAACACCTGCGGTAACCGATACGACACATGGTGTTGGACAGGTCACGGACTCATAACCAGTCTCGGTCTGGCGCTTGACCGAAACCGTGCCGTCACCGACCTCGATCTCCTTTGCAAAGGTGACCGAGGGAAGACCCATCACTGCAGCGATCTGCTCGGGAACGGTGCCGGTGTAGCCATCGCTCGACTCAGTAGCGGCGAGGATCAGGTCCGGTTCCGTCCGGCCAATGGCCGCAGCCAAGACCTTTGCGGTCGAGAGTGCATCGGAGCCAGCGAGTGCATCGTCGGAAACGAGCACGGCGCTTTCTGCACCCATGGCGAGGGCGGTACGAAGACCGGACACCTCGTTGTTCGGGGCCATCGAGACGAGAGATACCGTTCCGCCGCCCGCAGCTTCTGCGAGTTGCAGTGCCATCTCGACACCATAGGAATCGGACTCATCGAGAATCAGCTTTGAGCTGCGATCGAGGGTCTTGGTCTCTGGATTCAGCGAACCGGTCTCTGCCGGATCGGGAATCTGTTTCACGCATACAACGACATTCATTGGCCTAGTGTGCCCCTTACTTATGCGGCTAGTGCGACGATGCCGATAGAAACATCAGCAAGTTTTTTGTCGCAGCCCGACCGTGCGGACTGTCCAACAGCTTACCGACCGGTAGCCATGACCGAACTCGATGAATAGAGCCCTATGAAAATCGTTCTAATTGCGAATGCGTCGGCGTCATCGGTCACTGCACGCACCAGAGTCGTCATCCAGAAGGCACTCTCAGCCGACCACGACGTAGAGCTCAAAGAAACCGCCCGCCGGGGCCACGCCACCCGTATTGCGAAGGGAGCAGCAGCCGAGGGTGCCGATCTGGTAGCGGTCCTCGGTGGCGACGGCACGCTAAACGAGGCCGCCAACGGTGTCGTCGGGACGCACACGGCACTCGCTCCGTTACCCGGAGGGTCGACGAACGTCTTCGCTCGAACGTTGGGCCTCCCCGATGATCCAATCCATGCAACTGCCGTAACCCTCGAGGCACTGGAGTCGAAGTCGATCCGTTCGATCGGTCTAGGGTCGGCCAACGAGCGGTACTTCCTATTCCATTGCGGGATTGGGTACGACGCAGCAGTGGTGGCCGAGGTAGAGAAGCGAGGTCAGCTCAAACGATGGGCGGGACACTCGTTGTTTGCGTTTGCAGCGATCGACACGTGGATGCGCCACTACGACCGCAAGCAACCCCACTTCACCGTCGACTACGGCGACGGAAAGCCAATCCCCGATGGCTACTTCGTCATCGGCCTCAACACCGATCCGTATACCTACCTCGGGAATCAACCGTTCAGTGTCGCTCCGGAGGCCACACTCGACCGGCCGATGAGCGTTGTCACGGTCCGCTCCCTCAGTGCCTTTCGTCTCGGGTCACTCGCCTTGTCGGCGCTGCGCTCAGACGATGGGGTGACAACGGGTCGCGGCGTCGACGTTCGATCCGACGTTCGCGATGTCACGATCCGGAGCGAGACGCCATTCCCCTATCAGCTCGACGGCGACTACCTCGGCGACGTCACCTCGATGCAGCTCAGCTGGGAACCAGACGCGCTGCGCCTCGTCGTACCCGACGGCCGCCACGTCCCAAGGCCGGTCAACATCTTGTAGAAGCAGGTTGGCGAAATACTCGTCGCCGCAGAACCACTATCTACCGGAGCGCTTTCACGGCGACGTCGGGGACGTTGGTGATGATGCCGTCGACTCCCATCTTGGCGAGCTGCTTCATCCGCTTTGGGTCGTCGACCGTCCAGACGTAGATCGCGAGCTCAGCCTCTTGGGCAACCGATACCCAGCGGGGTGTCACGATGTCATCCCATGGATTGATCGCGACATGGTCGTGCGCGCTCGCACGGCCAATAGATACCTCAGGGCCGACGTCATCCATCGTCAGAAAGCCTGTTGGCATGTTCGGGTCGACGTCGTGCACGGCGTTCACCGCACCCATGTCGAACGAGGTGATCAACGTCTTGTCACGCGACAGCTTGGCCCGTGCGATCTTGACGATTGCTGGAACCATCAGGTGCTCGGGGTCGTAATCGTCCTCGTCGGGCTCGTTCTTGATCTCGATGTTGACACCCATGTCGCCACACGCATCGATCACATCCTCAAGCGTCGAGATGTGAGCGGGGAGATCGGCGAGCTTTTGCTCACGAATCAGCGTGCCGTCGGCGGTAACGGGATCGTGATGCACGACGATGTTGCCGCACGCCGTGTGACGAACATCGAGCTCCACCCAGTCAGCACCCATCTCGGCGGCCGCTGCAAATGCCTCGATCGTGTTTTCGGTGAAGGCTTTTGAGGCGCCACGGTGTGCGATAACGAGAGTCATTCCTTCGAGGGTAGCTGACCCTTCGAGATCCACACCCTCCTACTTTCAACGAATATCGACAGCCAAACTACACCCGTGTAACACTCTTTGTGGCGCGCGCGCCACAAAGAGAGAGAAAATGCTTGCGATGGGAGCAGACCGGCATTACATTCAGTGAGCCAACTTGATTCCGGGCATGCGGGGCGGCATGGGCATGGAATCGAGCATGGATGCGTGGAGGCATCAGTGTCAGTACAACTTTCAGACAGTGCAGTAATTTTCCCGACCAAGGAATCTGCTGAACCCCGCGTGTGGCGCACTGGCGCCGCATGCCGAGATACCGATCCGGATCTGTTCTTTCCGGTCGGCCAAACGGGACCAGCAATTGCACACATCGCCAATGCAAAGGCCGTGTGCAACACCTGCGCCGTACAAATCGAGTGCCTTGAGTATGCACTCATGACGAATCAGGATGCGGGCATCTGGGGTGGCCTCACCGAAGATGACCGTCGCAAGATTCGTCGTGAGCGCCGCAAGGCCAACCGAGCAGCCCAGGCTGCAGCTGCCACCAAGTAGCAGCTCACCGGCGACTACGCCGCGGTTACGACATATCGTCGAGTTGAAGCGCCAGGTCGTAGACCTGGCGCTTTTTCGCGCCCGTCATCGCAACCACGGTCGCCACCGCGTCACGACGAGACTGTCCCGACGCGAGTTCTCGCCGCAGCGCGTCGAGCAAGGATGCCTCGGTCACTTCCTGTTCGACAGCGCCTTCGAGGATCAAGACGTACTCACCTCGTGGCTCCACGGCCTCGGTATGGGCAACGGCCTCAGCGAGCGTTCCTCGCCAAACTTCCTCGTATCGCTTGGTCAGCTCCCGGGCGAGCGAGATTCTGCGGTCCGGCGCCATCGCAACGGCCAGGTCTGCGACGGTACGAACAAGACGGTGCGGAGCTTCGAACAACACCGTCGTACGCGGTTCGGTGACCAACGCGGAGATGCGTTGACTCCGCTCCGACCCTTTGCGAGGAAGGAAACCGTCGAAACAGAAGCGATCGGTGACGAGGCCACTTACGGTTAGTCCAACCAGGACAGCGCTCGGGCCAGGAATGCTGACGACGTCGTGACCAGCAGCGATGACGACCTCGGCTACTCGTTGACCCGGGTCGGAGACAGCGGGAGTGCCGGCGTCAGATACCAAGACGACCATCTGGCCCGACGTGATCCGGTTCACGATCTCCTCGCCAGCCGAGCGTTCGGTGTGCTCATTGCAGACGATGAACGGATCGTGGGGAATCCCAAAGTGCGAGAACAGCGACCCGGTCCGCCGGGTGTCTTCACATGCGACCGAGTCAGCGCTCGTCAACGCATCGATTGCCCGGGAAGACAGGTCACCGAGGTTACCGATCGGCGTGGCGACCAGAACCAATGATGCTCGTTTGTGGTGATCGCCGCTATCCACCAGATGAGTCCGACAGCTCGCCACGAATCTCGAGCTGGTCGCCTACCTCGACTTGCCAGTGCCGGAACCGTCCGGCCTCGGTTTCGATGGCACACGCCGCTCCGAACTCGATCTTGGAGACCCGGTGCTGTCGCATCGTCACGATTCGGATCACGCGCATCTCCTCGTCGCAGAACGCAACGTCGATTGGGAACTTCATGCCGATGGTGTGCACGCTCTTCGTTCTGTCGATCAGCAGGGCTCCCTCGTACTCGCGCTTGCCGAGCAAACCAACGGTTCGTGAGCGCAGCGAGTCGGCGCGCTCAAGCGACGCCAAAACCGTCTCCCCGTGAACCAGCCAAGCCATGTCCCAATCTTAGGTCGCCACAGCCCCGCAACCGAATATGTAGATTCGAGCAATGGACGTGGTCATCGATCGCTTCCGCCACGAACACCAACCAGTGGTGGAGCAGCTCATCCAAGATGGGCTTCGAGACCGTTGGGGCGACAACTTCAATCCTGCGTTCAACCAGGATGTTCTGGACATCCAAGGAAACTACGTGGATGCCGGGGCTATTGTGCTGGTCGCTGAGCTCGACGGCCGGATCGTCGCCACCGGCACCTTGAGTATCGATGGGCCAGACGGTGAGATCGTCCGCATATCGGTTGCGTCTACGCATCGACGTCGGGGACTCGCTCGCATGATGGTCGAAGCGCTGATCGAGAGCGCCCGAGCCCACAGCCTGGAACGGGTCCGCGTAGCGACCGACACCCCATGGCGATCCGCCGTCGCGCTCTACCGATCGACAGGCTTCACCGAGGTTTGCGCCGACGAAACGAACACCCACTTCGAGTTGATGCTGTAGCGGATCTAGATGAGACGCTGCCGTTCGCTCCGCTCACTAACCGAGTTTGCCGCTGAGGCGTCAAACATCGACCATTCGAAGATGACACCGACGCGACGACCAAAGATGATGTCTGACACCACGAAGCCGTCGAAAGATGATGTCTGACACCACGAAGCCGTCGGAGTGCCACAGTTCCGCGCTTCAGCCCCGTAGGTAGCCCTGGCAGTTCGAAGCTGCGAAGCCGGTTCGAACGGACGCGGCCTCGGGCCAGCTGCCGAGCATCGAGGAGGCCCCCGGGCCGACGGATTGCGACAGCAGAAAGTCAGACGTTGAAGCGGAACTCCATGACGTCGCCGTCTTGGACGATGTAGTCCTTACCCTCGGAGCGCACGAGACCCTTGTCGCGAGCCGCTGACCAGGATCCGGCTTCGACCAGCTGTTCCCAGTTGATCGTCTCGGCGCGAATAAAGCCACGTTCGAAGTCCGTGTGGATGACACCTGCAGCTTGCGGAGCGGTCGAACCAGCGCGGAACGTCCAGGCTCGGGTCTCCTTCTCGCCGGTGGTGAGATAGGTGCGGAGCCCCATGAGTTCGTACGCCGCGCGGATGAACCGAGGCATTGCCCCTTCGCCAAGCCCGAGGCCTTCGAGCATCTCGGCGCGTTCATCGTCCTCGAGCTGAGCTGCTTCGGCTTCGAGCTGAACGCACGTAGCAATGACCTCTGCGCCACCGAGCGCTTCGCTCACGGGCGCTGCGAGCGCTTCCCCGTCTTCGAGTTGGTCTTCACCAATGTTCACCATGGCGAGCACGGGCTTGTTCGTGAGGAAGAAGAACGGCTTGAGCTCGTCACGCTCGTCTTGGGTGAGATCGCTCTTGTAGAGAGGTGTTCCTTCGCTGAGGAGCTCGACGACCTTGGCCAACAGTGCCGTGTCGCCTTCTTTCGACTTGTCGACTCGGGCGGCGCGGCCGATCTTCTCAAGCTGCTTCTCGGCCATATCGAGGTCGGCGAGTGCAAGCTCGGTCTCGACGACACCAAGGTGCTCCAACGGATCGGTTGGGCCCGGGACGTCATCGTCGGGAAAGGCTCGAAGCACGAAGACGATTGCATCAACTTCGCGAATGCCAGCCAGAAACTTGTTGCCGAGCCCCTCGCCCTGACTTGCGCCTTCGACCAAACCGCCGATGTCGTTGAACTGGACGCTCGCGTGGATCACCTTTTTCGATCCGGACATCTCGCTTAGGGCATCGAGCCGAGAATCGAACACCTTTGCCACACCGACGTTTGGATCGGTCGTTGCAAACGCGTAGGGAGCAGCTAGCGCTCCACCTCCTGCGAGAGCGTTAAACAACGACGACTTGCCTGCGTTCGGCAGACCAACAAACCCAAAGCGTTCCATAGGGGTGCAAGGCTATCGGTGAGTTTCGCCCGACATCCCCGGAATTCAGTCGAATACAATCGACACATGGAACCAGTTGCTGCGTTAGAGCGGGCGATCTACTTGCTCGACCGTGAGCTTGCACCAAGCAACAAAGTTCGCGCCTTCAAGAAGGCGATCGACACTATCGACTCGCTCGACCACGACGAGATCACACAACGTGCCCGCGCTGGCACGCTCACCGAACTCGATGGCATTGGCAAGAGCACCAGCGCAGTGATCAGCGAGGCGGTTCTCGGGATCGACGACGGATACCTGGCCTTGCTCGATGAACGCAGCCAGATACCCCTCGGGGTCGGCGCCGAACTTCGGGCTGCGATTAGAGGCGACTGTCATATGCACAGCACTTGGTCTGACGGAGGCGCACCCCTCAGCACAATGGCTTCAGCGGCGCGCGCAATCGGGCACGAATATGTGGTCGCAACAGACCATTCCGCTCGGCTCACGATTGCCCATGGCCTGAGCGAGGAACGGCTCGTCGATCAACTCGCGGAACTCGAGGAACTGAACGCGACGTTCGCTCCGTTCCGCATCCTGTCCGGCATGGAAGTCGACATCTTTGAGGACGGCACGCTCGATCTCGCCGACCACATGCTCGAGCGACTCGACATCGTTGTGGCGTCGGTGCACAGCAAACTCTCCATGCCTGCGCCCGACATGACGAGGCGTATGGTCACCGCAATTGCGAACCCCCATGTCGACATTCTTGGCCACATGACGAACCGGAAAGTGTCTGGCACTGGACGCGCTCCATCGGAGTTCGACGCCGAGCTTGTATTTGCGGCGTGTGCGCAGTTCGATACGGCGGTCGAAATCAACTGTCGACCAGAACGCCAAGACCCTCCCGAAGAGCTATTGGAGCTCGCCGTCGAATGGGACTGCCTCATTGCGATCGACACCGATGCCCACGCACCCGGACAGATCGAGTGGCAGGCGTACGGTTGCGACAAAGCTGTGCGGTGCGGTGTACACCCGGACAACATCATCAACACGTGGAGCGCCGAGGAGCTCATCGGCTGGGCTTCGACAAAGGTTTCCTAGCCCCGTCGATCAATAGAATTCGAACGTTTCGAAATTTTCTCGAATATCCCGCGACCTTTTGCCTCGGCCGGCCGTCCTATATCCGTAAGCGCTGTACGGGAATCCCGCCTCCTGTACAGCGCTTGCCTATTTTTCGGCTGAAGTCACACGTATTGGCAGGCGAAACAACGGGCCGCCGGGTGGGTACTGCCACCGACGCCGTTAACCTCAATCTCCATGTCGAAGCGCACCCAGAAGAAGAAGTTGAAGGCACGTCGCTCCAAGGCGAACCACGGCCGCAAGCCCAACATGGGCCGCAACAGCTGATCCAGCTGTAGCCCATGAGTTCGATCGTTGGCATCTTTGCCATAGGGCTCATGGTGGTGGTCCTGGTAATCGCTGCCGGATCACTTGTCGTTGTTGCGATCATTCCGATCGCACGTTTTCTTGAGAAACGTCGGGAACGAGACGGTTCCTGAAAGTTTCTCGCGCCCATAATCCCTTCTGCCCAGGGTTTCGGAGATGTGAATTTCGTTTCGCGAAGGCGCGCGACCCGATCCATTCGCTAACTTGACTGGCTGACAAGCGGTGGCAGATTCCTGCTGCCCGCGCGATACCAAGCCGGAGGGGCAAATGCGCAAGAAATCCACACTCATCCTCGCGCTGCTCGCAGTGCTCAGCCTTTTGGCTGCAGCGTGCGGCAGTGACGTAGCAGATGTTGCAAGCGATGCTGCTGACGCAGCAGGCGATGCAGCCGAAGCCGTCGAAGACACCGTCGACGACGCAATGGAAGACGACGCCATGGAGGACGAGGACGCAGATCACTCTGCTGACGACGACGCCATGGAAGACGAAGACGCAATGGAAGACGAGCCAGCAATGGCAGACTCCGACACCACCGTCGGCCTCGTCTACGACATTGGTGGCCGCGGCGACCTTTCGTTCAATGACTCGGCAGCTGCTGGCCTTGAGAAGGCACAAGCTGACCTTGGCGTTGCATTCACCGAAGCATCACCAAACAATGACGGCTCAGACCGTGCTGAACTTCTGCAAATCGCCGCTGACGGCAACCCGATCGTTATTGGTGTGGGCTTCCTGTTCGAAGGTGACGCCGTCGCCGTTGCAGCGGAGAACCCAGACACCAACTTTGCCGTCATCGACTCCTCGATGCTCGACTTCAGCCAGGATCCTCCGGGACCGTACGGCGACAACGTTGCCGGCCTCGTCTTTGCTGAAGAGCAGGGCTCGTACCTCGTCGGTGTAGCCGCAGCGCTCAAGACCGAGAGCAACCAGCTCGGCTTCATCGGTGGCGTTTGCTGCTTTGGCCTTATCGAGAAGTTCGAAGCGGGCTTCCGTGCCGGCGCTCTTTCGGTCAACCCCGACATCGAGATCGTCTCTCAGTACATCACCGACGCTCCTGACTTCGACGGCTTCAACCAGCCCGACCGTGCTCAGGTAATCGCAACCACCATGTACGAAGATGGCGCGGACATCATCTACCACGCCGCTGGTGGCGCCGGTAACGGCATGTTCCAGGCTGCCAAGGACTACTCCGAGGACAACGGCTCCAAGGTATGGGGCATCGGCGTTGACTCCGATCAGTTCAACACCATCGGTGCGGTAGACGAAAGCCTTCAGGAGTACGTACTGACCTCGATGCTCAAGCGTGTCGATACCGCAGTCTTCGAGATCCTCAAGGCTCAGAACGATGGCGCTTTCGCCGCTGGCCCGAACGTGTATGACCTCTCCGTCGACGGTGTTGGCTACTCGACCTCCGGTGGATTCGTTGACGACATTGTTGACGATCTCGAAGCAGCGAAGGCATCGATCATCGCAGGCGACGTCGTTGTACCTACCGACCCAACCGAGGTTGGCTGATCGGACAGCGTATTAGGAGCCGCGATCCATCTGGTTCGTAACTCTTGATGACAATTCGTCGAGACCGGACTCTCCCACTTTCTCCTCACAGAGGCGATCGGGTAGGGTCCGGTCTCGGTGCGTTTTCGGGGAGGATCAACACCACATGTCAGCGGCCATTGAACTCACAGGGATCACGAAACGGTTCCCCGGTGTCATTGCAAATGACAACGTGAACCTCACGGTTGAGAAGGGCGAGATTCACGCGATCTGTGGCGAAAATGGTGCGGGCAAGTCGACCCTGATGAAGATCCTCTACGGGATGCAACCCGCCGACGAGGGAACGATGAAGGTGAATGGCGAAGAGGTCGTCTTCGGCTCCCCCACCGACGCCATCGACCGCGGCATAGGCATGGTCCACCAGCACTTCATGCTGGCCGACCAGTTGACCGTTCTCGAGAACATCATCCTCGGCGCCGAGCCCACCAGCGCTGGCGGTGCCATCAAGTTCAAAGAGGCCGAAGCACACCTCGCCGAGGTTGCAGACGACTACGGCCTCACTATCGATCCCGATGACATGGTCGAGTCACTCGAGGTCGGCGAACGTCAACGCGTCGAGATCATCAAGGTCCTGTATCGGGGTGCAGAGATTCTGATTCTCGATGAGCCAACCGCGGTTCTCGTGCCACAAGAGGTCGAGGCGCTCTTCGACAACATGCGCGAGCTCAAGGAGGGCGGTGCGACGATCATCTTCATCGATCACAAACTCGATGAAGTACTCGAGATCTCCGACAGCATCACCGTGTTGCGCCATGGCAAAACCGTCGCGAGCATGCCCAACGACGGCGTCACCGCCCACGATCTCGCCGAGTTGATGGTCGGAAGTGAACTACCAACGCCCGACACCACCGAATCGACCGTCACCGACCACGTGGCGCTTGCGATCAGCGAGCTCACGGTTGCCGACGAGGATGGGCGTGCGGTCATCGAGAACATCAATCTGTCGATCCGGAAGGGCGAAATTCTTGGCATCGCCGGCGTTGAGGGCAATGGTCAGGGTGACCTCGTGGACGCCATCATCGGCACGACCGACATCTTGGGCGGCTCGATCTCGCTGCTCGGCGACGACATCACGAGACTCTCCGTGCGCAAGCGACGCGAAGCTGGCATTGGTTACGTCCCCGAGGATCGCCACCATGAAGGCCTGATGCTCGATGCGCCCTTGTGGGAGAACGCAGCACTCGGCCATCAAACGCAGGCTCCGTACGGGTCGCGGTGGCTCCTGAATCGTAAGGGCGCCCGCGCTCAGACCACCACGATCAAAGAGGAGTTCGATGTACGCACTCCCAACATCGATGTCTCGGCGCACGCGTTGTCCGGTGGCAATCAGCAGAAACTCATCATTGGCCGCGAGCTCACCTCAAACCCTTCGCTGCTCATCGCTGCGCACCCAACACGAGGAATCGACGTAGGCGCTCAGGCGGCGGTGTGGGAACAGATACGAGCAGCACGAGCAGATGGCCTTGCAACGCTTCTTATCTCCGCCGACCTCGATGAGCTCATTGGCCTTTCGGACACGATCGTCGTCATGCTCCGAGGCAAACTCGTGGCCCGCCTCGCACCCGAGGACGTGACGCCACGTGACCTGGGCGCCTACATGACCGGCGCCGCGCACCAAGACGACAGCGAGGCCGCCTGATGAGACGCTTTCTGTTTGCTGCGGCGGCTCCCGTTGGAGCGCTGGCGGTCACGCTTGTTATTACCTCGATCGCGCTGATCTTGTTCGGGTCGAATCCGCTCGAGGCGTACGGCGACATGCTCAGCCACGCCTCGAAGCTCGAGACCCAGGTCGACATTTTGAACCGTGCGACCCCGTACTACCTGTCAGCTGTGGCGGCGGCCATTGGCTTCCGAATGAACCTGTTCAACATCGGCGTCGAGGGGCAGTATCTCTTTGCGCTCCTCATCGCCGCTCAGGTCGGCAGCCTCGTTGCACTCCCTCAGGTCTTCCACATCCTGCTCATTATGACGGTCGCGATGGCCGTGGGAGCTGCCTACGCCGGAATCGCGGGCGTTCTGAAGGTGACCCGTGGTGTGAACGAAGTTATCTCCACGATCATGCTCAACTCGATCGCGATCTCGGGGCTCATCGCTCTGCTGCAGCAACGTTGGCAAGCCGAGCAAGAGAACTTCACATCCACAACGCTCGGGACGAACCCAATCGACGAGTCCGGGCTGATGCCCAACATCAACGGATTGCTCGAGATCTTTACGCGCGACATCGGCCAAGGCAAAGAGCTCACGGGTGTACTGCTCGTTGCGGTCCTCGTGGGTGTGGCGTACCACCTGTTACTTACACGAATGCGGTTCGGATTCGATCTTCGAGCGAGCGGTCTGAACCCCTTTGCTGCCCGGGCTGGTGGTGTGCCACCGAAGCAGATGATCGTCGCCGCAATGTGTCTCTCCGGCGCCGTCGCCGGGCTTATCGGCATGGTCGAACTCGCCGATACCGGCAAGTTTTCGCCAAACCCAATCAAAGGGCTTGGCTTCGGCGGGATCGCGGTCGCGCTGCTCGGCCGCAACCATCCAGGGGGCATGGTGCTCTCGGCCCTGCTGTTTGCATTCCTTGACGTTTCCTCGGGAATCTTGCAAAACACCGAGGCCGCAACGAAGGAGATCGTCAACATCATGCAGGGCATCGTGCTCCTCGTGGCTGTTGTTGCTTACGGCGTCACCAAGCGGATCCAAACCCGCGAGGAGGCACGGGCGACAGCCGAAGCCCTGCGTTCGAGCGAACCTGCTGAGGTGCTCGCATGAAGTGGCTACAGGACCAACCGGCATGGATTCGCTGGCCGATCTACGCGTTGCTCGGCATCTTGCTACTCACGATCGTCCAGAGCATCAGCGACACTGAGCGCCTCACCGCGACCCCCACATCCCGAGAGATGCTGCGCTGGGCCGTACCCATTTTCCTCGCGGGCCTCGGCGGCCTCTTCAGCGAACGTGCTGGCGTCGTAAACATCGGCCTCGAAGGCATGCTCATTTTGGGCATGTGGTTTGGTGCGTGGGGCTCGATCGAGTACGGCCCCTGGATCGGTCTGGCTATTGGCATGGCGGGTGGAGCGCTGGGCGGTTTCCTTCACGCAATCGCCACTGTCACCTTTGGCGTCGACCACATCATCTCGGGTGTTGCTATCAACATTTTGGCACCCGCCATTACCCGCTATCTGTCGGATGAGTTGTGGGACTCCCCCACAACATCACCAAGTACCGAATCGGTCGGCGACTGGGATGTCCCGGTCTTGGCAGGTGGCTCGTTGTTTGGTTGGGAATCACCCGACGTGCTCCTCACCATTGCTAACTGGGAGTGGTGGTTTCTCAGCGACGTCGCTGCGTTAACGCGAGGGTTGCTCCGCGGTACACACTGGGTTGCCATCATCGCGATCCTCCTCGTACCAGCGACCAGCTGGTTGCTGTGGCGCACTCGCTTCGGCCTACGGCTGCGGATCTCAGGCGAGAATCCATCGGCCGGTGCAGCACAGGGCATCAACATCATTCGATACAAGTACGTAGCGGTCATCATCTCCGGTGCACTCGCTGGCCTCGGAGGAGCATTCATCTCGACCGAGCTCTCCGGGTTGTTCCAAGGTGGCAATAGTGCAGGACGTGGCTTCATTGGCCTCGCCGCGCTGATCTTTGGCAACTGGCGTCCCGGAGGTGTCCTTCTCGGTGCCCTGCTCTTTGGGTACGTGTTTGGGCTCGACCTGAAGGACCTCGACGGTACGGCCTCACACGCACTGCTGCTGGTGAACACGATCGTTCTGATTGGTGTTGCGGCATGGGCCATCACCCGCAAACGAAAAGCTGACGCAATCTTGGCGACGATCCTCGGTGCCCTCGCATTCATTTGGTGGGTCGCCGCCGAGGCAGTGCCGAACTGGTGGAGCAACATCTTGCCCTATGTGCTCGTGCTCCTCGTGCTGGTCTTCTTCGCACAGCGACTCCGCATGCCCGCAGCGTTGGGGCAGCCGTTCCGAAAGGGCGACTCCTAGTGTTCGCGCCTGCTGACTTTGCCGAGAATGGCGTTGCGGTCTTCCCAGATGCCGTCGACCGGCAGTCACTCGACTCGATTCGCGTACACATCCGCCACCTGGTCGACGAGTTCGACCCAGCTGGTGTCCGCACGGTGTTCTCGACCGGTGATCAGAGCCATGGCCGCGACGAATACTTCTTGACCTCTGGAGACAAGACGCGCTTCTTCTTCGAAGATGGGGTTTTGGACGACGCTGGCGATCTGCTCGTCGACAAGCATCAGAGCCTCAACAAGATCGGGCATGCCATGCACGATCTCGACCCGACCTTTTCGGCCTTCTGCCGTTCGGCTCCGTTCGAGCAGGCAACTCGCGCCGTCGGCATGCTCGACCCGCTGCTGCTGCAGAGCATGGTGATATTCAAGAACCCCGAGATCGGCGGCGAGGTCACTCCCCACACGGACCACACCTTCTTGTGGACCGAGCCACAAAGCGTGATTGGCTTCTGGCTCGCCATCGACGAAGCCACCGAGGAGAACGGTTGTCTCTGGGCACTTCCGGGAGGACACCTGATCCCTGCGAAGTCTCGATTCAGTCGTACTCCAAGCGGCGATGCCACCGAGATGATCACTCTCGATGACGCTCCGTACCCTGATAACGGCTGGGTCCCGCTTCCCGCAGCTCCTGGGACACTCATCGCCCTGCATGGCACGCTTCCGCATCGAAGCGCTCCAAACGTATCGGACAAGTCTCGATTGGCGTTCACGTTGCATTGCATCGAAGCCAGCGCCGAGTACCCAGCCGACAACTGGTTGCAGCGTCCAGAGCTCCCGTTTCGCGGGTTCTAAGAACCGCGTCTAACCGAAGACCGAGTCAATCTCGGCTTGGAGGTTCTCTTCGCTGAGCGATCCATACCGCTCGGTCGAGCCATCGGCTCGCACCAGCACGAAAGCCGGCTGATTCCCGACGCCGTACTCGACCCAAATGCGGCCGCGTTCGTCATTGATGTTCGGGAAGACACCGACTCCGGTGCCGCCGACGAACGCTTGCATCGCCGTTTCGGAGTCGTGCGCGGCGACGCCGATGAACGAAAGATCAGGATTTGCTTGTGATACCCGTGCGACCGCACCGGCTTCTCGTTGACACGTCGGTCACCAGGGTGCCCAAAACCAAAGCACTGTGTCTGTGCCGTCGATCGAGTTGAGGTCGAGCTGTCCGCCGCCGACCAGACTGACCAGATCGCCGGTTGCGGCTGTGGTCGTCGGAGCTTCGGTCGTGGTTGTTGTCGTGGTCGTCGAGGTCGCGGTTGTTGCCGTTGTGCTCGGCGCTGCCGTTGTGCTCGGCGCTGCCGTTGTCGTCGCGATAGTGGTGTCGGGCGCAGCCGTCGTCGACGCTGGTGCCTCGGTGCTTTCAGCCGCTTCGGTGTCGGCGCTGTCGACCGCGGTGGTCGTTTCTTCTACGACGTCGACGCTCGGTGCTTCGGTCGTCGAGTCCACCGCCTCGGCCGCTTCTGCCGGGGCTGCGGTAGACGTAGCGGCAGAGTCGACAACGTCCGCGCCGCCGCATGCCGTCGCGACGAGTGCGATGGCCAGGAGGAGGGAGCGCGGACGGCGTGAACGCATGGAGCCACCATAGGTTCGAGTACGTCGCGAATCGGTCGATTCTCAAGACGTTTCGCAGGATGTAAGAACTAGTCGAACAAGCCCGGTTCGTGGACGAGCGGGGCGTCACGCTGCATTGGCAGCTCCTCCACAAGACCACGGACCTCGTCATAGAACCGGCGCGCAAGTTCGGGCGCATCGGCATTGTCTGGTGTGTGGATGAAGACCGTCGGGGACTTGCCGTCTCGGAGCCAGCGAGCCGCTGTGTCGACCCAAGGCTTCCAGTACTGCGGATTCGCTTCCGGGTCGGTCTGTCCAATAAACCGCACAATCGGCTGGTCGTTGGTGGCCACTGCACGAACCGGAAGGCGAGGCTTGTTCTCGAACGCATCATGTTCGGCCGGGGTGACCCGTGGACCGGCGAAGACGGCACGCGAGTCGAGAATGATTCGATCCGCGCCAACGGTGAACAACAGGTCGTTCAACGCTCGCTCTGTCGAGCCACCGTCAAAGAACTCCGGGTGGCGGACCTCAACCCCATACCGCACGTCTTGAGGCAAGCCGACGATGAACGCCTCCAACACCTCGATCGAGTCCGGACCGAACGACGACGGCAGTTGTATCGCAACCGGAGCCATGTGGCCGAGACACGGTTCGAGCGCGGTAAAGAACTCGCGAACCTGCGTACCGACATCGCGAAGCTTGCGCTCGTGGGTCACCGATCGGTGAAACTTAAACATGAACCGAAAGTCGTCGGACACCGATGCTGCCCATCGAGCCGCGACCTCTGGCTGCGGTAGGGCGTAGAAGGTCGTGTTCCCCTCGACCGCGGATACGAGACGACCATACGCCTCGAGCTCGCGGCCTTGAGGGGTAGACGCCGGAGTCCATCGACCTGGCCACTGTGGATTCGTCCACATTGCACAGCCGACTCGTAGCGTCCCAACCACGCCCCGATCGTACAACCCCCATAACACGGGGTCTGACCCTTTGTTATGGGGGTTGTGGACGGTGGGCGGTTGGTAGGTGTCACATCTGTTGAGGCCGAGGATCACTCCTACTGCTCTGGCATGCTTGATATATGACCTCCATGACCGCCGATCTTCTCGTCATTGGCGCTGGCCCCGCCGGTGCTGCTGCTGCGATCCAAGCAGCCAGAGGCGGCGCCTCCGTCGTCGTCTTCGACAAGGCGCCCTATGGCCGCGACAAGGTCTGCGGGGATGGCCTGACCCCTCGGGCGATCGCAGCGCTGAACGAGCTCGACATCCCGCTCGAAGGCGCCCACCACATCGTCGGTCTTCGAATGATCGCCAACGAGACCGTCCGTGAGCTCGACTGGCCCGACGGCGGCCGCTTTCCCAACCACGGCGCCGTGTGGCCACGTCGACGCCTCGACGCCGCACTGATCGACGCCGCGACCGAAGCGGGAGCCGAAGTCATCTGGGACACCGAAGCACTTCCGATTCTCGATGGCGACACCGTGATCGGTGTAGAGGCCGGTGGCAAGAAGTGGCACGCGCCACTTACGGTCATCGCCACGGGTGCTCCCGGCAAGGTCGCAAAGATGCTCGGCAACGACCGGGTCGCCGACGAACCATTCGGTCTTGCAATCCGCGCCTACGTGCCATCGGACCGTCACAACGACCAACACCTCGAGGCGTGTCTGACGCTAAAGGACGAACATGGCACAGCTGTGCCCGGGTACGGCTGGATGTTCCCCGCAGGCGATGGCACCGTGAACATCGGTGCCGGAGCGCTCAGCACCATGAAGGGGTTCAAAAAGCTCAACCTCAACACCTTGCTCGACGACTACCGCAGCCTGGTCCAAGAATCGTGGGGCCTGGGCGACTTCGTTGAGCGTCCCCGAGCTTGGCGACTTCCCATGAGCGCCCAACGCCGCCATGGAACCGGATGGGTTGCGATCGGTGACGCGGCCGGCCTGATCAATCCAATGAACGGTGAGGGAATCGATTATGGCCTCGAGAGCGGCATGCTCGCCTCTGACCTGTACCTCGAGAACCCGGTTACCGCCGCCGCTCGATACGACATCGAGGTCGGCGAACGCTTCGATGCGTTCCTCAGCACC
>CALBVK010000452.1 GCA_937969345.1 uncultured Acidimicrobiales bacterium
CCTTCGCGAAGATGCGCATCAACACCGGCTGGGTGAACCAGTAGCGGTCGCCATGCTTTTCGGCCTGCACCTCAAAGATCGTTGCGACCTCGTCACGAACGGCTTCGTACGCTTCGCGTCGCGCCGGATCGATATCGAGCACCGTCTTTTCGAGTTCCTCGATGCCGCCATAGGAGTACGCCGTTGTGTATCGGTGCTCGGCAACCTGCGCGAGTTCTATGGGTAGGTCGTTGTCGAGCGCGTGCTGGGCTTGGGCTCGCACAACCGTTTCATCGTCGATCAGCTTGTGGGTCTCAAAGCCCGGCCCCTCGGCCAGCGGTTCGAGCACGACGAGGGTACCTGAGGGGCGAAGGACACGAGCAGCCTCCCGAAGCGCCTCAGCAAGATGTTCGCACGGCACGTGGTGAAGCGAGTACGAAAATACGACGACGTCGGTGGAGGTGTCGTCCACCGGAAGGTCTTGGCCAACACCGTCCACGTAGGACGCAGCGTGCTCAGGGTCGGCTTCCCGTGCCTGAGTAATCATTGCCTCGCCGCACTCGACTCCGATCGGATCCGCACCTTGGCTTCGCATAAAGCGGACGAGTGCGCCGGCGCCCGACCCCACGTCGACCACTCGCTTACCGTCCAGCGCAACATGACGGGCGAGCATGTCGTGGTTGCTTGGCAGGTCCCAAAGAGGCGTCGGCGTCGTCATACCGCCGACCCTATTGCACCCGTCGTGAGAGCGGTAACCGATCTACTCAGACACGGCCGCTGCAAAGTCTCCGGCACAGATGAGCTTGCGGTCGCCGTCCCACGGACGGCGGTCCCACGCCCTCCACAAACTGACTCCCGTGGCAACAGCTCCGAGCGACGCGAGCACAACGCTGCCTTTAGAGATAGCGAGAATCATGATCAACAACGAAATTGCCGCGATGAACGAGGCGAACATGAACTTTGGCAACAGGGCCGCTTCGGTATCGATCTCGACGTCTGGGGCCACCTGGCCGAGTGCGGCAAAGAACGCTGTGCGAAACGCCGAGTAGCCGCTGCCGTCGGTTCCAAGCACCGACCCGCCATACGAACCGAACGAAACAACGTTGCCATCGTCGAGCAATAGGCGAACCTCGCGCACGCGTACCCGCCCGTTGAGATTGTTGATCAGGACCTTCTGCACGCGTGTGAGCGTGAGAACCCGCCGTCCGTCCTTGTACACGGCCCCGTCGTTGATCGACCAACAAACCAGGGGTCCCTCGTGCCCATCGGGAAATAGATATTCGTCGGACATGGACCTTCCTCACTCGGACGGATCCGACCATATCGGGTGATCACCAAACGGTTCGGCTCGGTCTTCTACGCTCGCATCATGAGCCAGTACGGAGCCGGGACCGACGCGGCGGATTTCCCCACAGTCCATGTCCTCACCGATAACGACAGCAAATACCTGTTCGGGTGTGCGGGCGTTGGTCTACCGATCATCGTGTTTTTGTTGATCCTCGCCGTGAGCGGCGGCTCCACCGTCTTCACCGTGATCTTGAGCTTGGTGGGTATCGTCTTCGCCGCCGTATTGATCTCCTCTGCTCGTGAACTGCAAAAGTGGGGTCCGACCGAGGTGCACTTCTCCCAGTGGCCGTTGCAACTCGGTTCGACCACACCGGCTCGGGTCGTGCGAGTAGCGAAACGAGCCGTCCCGAACAGCTCGTTCGACGCAGAGGTCGAACTCGAGTGTGAAGAATGGGTGCGGTACACCGTCGGCACCGACACCCGAACCGATGAGCGCACCGTCTACGAACACGAATCGAACGTCGCTGGCGAACTGGTCAACAACCGGTTCGAAGCGGTCATCAACATCCACATACCAGCCAACGTGGGCGCTCCGACCATCGACCTCCCGAACAATAAGGTCAAGTGGACGTTGGAGATCGACGTCGACAAGCTCTCGCCTGCAATCTCGGGGAGCGCCGATTTCGACCTCGTGGTCGCCGCCGAGCTCGACCCCTTACTGCGCAATATCCAAGACTCTCCGCGAGGAGATCTGTCGTGAACTACGACCCGAATCTCTCGATCGAAATCGAACACGACATCGCCGAGGTCGGTGGTTCCTTCGTCTGTACCGTGCGCCGCAGCCCAACCGATGGCGAAACCAACGCAAAGACCGTGGGCCAGGTCCGGGCGGTTCAGATTGCGCTCGTGATGACGACCGAAGGGCGCGGTGACGTGGACTCCGAGCGCATTGGCGAGAATTCGCTCCCTGTGGACGAATACGGCATGGCAGATGGCGTGGTCAACCTCGCCGTGCCAACAGATGCCCCGGTCTCCTACGACGGTGCGTTGATTCGTGTCGTGTATCGGATCGAGGCCCGCACCGATATTCGTCTCGGACGAGACCAGCAGTCCTCGGCGGAGGTTCTCGTCGTTCCGGTCGGTGGAGCGGGCGTCTATCGCAGCGCCCACCCGTTGCCATAGTCATGGCATTCTCCGACCGCTACCGCTCCGCAGGCATCACTCACAATCCCTTTGCCGCTCCTCAAGCCAGCGACCCACCGGTGATTGCGTTCGTCGACCGTGGACTACCGGCGCCGCCGCCGCCGGGTTCGACCACCCTCGTTCAGGTGCTCGGTGAGAGCGGCCTGGGCAAATCCAGCCAACTCGCTCATTGGAGCGAAGCGTCACCTGGTCCGTACCACTACATCCCTCGCCGTCCGTATCTCGACCGATGGGCCACACCGCCCGGACCCATCGATGGTGCCACGATCTACGGCGACGAGATCGATCGGATGCCCGTTCCGTTACGGAGACGCTGGTTCCACCGGTTGGCAAGGGCTGCATCGACACTCGTCGTTGGCACACATGTGGACCTTCGAACGCTCGGTGAGGCCTCGGGGTTCTCGGTAATCACCCACGAGCTCCAACCCGTCGATCATCACACCTTGCGGACGATCATCGAGCGTCGCCTGGAAGCGGTGAAGTTACCGTCTCGCAGCGATGGCGCGCTCGAAATACGATTTTCTGATTCCGACATCGACCGGGTGCTTGAGGCGTCGAACGGAGTCCCCGGCGAGGCCGATGTGTGGTGCCATCAGATCCTCGCAGAGATCGTTTCGAGAGGACAGCGAGCCGAGAGGCCCGTTAGGTGAAGATGGGCGGAACGCCGAGCTTGTCGTGGATTGCGTTGCAAACCTTTGGATCGAGTCGGAGCCCCTGGGCAACCGCGCCCAGATACTGCGCCTCTTGCTGGGTGTCCAGGCGCATGCCCATCACCGAGAAGGCGTAGACCTCCTCGTCGAGTTCGTCCGGCACCGTTGCACAGAACGCTGCCACATCGAGCGGTGCTCGGAATTCCGCTTCGAGGAACTGTTTCTCGGCTGCATCGAGGTCGCCTAGTCGCTGAACGATGTTGTCGACCTCTTCTTTTTCGATCTTGCCGTCAGACTTCGCAGCGTTGATCATCGCCCGCAACAACAGGGTGGCTTCGTCGTCGATTTGGTCGCGTTGCTCACGAGATACCGCCTCGGCCTGACTCTTTCCGCCTCCGAGCATTCCTCCGAGAAGGCCGCCGAGCCCTCCGCCGCTACTTCCTCGGCCGCGCATCAACGAGCCGAGAATCATGGGGAGCGCGGCTTTGCCGAGCGTCCCGAGCAAACCGCCGCCCATCGCGTTCCCGCCAAGCATCCCGCCGAGTAGATCTGCCCCGCCACGTGCCGACCCGCCATCACGTTGATCGCTGACATTCGAACTGCGGTATCCCTTGGGAACGTTGACCATTTCTTCGCCTCCATTGCGAGCGTGTATCGGCACCATAGGCCAATATCCGTGGTCGTAAACGAGGAACATCCAACGAATATTCCAGTCCACGGGCCCAACACGATGGGCAGTGCGTTTTCTGCATCCTGGTACTTGCGCCAGCCGTCACCGCCTTGTATGTTCCACAATGCGGAACGTTTCCATAATGCGGAACCGCCCACTAGAGGCTCTAACAGATCCGCTAGAGTCCCTAACACCCGATCGTCATCGTTAGATGCGACCGGGATTCGCCGAAATTCACAACACCAATAAGGTCACAAATGAGCTTCCCATCAGATCTTGAAATCGCCCAGGGCGCAGAACTGCTACCGCTGACCGAGATTGCTGATCGCGCTGGCATCCCACTGGAGAACCTCGAGCCGTACGGCATCGGCGCTGCAAAGATCCAGCTCGACGCAATCCCCGCAATGTCCGACCGCCCAGACGCCAAGTACGTCGTCGTCTCCGCAATCACACCAACGCCGCTCGGCGAAGGCAAGACGACCACAACCGTTGGTCTCGGTCAGGCATTTCAACACATTGGCAAGTCCGCAACGATCGCTATCCGCCAGCCATCGATGGGCCCGACCTTTGGCATCAAGGGTGGTGCCGCCGGCGGCGGCTACAGCCAAGTTGTGCCAATGGAACTCTTTAACCTCCACCTGACCGGCGACATGCACGCCGTCACCGCTGCTCACAACCTGTGCTCAGCCATGCTCGACGCCCACCTCTACCACGGCAACGAATCTGGCATCGACACCAACAACATCACTTGGCGACGGGTACTTGACGTCAACGACCGTTCCCTTCGCAACGCGGTCATCGGCCTCGGCGGACGCCTCGACGGCGTGCCCCGCGAAACTGGCTTTGATATCACGGCAGCCTCCGAGGTTATGGCGGCACTCGCCTTGTGCACCAGCCTCCAAGACCTCCGAGTACGCATGGGCCGCATCGTGCTTGGCTACACCAAGGACGGCACGCCGGTGACGGCCGAAGAAATCGGCGCTGCAGGCTCGATGACGGTGATCTTGAAGGAAGCCATCAAGCCAAACCTGATGCAGACACTCGAAGGCACCGCTGCACTCGTACACACCGGCCCATTCGGCAACATCGCGACGGGCAACAGCTCGATCGTGGCTGACCAAATCGGCATCAAGACCGCCGATTACCTCCTCACCGAAGCCGGCTTCGGTGCCGACATGGGCGCCGAACGCTTCTTCAACATCAAGTGCCGCTACTCGGGCATCGCCCCCGACGCTGCCGTGCTCGTCGCAACGGTCCGTGGTCTCAAGGCCCATAGCGGCAACCACAAGATCGTCGCTGGCAAGGACCTGCCACCAGCACTGCTCGAAGCCAACCCTGACGAAGTCCACCAGGGTGGCGACAATCTTCGCAAGCAGCTCGAGAACATGCAGATCCACGGCGTCACCCCTGTCGTTGCGATCAACGTGTTCCCTGGCGACCACGACGAAGACATCAACGCCATCCACGAGATTGCCCAGGAGTACGGAGCGCGCGCTGCTGTTTCAACGCACTTCTCCGACGGCGGCCAAGGCGCAACCGAGCTCGCTGGAGCAATCGCCGAAGCCGCCGACGAAGAGTCAAACTTCGAGGTTCTGTACCCCGATGACATGCCAATTCGCGAGAAGATCGAAACCGTCGCAAAGAAGGTCTACGGTGCCGACGGCATCGACGTCTCCCCCGCTGCGGCGAAACAGATCGACAACTACGAGGCCAATGGCTTCGGCAATCTTCCGGTTTGCATTGCCAAGACCCACCTGTCGATCTCCGCATTTGCTGCGCTCAAGGGCGCCCCGACCGGCTGGACCCTTCCCGTGCGCGAGGTTCGCGCATCGGTCGGTGCTGGCTTCGTCTACCCAATCTGTGGTGACATGCGAACCATGCCCGGCCTGGGCAAGACCCCCGCTGCGCAAAAGATCGACATCGACGCCGACGGCAACATCATCAACCTCTCCTAGGAGCTCCAATGGCACTTTTTGGAAAAAGTAATGACGGCGGCGCTGCGTCGAACGAAGCATTGACCTACCGTCGCGACCTCGTCGAGAACATGGTCTTTGAGTTGATCCCACTCAAGTCCGTCGACGCGGGAATCGACGCACTGCCCGCCAACTCCCTCGTGTCGGTCACCGCTTCGCCGGTCAAGGGTCTCGATGCCACGATGGAACTCACCGATCAAATCCGGGACAAGGGCCACCGGCCCGTTCCCCACATCGCGGCTCGCCTCGTCGAGGGCCCTGAACACGTGGCCAAGATCGCGAAATGGATGAAGACCGAGGGATACGAAACCTTGTTCTGCGTGGCCGGTGACGCCGAGGAACCAGCCGGTCCTTACGAGGGAGCACATGCCTTCTTGAGCGACCTGTTCGCACAAGACCATGGCCTCAAAAAGGTCGGCATTACGTCGTACCCCGACGGACATGCCCTGATCAGCAGCGAGATCTGCCACGAGCAGCTCCACGCCAAGCAAGCACTTCTCAAAGAGGCTGGCGTCGAGGGCTGGGCGTCGACACAGATGTGCTTTGATACCGACCTGATCACCAGCTGGCTACGGGCCGAGCGGGCCGCCGGATTCGACCTCCCGGTTCATCTCGGCATCCCCGGCGTCGTCGATCGCACCAAGCTCATGACCATGGGCGTTCGCCTTGGCGTTGGCGCATCGCTGCGCTTCTTGAAGAAGAATCGGGCTGCGGTAACCAAGCTGATGGCACCGGGATCGTACGACCCGAACGACATCCTCGATCCAATGATCAACGATCTCTCGGACCTCAACATCTCCGGCCTGCACGTCTTTACGTTCAATCAGGTCGAGGCCACAGAGCAGTGGCGTCAGGCCGTCATTACCGACGGATAACTACGACGAGCGGCTCTACGCTTTCGTGCGTTTCCCAACAGCACCTTCGACCGGAGCGTCACTCTCATGCAGCGACGCAGCGTCCACGGGCGGACCATCAGCCCACTCATAGGCCGCACTGAAGGGGTCTGGGTGCCAACGACGTTCGGCGATGTCGCGTGCGGCATCGAGCTCGAGCGGACGCCCAAGCAAAAACCCTTGAAAGATCGTGCAGCCCAAGTCCGACAGGATGGTGAACTGCTCTTCTCGCTCCACGCCCTCAGCTATGACGTCCAGCTCGAGAGCTCGCGCGAGCGCGAGAATCGCCCGAACGATCGCTCGGCTCTCCACCGACGTATCGATGTCGCTGACGAAGTCCTTGTCGAGCTTGACGATGTCGACCGGAAGCTCCCGCAGATACGACAGTGACGAATAGCCGGTGCCGAAGTCGTCGATTGCGATTCGTACGCCCCAGGTCCGCAGCTGCTCGAGGCGCTTGCCACGCTCATGGAGGTCCCGTAGCAACGATGACTCGGTGATCTCCAACACGACCGAACGAGGGTCGATCGAGTGGCGCCGGAGTACGTCGAGCGTGCTCTGGACGAAGTCGTTCTTCTCCAGGCGCTCGGCCGACACGTTGATTGCCACAGACCCGAGCTGTCGTCCCTGACGCCGCATAGTGCCCAGTACCTGCGAAACATGGTTGAAGACCTCGTAGTCGAAGTCAGCCATTAGACCGTGTTCTGCAGCAACGCTGAGGAAGTCATCGGGACGAACAAGGCCCATCCCCTGTCGATACCAACGGCCCAAGGCTTCGAAGCCGAGGAGTTCGCGGTTCTCATCGAACTGCGGCTGGAACATTGCGTGAATGCCCGAGCGCGACTTGATGGACTTTGCAAGGTCCGCCTGGAGCTTTCGCTGCTCATCGAGGATTCCTCGAAGCTCGTCGTCAAAGAAGCGGTAGCTATCGCGTCCGTTTCGCTTGACCTGATACAGCGCAAGGTCGGACTCTTTCAGCAGTTCAGCGCTGTCGGGAACTGGCGCTCCGGGCTCGCGAGCTGGCGTAAACGCCGCGCCGAGGCTGAGCGACGTCGAGATCGTTGTGCCTCCGAAGTTGAACGGTGCTCGAATCGCGAACGACAGCTCTTCAACAAAAGCGGTCATCTGCCTGTCGTCGGCTCCGGAAGTAACGATCAGGTATTCATCGCCGCCGAGTCGACCCACCCGGCAATCGAAGGGGGCGCTCGATGCGGCTTCGGTGAGACGATACGAAATGCCACAGAGCAAGTCGTCGCCGGCCTGGTGACCAAGGGTGTCGTTGATCTCTTTGAACTTGTCGATGTCGCAGTACACAAGGCCGATGCTCTCGCCGCTAGCGATCGCACGGTCGAGGGTACTTAGCACCGCTCTGCGACTGAGAAGGCCAGTGAGGGCGTCATGGTCGGCTTGGTAACGCAAATGCGTACGGCTTCTCGCCTTGTCGAGCGCGAGGCGGGCAAGGTCTTGGGCCAAGGTCAAGACTTCGTCGGTGGGTTCGGGAACATCGGGATCGAGGTTTGCTTGCAAGACCCAACCAAGGTCGGTGTCGGTGCGGGGCAGGATCGTCCAGGTGCGGTCGACCATCTCGTGGTCGAAGAGGTCGTCGTTGATGATTCTGAACTGCGCTCCCGGATACTGCCCGGCGAGCAGTTGCGTGATGCTGTTCAGCACCTCGGTTGTGTCGGTGTCCGCAGCGATTTGTTCGAGCACTCGTGCCTCGTCATCGCGAAGGCGAAGGCGGGACTCGGCGTGCGGGTCGACTTCGGTTTCGCGATATTTGAGCAGGGCACTGCGCTCGGCGGATTCACGTTCACTGAGATGCAACTCGAGCCGTGTGTTGTTGATCGCGTTGTGCTGGGCAACGATCCATAGTCCTGCGGTGATGAGCAGACCGGCAAGAACCGTGACAGAAATCAGCTCGGACGCAAAGATAAAAAGTGCGGAGGTCCCTGCGACAACCACAGCGACGACCGCCATTGCGCTGGCGCGAGACTCTTCATTCATCACGCTCATATCGGCCAAATTTGGGGTGAATCAAGGGAGCCGGTTCAAGAAAGATCGCGATGTTCGTGTCGCACTTCACAGCGAGCCGTGTTTCATGATACGGTACTGTTCCACGATGCGGAACCGATTGTCGGTTGCGCATCGCCCTAAAGACCCACCGCTTCTGTAAGGAAATCCCATGAGCGACGAAGACGAAATCATCCTTGCTGACCTTCCCGATGACGAGCTCACCGCGCAGATGCATGACGATCTCTATGACGGCCTCGCGGACGAGATCCACGAAGGCACAGAGATCCTCCTCGCCCGCGGCTGGTCAGCCGATCAGGTTCTCAACGACGCTCTCGTCGAGGGTATGCGCATTGTTGGCATTGACTTTCGAGATGGCATTCTCTTCGTCCCAGAGGTACTGCTCGCCGCAAACGCCATGAAGGCCGGCATGGCCATCCTTCGTCCGCTCCTGGCCGAGACCGGCGCAGAACCAATCGGCAAAGTCGTCATCGGTACCGTCAAGGGCGACATCCATGACATTGGCAAAAACCTCGTGGCCATGATGCTCGAGGGCGCAGGGTTCGAAGTCATCGACATCGGTATCAACACCGACGTCGACGAATACATCGAGGCACTCGAGGAACACCAGCCCGACATCTTGGGCATGTCCGCTCTCCTTACGACGACCATGCCGTACATGAAGGTCGTCATCGACACCCTCAAAGAACGCGGCATGCGCGACGACTACATCGTCCTCGTCGGCGGCGCCCCGCTCAACGAAGAGTTCGGAACTGCAGTCGGCGCAGACGGCTACTGCCGTGATGCCGCTGTTGCTTCGGAAATGGCGAGCGCTCTCGTCGCCCAGAAGCGTGCAGCCTGACAGCCCATTGGACGCCACAGCACCGTCTGGGCGTCCAATCCGTCGACGGGTTCGCTCGTCGACGACCAGCACCCCATCTACCGATGCATCTCGAGAGGGACAAGTGAGCGGACGACGACGCAGAGGCGGCGCACCAAGCCTCAAAATCATCAAGTGGCGCGATATCCCCGCGCAGGTGAACGGCACATCCGGCGATGAGAAGGTTCAGATCGAACTCCCCCATCGCTTTCAGGCCGCTATCGACCGCGCCGCCATGATCGCTGGCGCAAAGGATGCCAATAGCTACATCGCCGAGATGGGCCAAGAATCGCGGCCTCTCGTCGGAGACAACGTCGAAGCGGCCGTTGCAACACTCGTCGCCGAGATCGAAGCCGAGTTCACCATGGACCGACTCAACGAGTTCGTCCGCTGCGGCGGATTTCACCCAGACCACAACGACCCAATTCAAGCCAACGCTCACGAGATCAACGAGGATCCCTCATGACCGACACCATCATTAGCTCCGCAACCAAAGAGGTCGTTATTGGCTTCGGTCGCCCGTTCGTCATGATCGGCGAACGAATCAACCCAACGGGACGCAAGCTCCTCGCTGAGGAAATGAAGAACGGCGACTTCAGCCGCGTCGTCGCCGACGCTATCGCCCAGGTCGAAGCTGGCGCCCAGATGCTCGACGTCAACGCCGGCATCCCCCTCGCAGACGAGCCAGCGCTGCTCGTCCGTGCAATCAAAGAGGTTCAGGCCGTCACCGACGTGCCGATCAGCATCGACTCATCGATCGTCGAGGCGCTTGAGGCGGCTATCGCCATTTACGAAGGAAAGCCGCTCATCAACTCGGTAACCGGCGAGGAAGAAGTCCTCGAGCGTGTACTTCCGTTCGTCGCGAAGCACGGTGCTGCCGTCGTCGCGATCTCGAACGATGAGACCGGAATCTCCGAGGACCCAAACGTTCGCTTCGAGGTCGCCAAGAAGATCGTCAACCGAGCTGCCGACTTTGGCATCCCCGCCGCCGACGTGGTCGTCGACCCGCTCGTCATGCCAATTGGGGCCATGGGCACTGCTGGCCGCCAGGTCTTCGAGCTCGTTGGACGGCTCCGTAGCGAGCTGGGCGTGAACACCACCTGTGGTGCCTCAAACGTGAGCTTCGGCCTCCCCGCCCGCAACCACATCACTGGCAACTTCCTGTCGATGGCTATCGGCGCAGGCATGACGTCGGCGATCATGAGCCCGCTTCACCAAGAGGTGAAGGACTGCGTTATGGCCGCAGATGTCCTCAACGGTCACGATGCCAACTGCGCAGCATGGATTGCCGCCAAGCGCGATCCTGATGCTGGTGGAGGCGCCGGTGGCGCACGACGCCGCTCCGGCGGCCGCAAGCGGTCCTAGGCCGCCCATCATGACCGACTCTGTTCGCGTCGTCTTTACCCCATCGGGGCGACAAGGCGAGGTTGAGCGCGGCACGAACATCCTCGATGCCGCCCGTGAACTCGGGGTAGACCTCGACACCGTCTGTGGGGGCCGCGGAATCTGCGGCCGATGCCAGGTGGTGCCCGAAGTTGGCGAATTCGCCAAGCATGGAATCACCTCATCAGCGGACAGTATTAGCGACCCTGGCCCGTCAGAGACCACCGAATACCGTGGCCGACGCCCACTCGGGTCGGCCGATCACCGCCTCGGTTGTCATGCCCAAATCTGTGGCGACCTCGTGGTTGATGTGCCCGCCGAGAGTCAGGTGCATCGACAGGTCGTCCGCAAGCGGCTCGAGGTTGAGGACATCGACCTCGACCCCGTAACCCGACTGCACTTCACCACCGTGACCGCCCAGGAGCTCGACACGCCTCGCAGCGAACTCGATCTCCTGCGTGACGCGCTCGCCGAAGAATGGGACCTCCGCGACCTCGTCGCACCGCTCGCTGTTGTCCAAGAGATCCAGAAGGTCCTTACCAAGGGCCGCGAGATTACCGTTGCGGTACGCGACGGCGAAGAGATCGTGGCTGCCTGGGCCGGCTTCCACGACACCATCTATGGCGTTGCCGTCGACATTGGTTCAACCACGATCGCTGGCCACCTGCTCGACCTCAGCAGCGGCGAGGCCCTGGCGACGAGCGGCCTCATGAACCCCCAGATCAAGTTCGGGGAAGATCTCATGAGCCGCGTGAGCTACGTGATGATGAATCCGGGTGGCGAGGTCGATCTGACCAACGCGATCCGCGAAGCGCTCAATGACCTCATCGTCGAGCTCGCCGAAGAGGCTGGGGTTGAGCGCACCGACATTCTCGAGATCGTCTTGGTCGGCAACCCCATCATGCACCACCTGTTGCTCGGCCTCGATGCCGTGCCGCTGGGCGGAGCACCGTTTGCCCTTGCGACCGACGGGGCCGTCGAAGCTCGCGCACCGTTCCTTGGCATCGATTGCCGTGACATCACGCGCGTCTACGTGCTGCCATGTATTGCCGGACATGTCGGCGCCGATACCGCAGGTGCGATTCTCTCGGAGCGACCCGACCAATCCGACGATTATCAGCTACTCGTCGATGTTGGAACCAACGCCGAGATCGTTCTCGGCAACCGCGAACATCTCCTCGCCGCCTCCTCCCCTACCGGTCCGGCATTTGAGGGCGCGCAGATCTCGTCGGGCCAGCGGGCAACGGTCGGCGCTATCGAACGCGTTCGCATCGACCCGGAAACGCTCGAACCCAGGTTCACGGTCATCGGCGCCGACGCGTGGAGCGACGAGCCCGAATTCGCCGAACAAACCAAGAAGATCACGATCACGGGCATCTGCGGATCGGGCATCATCGAAGTCGTCGCCGAGATGATGATCGCCGGCGTCATCTCCGCCGATGGTGTTGTCGATGGCACGCTCGCCGCGCGTACCGACCGGGTGATGGTCGACGACCGGACGTTCAAGTACTTGCTTCACGCAGGCGAACCCGACATCTTCGTCACGCAGAACGACATACGAGCAATTCAACTGGCCAAGGCTGCACTGTATGCGGGCATCAAGCTCCTCATGGATCGCCGTGGCATCGAGCACGTGGACTCCATCCGGCTCGCTGGAGCCTTCGGTAGCCATATCGAGCCAAAGTATGCGGTGGCACTCGGCCTCGTTCCCGACTGCGATATCGACAAGGTCTCCGCCGCAGGCAACGCTGCCGGAACCGGCGCGGTTATTGCCCTGCTGTCGGCTCGGGCCCGTCGCACGATCGAAGAATTGATCCCGCGGATCACCAAGGTCGAAACCGCAACCGAGCCAAGCTTCCAGCAACACTTCGTCGAGGCAATGGCCATCCCCCATGCCACCGCCGAGTATCCCCATCTCAACGCAGTGCTCCCGTTACCGGAGCGCCGATTCGCCAACGCTGCCGCAGCAGGCGGAGAATCAGGTGGCCGCCGCAGACGCCGCCGTTCGTCGGCGCCCGAGGAACCCACGCAATAACAGCCGTTCCTCCGCTCCGAACCGCCGTGGGGCCTGTCCCCGCTCGCCGCCACAAACGCCCGAATATCAACAAATTTCGTTACACATTCATCCAAACTGTCAATGGGGCCTGTCCCCATTCGATGCGAACGTACACATGGGGCCTGTCCCCGTCTCAATGAGGAGAATCCATGTCTGAAGATGCACCACGCCGAGGTCGTCGCAGCGGTGGCGGCCGCGCTGGCCGCCAAGCCGCGCGAGCCGCATCGGGCGCAGAGACCCAGGCGTACCTGACGCGCACCCTCAAGCCGGTAAGCGTGCTCGACGAAGAGGGCCTTGCAACGATCGAGGAGAACGCGGAGATCATCCTCAGCGAGGTCGGCATTCAGTTCAACGAGTACCCGAGGGCGCTTGAACTGCTCAAAGACGCTGGCTGCACCATCGACGGCGAGATGGTCTACTTCCCGAAGGGTCTCGCTCGCAAGATCGTGCAGGACAACGCACCAGCCGAGTACACCCAGCACGCCCGCAACCCGGCCCGCAACCTCCAAATCGGCGGCAACAACACCGTGTTCGCGCCCAACTACGGATCGCCGTTCGTCACCGATCTCGACGAGGGACGACGCTACGCCACGATCAACGATTTTCAGAACATCGTGAAGCTTGCGTACATGCTCCCCCACCTCCACATGAGTGGTGGCACCGTGTGCGAGCCGGTCGACGTGCCGGTGAACAAACGTCACCTCGACATGGTGTATTCGCACCTCAAGTACAGCGACAAGGGCCTGATGGGCTCGGTGACTGCTCCCGAACGCGCCGAGGATTCCGTCGAGCTTTGCCGCATGGCGTTTGGCGGTGACCTAGAGGGCAAGACGGTGATGACCTCGCTCGTCAATGCCAACTCACCGCTGGCCTGGGACGCAACGATGCTCGGAGCAGCCGACGTCTACGCCACCAACAATCAGGCGTGCATCATGTCGCCGTTCATCCTTATGGGTGCAATGTCGCCGGTGAGCCTTGCCGGCCTCGCGGCACAGGCGCTCGCCGAAGCGCTGTCCGGCATGGCGTTCGTGCAGCTGGTCAACCCCGGCGCGCCGGTCATCTTTGGGACCTTCGCGACGTCGATGTCCATGGCAACGGGAGCCCCGACCTTTGGCACACCCGAAGGTGGTCTGGCGATCTACATCATGGCCGAGCTCGCTCGTCGAGTTGGCGTGCCATTCCGTTCCGGCGGCCAATTCACGGCGTCGAAGTACCCGGACGCTCAAGCCGCGTACGAGTCAGCAAACTCACTCCTGCCCACGATGCAAGCTGGCGTGAACTTTGTCTTGCACGCTGCCGGCTGGATCGAGGGTGGCTTGGCAATCTCGATGGAGAAGCTCATCATGGACGCCGACCAGCTCGGCATGATGGGCGTGTACGCGAAAGGCGTCGACCTCTCCGAGAACGCACAAGCCCTTGAATCGTTCCGCACGAACGAACACGGTCAACACTTCCTCGGCACCGCCCACACGTTGGCAAACTTCGAGACGGCGTTCTACCGCAGCTCCAACGCCGACAACAACAGCTACGAACAGTGGCTCGAAGACGGCAGCCACACCGCAGCCCAGCGTGCGAACGCCACGTGGAAGCAAATGCTCAACGACTACGAGGCTCCGCCTATCGACTCCGCGTACGTCGAAGAGATGGACGAGTACATCGCCAAGCGCAAGGGTGAGATGCCCGACGCGATCGGATAGCCGTCTCGGTCCCGTTGAGTACAGGCAAACGCGGCTGCTCTGCCTTCGGCGGCGCCGGTCTCTTAGGTGACGGTGGTGCCGAGCAAGCTTCCGATGGCGAAGGTGATGATGCACGCGCCGGCGGCCCAGATGACCTGGCGAGCTGCAGTACGTAGCGGTGACCGTTCAGTGAAGCGAGCCAGCAGCACCCCTACGAGGGCAGCGGCGACGAGTCCGACCAGTACCGATGCAACCATCGCCGCGTTTCCGTCGGTGATAAACCAGGGAATCAGCGGCAGAATCGCGCCAACGCCGAAGGCGACGAACGAGCTTGACGCCGCCCCGATCGGATCGCCGATGTCGTCGGGGTCGACGCCGAGTTCTTCGCGAGCGTGAACCTCGAGGGCGACCTCGGGGTCTTCGTGCACTGCCTCGGCAAGTTCGAGGGCCTTTGCATCGTCTAGTCCGCGATTCGCATAAATCGCCTGCAGCTCACGCAGTTCCCCACTCGGGTTGTTTGCGAGCGACTCACGCTCGATGCGGAGCTCTCGTTCGATGAGCTCGTTCTGCGCCTTCATCGAGACGTACTCGCCCGCAGCCATCGATGCTGCTCCAGCGAGCAATCCAGATACCCCGGCGATCACCACTGACGACGACGTTTCCGAGGCTGCGGCAACACCGAGGATGAGCGCGACGTTCGATACCAGTCCGTCACTGACGCCGAACACGGCGGCGCGGGCTGCCCCACCCTGGACGTCGCGATGGTCGTGGACCATATGCGAATGTGGATGGTCGTGACCGTGTGAATGGTCGTGGGTATGGGTGTCGGCCATACCCGCACCATACCCACATCGCCCCGCCGCAGGTCGGCCCAGCGGCCTTGATCTTTGCCGAGTAGGGCTACTGTTGGCACCTCATAGGCATGCCTTACGCAGCACCATAGGGGGCGTGTGAAAAGAGCCACACTCGAAATCCGTTAGGCATCCTTTACAAGATGGGTGTGGGCTGCGTACTATCAGTCCTCATGACATCACGAGCGCTCGTCGCACTCCTCACCGGATTCTCCCTCACCGCCGTCGCCTGCGGAGGATCATCGACCATTCCAAACACCCTCGAGGGCGCAGCCGCAGACGTGTATAGCGGCGATTGCTCCGAGGACACCGGCAAAGAGATCACGATCTACAGCGGACGAAGCGAAGACCTTGTCCAACCGGTCCTCGACGCCTTCGAGTGCCAAAGCGGCATCTCGGTCGTGACCAACTTTGGGGATCCGACCGACCTCGCACTCCAGCTCGTCGAAGAGGGCGACCGCACCCCCGCCGACATCTTCCTGTCGAAGTCGCCGGGAGCAGTTGGCTTTCTTCGCAACGAGGGCCTCCTGTCCTCGCTCAGCGATGACGTCACGTCACTCGTCGCCGAGGCGAACGTCGGCGGGGACAACAGCTGGGTCGGCATTACCGGCCGCCAACGAGTCCTTGTCTACAACGTCGATCTTGTCGACGAAGCGGACCTGCCGTCTTCGGTCCTCGATCTCACCGATGAGAAGTACCGAGGCCAGGTAGCAATCCCAGCCACAAACGGTTCGTTCCAGGACTGGTTCACCGTCTTTCGCGCCCAGCAAGGTGACGACGCTGCTAGTGCTTGGCTCGATGCCATGGTGGCCAATGATGCCATCGTCACCGAAAGCAACCGTCCTACCGTCGACGCAGTCGGTCGTGGTGAGTACTCATTCGGACTCGTGAATCACTACTACAACTTCCAGGAGCAAGAAGCGCTTGGTGACGACCACCGAGCCGAGAACCACAGCTTCGACGCAAGCGACATTGGATCGCTCGTTATCGTGACCGCCGCTGGCATCACCTCGAACTCAGACAACGTGGAGGAGAGCGAGCAGCTCATTACCTTCATGCTCGATGAGGCGTCGCAGTCGTACTTCACCAACGACTCACTCGAGTACCCGCTCGCTGCTGGTGTCGACCCCGCAGCGATCCTCCCCGCCCTCGCCGACGACGGTTCGGACTTTGACGTGACCTTCGATGACCTCGGCAACGGCTTGACGCGCACTGTAGAGATCATCGAGAACAGCGGTATTCTCTCCAACTAATGCAACAACTCGGAACGTCCCACGATCGTGCGCCACGCACGCTTGTGGGACTTTCCGCGTTTTGTTCGCTGATCCTGGCGGGCCCGGCCTTCTATCTACTCATCCGGAACTTCACGGCGGACGCCGATCCGTTCGGGCTGATCTTCACCGACAGGGTGCAAGGACCGCTGTGGCGAACCGTCAATCTCGCGGTTCTCGTGAGCATGAGCGCTGGCGCACTCGGGACGGGCTTGGCGTGGCTCACAACACGTACGGACCTCCCGTTTGCCAAGACGTTTAGCGTGCTGCTGACCCTGCCGCTGGTCTACCCCACCTTCATCGGCGCAGCAGCACTGGTTCGCACGCTCAACCCTGGCGGCATCGTGAACGATGCGCTCGCCGGGCTCGGGGTCGACCGAACGCCGACTCTCGACGGGTTGTTCGGCGCATGGCTCGTACTGACCTTGCTCACCTACCCGTACGTGTTCCTGCCCGTGGCAGCGCGGTTCTCCCGGCTACCGACGTCGATCGAGCAAACCGCACGGCTGCTTGGCAACAGCGCCACCCACGTGTTCGCTCGCATCATCGTTCCCCAAGCTGCGGGCTCGATCGTTGCTGGCATGCTGTTGGTCTTCCTCTATGCGATCTCGGATTTCGGTGCAGTCGCGATTCTCCGGTACGACACACTTACCCGAGCTATCGATTCGAATCAGCTCGCAAACCGGCCGGTAGCCCTTGCCCTGAGCCTGATGCTGCTCGTTCTTGCCGCCGTGGTCGTCACCGCAGAACGCCTGGCAGGACGACGTCGGGTCGTTTCGAACTCGCCTCGTGTAAGTGCAACGACGGCGTTGACCCTTGGCCGGGGACGGATACCTGCCGTTGCGAGCGTCGTGCTCGTCGTCGTGTTCGCACTCGGGGCTCCGCTGGTGGCCCTGCTCGACTGGAGCATCCGCGGCCTCATCCGTCGAGGAGAGACCGGTCGCCGGCTCACCGTCGACAGTGCGGAGATTGCCGAGATCACGGGCAACACGCTCGGCGTAAGCGCGATCGCTGCAGTGAGCGCCGTGCTCATCGTGTTACCAATAGCGCTGCTCGTTGGCCGTCATCGCAGCCGGATGGGCAACCTCGGACACGCCGTCGCCATTTCAACATTTGCCCTGCCCGGCATCCTCATTGCGTTGACCGGAACGTTCTTCATCCGCCAGACGGATTGGACGTTCGACACATTCCATAACTCAATGGCGATCCTCATCTTTAGCTACACGGTTCGATTCGCCGCGCTCGCTATGGGCACCACGCTGCTCGCTGTGCATGCGGTTCCACAACGGCTTCAGGATGCTTCGCAGACGCTCGGAGCGGATCGCCAACGCCGATTCCGCACGGTAGACCTTCCGCTCATGACGCCGGGATTGCTCGCCGCTGGTGGCCTCGTTCTGCTCTCGACAATGAAGGAACTCCCGATCAGCTTGCTGCTGTCGCCCTTCGAATTCGAGACGTTGTCGACTCGCATCTTTGGAACGTTCAACGAGTCTTTCGTGACCGAAGCAGGACTCATGGCGCTCACGCTCGTTGCGCTGTCGTTCGTCGCGACATGGGTCTTGATCATCCGCCCGCTGTCACGCCAACGCTAAGCGGCCTGTTTCGGCCACGCTTTTCGACAGCGCTTCTCAGGCTGCGGTAACGACGATTCGTTCACCGGCGAAAGGCCCGATACCAAAAGGCCGGCCGTCGACCTGAACCGTGGTCGTTCCGTCCGGGGCAAGCGCCATGACCGAGCCGGTCTGTCCGGGCGTCACGCCGACTTCTTCGAGGTACTCGAGCAAACCCGGCTCGAACTCGAGCTCTTCGGGGATTCGCTGCACAACGAAGGACTCGCCAACCGCGACCTCTCCGAGCGTGAGTGCGTTCTGGGGGCCCTTGTAATCCGAACCCGGGATCGGGTTTCCGTGCGGACAGGTGGTGGGATTTCCGAGCACTCGTGCCAGCGCCTCTTCTACAACCGGGCTGATCACGTGTTCCCACTTGCCGGCTTCATGGTGTGCTTCGGCCCAGCTGAGATCGAGCATGTCGGTGAGAAACCGTTCGGCGAGACGGTGGCGGCGAACTACCTGCTGGGCGAGCACCATGCCGTCGTCGCTGAGTGTGATGTCGCCGGAATCGCTGGTGTTGACAAGCCCTTCGCGCTCCATCTTGCGAATCATCTCAGAGACTGCGGGACGCGACACCGAAAGCCGATCGGCAATGCGAGCCTGCTTGACGTCGAGGCCGTCTTCGGTCAGCTCGTAAATCGTCTCGCAGTACTCTTCAAATGCTGGATGGTATTCCGGTGCTTCGTAGACCACCCTTCGACCCTAGCTGCTGTACCGCCGTTCGTTCACACCGATCCGAGGTGGCTCGCCCTAGATTGAGGCGATGTCCGGTTCGACGAGTCTCACTACCGGCCTTCTTCGAGTAGGCCCAGACCGCACGTGGATGCGTTTCGAGAATCCAACAGCGACGGTGACCGTCTGGGACCTCGACGATGTTTTGCCGGCACTTGCTCGGGCCGAACAAGCAACAGCTGATGGCAAGTGGGTCGTTGGATTGCTCAGCTACGACGCTGGCCCAGCATTCGATCCTGCCGTTGCAAGCAAGCGAGACCCATCCACACCGTTGCTCGCGTATGGCATCTTTGAGTCAGGCGAACCGTGCGAGGGACCCCTCGATGGCCCGTTCGAAATCAGCGAGTGGACGCCAGACCAAACCGAGGCCGAGTACACCGAAGCAATCGACACGGTCCGCGAACATATTCGCTCTGGCGAGACCTACCAGGTCAACTACACCGTTCGACGCCACGCCACGTTCTGGGGCAGCGCTGAGGGACTATTTGCGGCGCTGTCGCGTGCCCAGCGCGCCAAACACGATGCCTTCCTGCACTTCGGGTCACACGCGCTGTGCAGCGCCTCTCCAGAGCTCTTCTTCACCCGCGACGGCGATCGCCTGTCCTCCCGCCCAATGAAGGGCACCCGACCCCGCCATTTCGACCCCGACCTCGACGCACAAATCGTCGAAGACCTACGCACAAGCCTGAAAGACCGTGCCGAGAACGTCATGATCGTCGACATGGTTCGAAACGACCTCGGTCGAATCGCGCAAGTCGGAACGGTCACTGTGCCAAAGCTGCTCGAGGTCGAGCACTACCCGACCGTACACACCATGACATCCACCGTCGACGCAACGTCGACCGTCGGGCTGGTCGAAGCGCTACAAGCGCTCTACCCGGTCGCCTCGATCACCGGAGCTCCCAAGTACCGCACCACCGAGATCATCGCCGAGCTCGAGAAGTCGCCACGTGGCGCCTACTGCGGTTCGGTTTTCGCCCTCTCCCCCGACGGCCGCTGGGAGTTCAACGTGGTCATCCGCAGTGTCTGGCTCGACCTTGAAAAGGGTGAAGGAACCTATGGGGTTGGCGGCGGAATCGTCTGGGACAGCGAACCACACAACGAGTGGGAAGAGACCGAACACAAGTCCCGCGTTCTGGCCCGTGCAGGCAAACCCCTCAAGTTGCTCGAAACCATGGCATGGACCCCCGACGCTGGCGTGTCGTTGCGGCAACGTCATATCAACCGGCTCCTCGAAGCCGGAGACCACTTCAACATCCAGGTCGACATGGACACCGTGATGGACCTGCTGAACACGGTTCGCTCAGACACGCCCGTAAAGCTGCGCCTGCTCGTCGATGCCGCTGGAATACCCGAGCTACAGATCGGCCCGCTTCCAAGCGACGACGGCGAACCGCGAGCACTACCGATCGACACCGTTCCCACAGACCCGTTCGACGAGTTTCTCGTGTACAAAACAACAACGCGCACGCGCTACCAGGAAGCCATGGATCGGTTCCCCGGTGCGGCGGACGTCATCTTGTGGAACAGACGCGGCGAACTGACAGAGACCTGCATTGCGAACCTCGTCCTCGAACTCGACGGCGCACTCGTCACCCCAGACCACTCGAGTGGTCTGCTGCCCGGCACGCTCCGAGAAGAACTCCTCGACCGCGGCCAAGTCGTCGAACGAGTCCTGACCCTCGACGACCTCCGCCGGGCCACCAAAGTCTGGACAATCAACTCGGTACGAGGGTGGGACTCCGTTTCACTTCAGGCCTGACGGCCTTCGGTGAACCACAGTTTTCCGCTTCAGGCCTGACGGCCTTCTCCGGCGGAAAACTGCCAGCTTCGAACGAGTGGGTAGCCGGCAGCTGCGGAGCCGGTGCCGGCGGTTTGGGGCCTCTGGCCAGCAGCCGAGCATCGAGGAGCGCCAGCGACGGATTGCGACCGCGAAAATCAGAACTTCCTCAGGAAGACTCCGCTTCTTGGCTTTGGGGTTACGTAGGTGCTCTTTGGGGGCATGTCGAGGCCGGCGTCGGCCACGCTGAATACCTCGACCGGCGTTACCTCTCGCAGCACGAACAGGATCTCGCGATCGCTAATCGACTCGGCGAGCTCGTGCCGGTCAGAGTCGTCGAGGAAGTAGCCGATCTGACCGCCGGCCCCTTCTGGGTCGATTCCGAGCACCGGACCAATCACTTGGTTCTGCAAGCGCACCGGATCGATCGAGTCGAGCGGCGAGTCCGAGGCAGGAGCTGGAAGAACCCCTCGCCACCATCGCTGAGCGAGAAACACGCCGATCTCACCATGGGCCCCTGGCAGCTCATCGGCGAGCTCGGGGGCTGGTTCGAGTCCGAGTAGGTCGATCAGTTCGCGTTCGATGACAGCAACGTCGGCGTCGTCGCCGATCTTCACCCGGCGATGGAACGGATCGATGTTGACCCGGTCGTCTGCGAACGCCACACCGAGCATGTACTTGCCGCGTGGTTCGCCAACACGCTCAGCGAGCGCCCCAGCAGCCGCGGCCCGGTGATGTCCATCCATGATGTAGAGGTCGTGGGCGACAAATGCGTCGGTGAGGGCAGCACAGTCGTCGGCATCGTCGACAACCCAAACCTCCTGCTCGAGCCCGTCACCAGACGTAAACCCAAGCACCGGCTCAACCGAGTCAAGAATCGTGTCGAGCCGCGAACGAATTGCCGGGTCGGCTCGATAGCCAACGGCGATCGGTGACGAATGCACGCCTAACTGTTCGAAGTGATTCGACAAATGGATTGCGCGTTCGCGACTGACCTGCTCGTGGCGCTTTACGCGTCCAGCGAGATAGTCAGCGGTCTCGATCAGACCAACGATGCCGATCTGGGAATGGCCATCGCGCGCCAATCGGTACAGGAAGAACGCTTCGCGGTCGAGATCGACAAAGGCATCGGCCGTCATGATCCGATCGAGCGCCTCTGCGCCGAGCTCGAGGAGGCGTGCCGGGGTGGCATCGTCCTCGGGGCCTCCGTCGCCCGGCGACCGGGTGACGAGGGTGTAGCTCTCGGGGTGTGTCGCGAGGTATGTGGCGCGTTCGGTGCCCGACATCGAATCGAACGCCGGAGCTGGGACGCGGCGAACAAAATCGGGCTTGATGTAGGACCCGACGAACGGGACGAAGCCAACCATTAGGCGCCCTTCTGCGAAACAGAAACAGCGAGCACATCGTCATCGGACGAAATGGCGGCGAGCACCTCCTCGGAGGGAGCGTGTTCGAGGTTGATCGATGCAACAGCGGCGACCGAACCGGTAAACAGCTGGTTCTCCATCTGTTGCACGTTGAGACCACCGGAGCGAAGCGTCTGGAAGACCTTGGCCAACACACCGACGCGGTCGAGGTGGCGGACAGTGAGCACCGCACACCCGCCGGGATCGGCGACCATGTTGACGCAGTTTGTAATGCGACCAGCCAGGTACTGCTCGATGACGTCGACGGTTCCTGTGGCGACCGCGTTCTGCGCTTGCTGGGTGGAGGCGCCGATGTGATGCGACCCCACGACGTTTGGATGGACCGACAGCGGCGAGGTCCATTCGCCCGCCTTGCCCGACGGTTCGCCGGGCCATACGTCGAGGCCCGCACGGATTCCCTTTGCGTCCATCGCGGCGACGAGGGCGTCTTCGTCGACGACCTCACCGCGAGACGTGTTGAGCAATATCGCTCCGTCCTTCATCTTCGACAGGAAGTCGGCATCGACCATTCCGACGGTCTCGGACGACTTCGGGACGTGCAGTGACACAACGTCAGCTGCGGCGAGCAACTCATCGGTGGTGTCGACGAGGCTGATACCCGCCGAGCGCAACCGTGCCAGAGCTGCTGCTGTTCGTCCAGGTTTGCGTAGCGCGATGACGGTCATGCCAAAGCCGTTCGCACGCTCGGCGAGTGCGAAGCCGATCTCGCCGAGGCCGATGATCGCTAGCGTCTTGCCGTAGATCCCGTCGGCCGTTGAGTACTTACCCTTGTTCCACTGACCAGCCATCAGGTCCGCCATGCCGGTTGCGATGTGGCGATCGATTGCGAGCAACAGGCCCATGGCCAGCTCGGCGACCGCAATGGCGTTCTGACCGGGGACGTTCGAGACGTAGATGCCGCGGGCCGAAGCGGCGTCCTTGTCGACGTTGTCGGTGCCAGCTCCTGCCCGAACAATCAGCCCGAGCGTCGCCGATGACTCGATCGCTTCTGCGGTCACCTTGGTCGATCGAACGACGAGGACGTCGACGGGCAATTCAGACAAGCGGGCCGGAATGGTGTCGGCGGAAAGGTCCGCTTCGACCATGACTTCGTGGCCTGCGTCGCGCAGCGGCGCCAATAGGTCGTCAGCGATTGCGTCAGCGCAAAGAACTCTCATGATGTATTTCCTTCTCGATGCTCAGCTCGGCGGGGTGCGGAGGTGAGGTCCGGGTTGGTTGTACAAAGTGTAAACCCAATGTTTGAACGATCGTCCAGCGAAATATGACCTAACTTTTGGCGACTTTGGGGCCTGGCCGCAAAACGGGCAGACTGTTGCGGTGAAAGCCCTCGTGTTCGAACGTAATGAAGCCCGCTACGCCGCTGCATCGGTTGCGTCTCGCGTCATGCCTGGCGCAGGCGCTGGGGTTGGTCCGCTCCGTCTCGCCGATATCGACGCTCCGGAGCTTCCCGGCGAGAACTGGTCACGCATTACCCCGACCTTGACCGGAATTTGCGGCTCGGACTTGTCGACTATCGATGGGCACTCGTCGGGCTACTTCGACGGCCTCGTCAGCTTTCCGTTCGTTCCAGGCCATGAAGTCGTTGGAACAACCGAAGACGGCAAGCGCGTCGTTCTCGAACCGGTACTGGGCCCAGAAGCTCGCGGCGAAGCACCGCCCTTCAAGGGTGCTGCTCCCGGCGACGGTACCGACTACGGCTACCTACTCGCAGGCGACATCGATGACGGCATTCAGGTCGGGTTCTGTGCGAGCACCGGCGGCGGATGGGGCGAACAGCTCGTTGCCCACAAGAGCCAACTCCACACCGTGCCGAAGCGTCTCTCCGACGAGGACGCGGTCATGCTCGAACCAGCGGCCGGCGGGGTCCACGCAGCGGCCAAAGCACAGATCGACGGCGGCGTTGTCCTCGTCCACGGTGCCGGAACAATGGGACTCGCCACGATCGCCGCGCTCCGCCAGTACACCAACGCCCAAACCATCATTGCGGTCGCCAAGTACCCAATTCAGAAGACGTTCGCCGCCGAACTCGGCGCCGACATCGTCGTGGGCCCGAGCGAAACCCATCGGGTTGTACGGCGCGTTACCGGATGCCGCATGCTCGGTAACGACCTCTCCGGCGGCGCCGATGTCACGATCGACGCCATCGGAAACGCCTCGTCTATCGAGACCTCAATCGGAGTTACCCGCCCACGCGGCAAGGTGCTCCTGGTCGGCATGCCCGGCAAGCTCAACATCGATCTCACGGCGCTGTGGCACCGAGAAACAGAGCTCATTGGGGCCTACACCTACGGCACCGACACCTGGCCCGACGGAACCGAGATCTCCAGCTTCAAACGAGCAAAGGAGCTCGCCGGGAAGGCGAAGCTCGGTCGCCTCGTCTCGGCGAAGTACCCGCTCGACCAGTACAAGCAGGCCATCAGCCATGCGGCTCAAGCCGGACAGCGCGGCTCGGTCAAGGTCTGCTTCGAGCTCTGATCCTTGCGCAGCCAGGCCTCCGGCCAATTCTGGCAGCTCCAGGCTGCAGAGCCCCCCTTCCCCTTCGGGAAGCGTTCACACGGCACGCAGCCTAAACGCCCGAGGCGCCACAGATCCTTGCGCAGCCAGGCCTCGATCCTTGCGCATCCAGGCCTCCGGCCAACTCTGGCAGCTCGAGGCCTCGGCTACTCGGTGGCGTCGATCCGGATAGCAATCGCCTTGTGGTCGCTTCCGGCGTAGTCGAAGATCTCGAAGCTCTCAACCGTGTAGTCCTCGTGCACGAGCGCGTGATCGAGCGACAGCAGGGCCACCGCTTGTAGCCGCTTCCACGTGAGCCCAAACCCACAGCCAGCTGACCGATGTGCATCGACGAATCCGTCCCCGACCAATTGTCGATACAGCGGCTGGGAGCCCGCAGCGTTGAAGTCACCCATCACGACATCGACGGACTCAGAAACACGCCACTCGCGCATGTCGCCATACTCGACCCGCTGGTTGGCTCGACGTTCAGCGCGCAACGGTGCACTCGCATGAAAGTTGGCGATACGGAGCTGCTGGTCCGGCGCCGTCGTGGTCGCTATGAGCGCTCCCCCTGTCGCCGTACCCGTGATCTTCACATCGGTGAGTGGCCAGCGGCTCAGAATGCTCTGAAAACCGGTTGATTCACGATATGGAAACCGGCCATCGAGAACGGTCTCGAGCGCAGCGACGAAGCCATCGGGAGCTTCTTGCAGCAACACCACATCGGGGTCCATGGCCAGCAGCTGGTCGGCGACCGCCGTGACCTCTTGGTTACCGACGAGGACGTTGTGAGAGAAGATCACGAGGCTCGACGCCGACCGGCCGGCCACTACGTCACATCCGCTGCGTGGCAGCAATGTCCCTGGCATCGCAAGAGCTCCCAAGAGGACGACTGCTGCGACAGCCGCACCAAAGGCCCGCAGACCATACGTCGCCGCCAAGGTGACAACCCCGAGGGCCACGATGAACGGGGCGATCGGAACAAGCCCGAGGAGGAGCACTTGATCGACGTCCACAAATCGCAGCAACATCAGCCCGATTGCGAGCGTCGTGCCAAGGGCGAGCAGCACCCGAGCAGTCTCCAGCACGCTGCTCGATCGGTCGCCTCGTTCTGCCATCGGTGCGAGTGTAGAACCGAAGACGACCGCATTGTGGTAGCCCGCTCCCCTCGTTCGATGCCGTCGAGGCAGCGCTCTGAACGGCGGCCTAGCTGATATCGATCGGCGCGTCGGGTAGGTCACCTGCGGCGATCGGCGAAATGAACTCACGCAAACGAGGCGGGAGCACGGGTTCGTCATTGGCGAGCAGGTCGTCGATCTCCCACCACTTTGCACCCTTGAAGGCCAGCGCTTCGAAGTACTCGAGGCCTTGCGGGTTGTACTCGCCGCCATTGCACCAGGCGACATGAATCCATTCTTCGGAGTCGAAGAACATCCCGGCAAAGGTGAACTGGCATTCCTGCGTCCAAATGCACGGCCCAAGCTCGAATTCGGTGATGCCGGTCTCTTCGACGATTTCGCGACGAGCAGCGTCGGCGCTGGTCTCGCCAGGGTCCATCCCGCCGCCTGGAATCTCCCACCATGCAGGCTTGCGAGGGTCGCCGGGGTCCGATGAGTTGATCATGAAGATGCGGTTCTCTCGATCGAGGAGAACCACCCGGGCTGCCGGTCGTTTGCGTCGCACCACCTGAACATACTGACCACATAGACTCACAGCGTGAATGAGCAATCGGAAATGCCTCAGCATCGCTACGACGCTGCGCTGGCAGATGAGATCGAAACCGCATGGCAGGGCCGCTGGAAAGACGCTGGCACCTACCACACCCCAAACCCTGCCGGTTCACTAACCGAGGGGCCCAAGGACGGCCCAGCCGACCTCGCCGAGCGGCCAAAGCTCTTCATCATGGACATGTTCCCCTATCCCTCGGGTACCGGACTGCACGTCGGCCATCCGCTCGGTTACATCAGCACCGACGTCTATGCCCGCTTCAAGCGAATGACCGGCTTCAACGTGCTCCACACCATGGGGTACGACGCCTTCGGCCTGCCCGCCGAGGAACACGCACGTGCGACTGGCGAACATCCGCGGACCAACACCGAAGCAAACATCGCAAATATGAGCCGCCAGTTGGCGCGTTTGGGTCTCGGACACGACGATCGCCGTGCTGTAGCGACCACCGACGAGTCCTTCTATCGCTGGACCCAATGGATCTTCACGCAGATCTTCAACGCCTGGTTCGACGAGGAACAGGGCAAAGCTCGCCCGATTAGTGAACTCGAGGCCGAGTTCGAAAGCGGGGCACGTTCACCCGAATGCGGCACGCCTTGGGCCGACATGTCCGCCGGCGAACAACGCGCGCTGATCAACGAATTCCGTCTCGCCTATGTGTCGGAGGCCCCGGTCAACTGGTGTCCCGGTCTAGGCACGGTGTTGGCGAACGAAGAGGTCACCGCCGAAGGCCGGAGCGACCGAGGCAATTTCCCGGTGTTCCGCCGTCCGCTGAAGCAGTGGATGATGCGCATCACTTCGTACGCCGAACGGTTGCTCGACGATCTCGACCTGCTCGACTGGACCGACAGCATCAAGACGATGCAACGCAACTGGATCGGCCGGTCCGAGGGT
>CALBVK010000453.1 GCA_937969345.1 uncultured Acidimicrobiales bacterium
TGTCTTGCTTCACGTGTTGCCGATCTACCACGTCCACGGACTCTTCGTCGCCCTCCATACCGCCATGCTCAACGCGAGTACCGTGCTCTTCAGCTCGAAGTTCAGCATCGAAGAGACCATCGAGCGCTTGCCGGAAGCCACGGTGATGATGGGCGTGCCAACTCACTACATTCGTCTCCTCGATGACCCGAGGTTCACCGCCGAGCTCTGCGGAAACATGCGCCTGTTCACATCGGGGTCGGCACCGATGACCGAAGCGGTTCATGAGGCGTTCACCGCGCGAACCGGGCATCACATCCTCGAGCGCTACGGCATGAGCGAATGCGGAATGATCACGTCGAACCCATATGAGGGTGACCGAATCCCCGGCACGGTCGGTTACCCGCTTCCTGCCGTTCGTCTCCGGGTGATTGCCGACGGCGTCGAGTGCGGACCTGGCGAGGTCGGTGTTGTTCAGGTTCAGGGTCCGAACGTCTTTGCCGGATACTGGCGGCTCCCCGAAAAGACCGAGCAAGAACACGACGGCGACTGGTTCATCACCGGCGACGTTGGTTCGATCGACGAGCAAGGACGGCTCTCACTCGAAGGACGCTCCGGCGACATGATTATCTCCGGCGGGCTGAACATCTATCCCCGCGAAATTGAGCTGGTGCTCGACGACTGCGACGGGGTCAAAGAGAGCGCGATCGTTGGCCTACCCGATGATGATTTCGGTGAACGCGTCGTTGCGTTCATCGTCCCGTCGGGCTCGGAGAATCCCGATCCAGCGGTCCTCCTTGAAACACTTCGGCAGTCTTTGGCGTCGTTCAAACTGCCAAAATCGTTTGAATTCATCAACGAACTTCCACGAAATTCGATGGGGAAGATTCAAAAGGTTGCGCTTCGCCGCCAATAATCACGCATGATCCAATCGGCCCCAACACCTCAAGAAGGGCCTAAAGCTGTCGATATCGATGTTGTGGAACGAAGAATTGCTCGCCGATACGTGACCGATACGGTCATCGAAATTTGGATCCCCCGAAAGGGAGTTCTCGGTCGCGCAAAGACCGCAGAAGTCCCGGTTGCGGATATGTCCATGTTCGGGGCTTCGGTCTATGCGAACAAGAGCGACAAGCTCGCCCGTGGCCAGGTGGTCGAGGTATCCATCGGACACGAAAAGACCACCGCCATTGTTCGCTCGGAGAAGCCAGGTGGGGACTCCAAACGCCTTGCTCGGTATGGGCTTGAATTCATCAAGCCAACCGACGCATTCCTCTCCGAAGTTCGGCTCATCACCGAGACCTGTCGCCGCATGGTTGGCGAAGACGTCGGCGAAGAGCAGCTCTGGCTCCGCAGCAGCTAGCTTTCGCCGCTGTCGCAATCCGACCGCTAGGGCGGTCTCGATGCTCGGCGGTTAGCCAGAGGCCCCTTTTCGTCGAACCGGCTCCGCAGCTTCGACTACCAAACCGATCTCGATGGTCGGCGGCTGGCCGGTACGGTTGACGCCATGTGGCTTCCCTGGGAGTACGGCCTTGTTTTGGCCGTTGCGTTTGCGCTGATTGCATGGCGCCTCGCTCCAACATCGCCGCGCCTGTCGGCCTTTGCTCGTGAAGCAACCACCATCTCGTTGCTCTACACGCTCTGGCAGATCGCCGGACAGCTGTCGGTGCTTGGAATCGACGATGCGATCGCCCGAGGTGAGTGGCTCTGGGATCTGCAACGCACCCTTCGCCTTCCGAGTGAGCTCGACCTCCAGAACGCGGTGCTGCCCTCGAGTTTCTGGACGCAATTCTCCAACCTGTACTACGCCATTGCCCATGTTCCGGCCATGGGTGTTTTTCTCGTTTGGCTGTTCTTCGCCAACCGAAACCTGTATCCAACGTGGCGCAACGCGCTCGCGCTCGTCACCGGCGCAAGCCTGCTCATCCAACTCATTCCGGTAGCACCGCCCCGACTCACCCCCGCCACCCAGATGATCGACACCGGCCTGCAATATGGCCAGTCCGTCTACGGCACGCTCGGCTATGGCATCGCCGGACAACTCCAGGCGCTGCCCTCGATCCACGTCGCGTGGGCCGCGGTGATTGGCTGGGGCATGTGGGAGGCGACCACACGACGATGGCGATGGCTCGGACCGATCCACTTCGCCATCACCTTCCTCGTCGTGGCGATCACCGGCAACCATTACTGGGCCGATGGACTCCTCGCAATGGTTTTGCTGGTTGGCGCTCGCTGGCTCGGCCAGCGAATCGCTGACTTCTTCGCCCACGATTCCGAGGAAGAGTCGGTGGTACCGGCTGAATCGATCTCGCTCTCCTGATGTGGCGCCTGAGTTTTCTGTTGTTGCTGGCTGTCGGCGTTGCGTGCGGCACGTCAACGTCCACCACGTCACAAGCGCCACCAACAACGACGCCGGCGACCACCGCGGTGCCGACGACTCCGGCAACGCCCGTCGAGCCCACCCCGACGACGGTCACGCCCACGACCGGCTCTCTCGCTCCCCGTGTCAGGACCGGGGCCACCGTCCTTGTCGAGTCGGGGTTCGCCCAGCTCGATGGAATGCGGGTTGGTTTGATCGCCCACCAAGTGTCGCTCGTCGACGGTGAACATCTCGGCGACCTCCTCCACGCCGCCCCGAACGTCGAACTCGTGGCGATGTTCGGACCCGAGCACGGCGTGCGCGGCGATGCCGACGCTGGCGAGTACGTCGAGGACGCAGTCGACCCGGCGACCGGCGTTCCCGTCCACAGCCTGTTCGGACCAACGCGTCAACCCACCGCCGAGATGCTCGCCGGTATCGACGTGTTGCTCTACGACCTCCAAGATGTTGGAACCCGCTACTACACGTACATCTCGACGATGGGTCTGGCAATGCAAGCCGCAGCCGAGGCCAACGTGTCCTTCGTGGTGCTCGATCGACCAAACCCGCTCGGCGGCGACATTGGTGGCGGCACGCTCGACCCGGCCTATGAGTCCTTCGTCGGGTTCTATCCAATCCCCGACGTCTACGGGCTAACTTCTGGCGAGTTGGCCCGCTGGGCGAGCGCAGAGTTCTTGGCGAACGTCGAGAACCTCGACCTGGACGTGATTCCAATGTCAGGCTGGACCCGGTCCATGCGGTGGGGCGAGACGGGTCTCGACTGGATAGCACCGAGTCCAGCACTCGCCTCACCCGACGCAGCGTTGCTGTATCCAGCGACGATCTACTTCGAGGCATTGTCGCTGTCGTACGGCCGAGGAACCGAAAAGCCGTTTCAGGTGATCGGTGCGCCGTGGCTAGACGCAGAAGCACTTCGCGCCGAGCTCGATACCCGCGACCTTGCCGGGATCGAGTTCACGGCCACGACAATCACCCCCCAGATGCTCCCAGCGATGACGGTCGAGCCCGCGTACCTCGGCATGACACTGCCCGCCGTCGAGCTGACCGTCACCCAGGCCGAGTCACTCGAACCAGTGACCGTAGGACTGCACGTGCTCGATGCGGTCTTTCTTCAAGCGAACGCCATCGGCGTCGATCCGCTCGAGCGTCCGGAATGGCTCGACCAGCTCTCGGGAGGCACACTCCTGCGTGAATCGTTGACGACACCGCCATTCAGCGTCGACGATCTTCGTGCGCTGCACCGCGAAGCGCACGCCGCTCAATCAGCGAACCGAGCCAGCTATCTCCTCTACGACTAAGTGCTAGCTACCGATCACGACTTCGTCGGCTCGAACCACGTCAGCGGATCGACCTTCCGCGGCTTGAGTTCCCCAAACGCTGTTGAGCGCCGACACGGTCTGGGAAGCACTCGGTAACGCATCCGTCGGCGGATCGTCTGTCGTGTGTGCGTCAGCAACGAGCGTCGTGTTGTACCCACGAGCATGTGCTCCGTGCAGCGTCCAGCGCACGCAGTAGTCGGACTGCGCTCCGGTCACCAGGAGTGAACCCACATCGAGCGTCGCAAGAACCTCATCGAGGTTCGTCTGCTCAAAGCTGTCGCGAAAGTGCTTGTGAACAATCGGGTCCTGGGGCTGCGGTGAGAGCTCCTCGACGATCTCCCACCCTGGCGTTTCAGCAGGCAAGTCCTCGTCGGCGTGCTGCACCCAGACCACCGGAATGTCCGCCGCCCGCACGCGTGCGACCAGGCCATCGATCGCTGCGATGACGGATCCTCGCTCATGAGCGTTGACAACAACATCTCGTTGCACGTCAATCACCAAGAGCGCGGTGTTAGGCCGGGTCTGCGATGGAGTCATGGCTTGACCGTACCCGAGGTTCGCCTATACGTCTCGTAACGTAACGTGACCATGATGGGCCAGATCGCACTCTTCAGCGCTTCGGTGTTGGCGACACTTGCGCTGCTCCTCGGTCGATTTCGGCCAACGATCGAACGGCCACTCCAGATCGCGTCGGTGATCGCATTGTTGGTCGCCGTCCTCCACGTCATCTCGCTCCTCATCAGCGAAGACACGAGCTATGAAATCGTCGTGGATCACACCCGGCCCGGGCTGAGTGCGCTGCGCCGCGCCATGGGCCTTTGGGGAGGATCGGAAGGATCGCTGCTGCTCTTTGCGCTCGTCATTGGCGGCGGCCTTGTCGTTGCGCCGGTGGTCGACCGGCTGCGGGCAGCACCGTCGTTCGTGATCGCTGCCTTGTCATCAACTTCTGCGCTCGCCGCGTCGCCGTTCGAACGACTGACCAATCCCGCGATCGCCGGCTCGGGCCTCAGCCCTATTCTCGAGCATTGGGCGATGATCATCCATCCGCCGCTGTTGTACATCGGGCTAGCACTATCCCTCGCTCCCGCTGTCGTCGCGCCGGCATCGGCACGCCGGTGGTCGGCAGCTGCGATCGGCGTGCTCACCATCGCCTTAGCGCTCGGTGGTGGTTGGGCATACGTGGAGCTTGGCTGGGGCGGCTGGTATGCGTGGGACCCGGTCGAAAATGCGGCCCTCATACCGTGGCTTTTGCTGGTCGCTGGTCAGCACGCACGACCAACTCATCTGGTGTCTCGCTGGACGGCCTTGCTCGTGTGGCCAACGGTGTTCTGTGGGACGGCGATGACCCGCACCTCGCTTCGTACCAGCGTGCACGCCTTCGCAAACAGCGACGGATTGGGCTGGGCGCTGTGGCCGCTCGCCATCGTCGTATCGATCGGCGCACTTGTCTACGGCTTCGCCACGCGTAAGGAGATGGTTCGCCCCCTCGGCCGCCAGCGGATTCTGCCGCTCATCCTGCTCATCTTCGCCGCGGTCGTGGTCGCGCTCGGCACGTTTCGACCGTTCATCCCCGGCGAGGCCACTGACGGAACCTTCTACAGTCGCTTTCTTTTCCCCGTGGCAATCGCAGGGCTCGTCGGCCTCGGCATCGCGCCTCGGTGGAAGTCAGCGAGCGCACGGACACTCCTGATTCACGCCGTGGTCGGTGCCATCGTGGGTTTCGTCGCCGCGGGCCTGCTCGGTTGGACGACGTGGTGGCAAGTCGTCTTTGCGGGAGCGATCGGCGTGGCCGTGGTGACGACGATCGGCGGGGGCCTGCGACCCGCGCATCGAGTCCTCGCCCACTTAGGAATGGTCTGCGTGCTCGCGGGAACACTCGGCGGAACCGCATCGCTCTCCCAAACTCACCCGCTCGATGAGGGAGAGTCGATCGTCGTCGGTGGGCACACCATCATGAACAAGGGCGTTCGCTTCGCCGAGGGCCCTCCACCAGTCGTCAGCGCAGACATGACGATCGACGGCACGACTCATGTACCCGCTGTTGCCGTTTACGCCGAGCGTGGCCTGCGGCTTCCCGAGGTGGCAACACACCGGAGGCTCTTCGAGGATGTCCAGGTCATCTTGCGTTCCGCGGACGACGACGGCTCGGTTCTGGTCACGATCAACGTTGAACCCCTCACGCAGTTCGTCTGGTTCGGGGCAGCCATGGTCGCGATCGCCTGGCTGAACCTCGCGGTCAAACGACGCTCCAACCACAACCGCCCGTAGAAGGGTGGCTAGTCGTTGCGCTTCTGTCGGCGGGCCTTCAACAGCTCGTTCACAGTCGACGCGGACTCGGCGCTCGTCGCCGGTGAAGGTGGCGCGGGCGGTTGCGTTGGTGGCGATGCTGGTTCGTTCGCTGTGCTCGCTGGCGTCCCTACATCGGGCCGTGCCGGAATGCCCGTTTTCGATGCGCTCGATGAAGAACGGCCGAACCGGCTCCTCATCGTCTGCCCACGCTCGGACGTCGCCGACGGCGTTGCGGCCAACACCTCACGCTTTCCGCTCAACCAGAGACGCCCAAAGATCGCCGCCAACAACCACGCAAGAGCCGCGGCCAAGAAGAACCAGTTGGCCAACGGGATACTGCGACGTCCAGAAACCAAACCCTCGGCCGCAAACGCATCGGTGGCGTCGATCGCCCCGCGGCCACCGGACACTTCGCTCAAGCGACGCAGAAGCGCTTCGTCCGCCGGGCCTGGGCGATACTCGGCTGCATAGGAGACCGACGCAAGCGCAGCGCCAATAGCTGCTGGTTCGCCATCGCCGACACTCGAGACACCCACCGCGTAGGTACCCGCGGCATCAGCCACCGATGTGCCTTCGAAGATGCCAGGAGCTACCTCGCGAAGGCGCACCTCGGTCGATGAGCCGTTCGGCGCGGTGACCGTTGCCTCGATGCGGCCCTGACCCGGTGTTGCTTCAGCGCGAACCCGGAGCGTGTCGCCGTCGACGATCGTCCGCACGGCCCCCGATGAGTTCACCGGGAACGAATCGCGAACGAGCGTGCTCCAGAATCCGACGTACCCATCCCAATCGACCCAGAACTGTGACCAGCGTGGGTTGGCATCGCTCGTCCACGACGTTGCCCGTCCAAGGCCAACCTGCCACGTTGCGAGCAGCGGATCCTCTTCTTCGCCGATCCGCAGCAACGTCCGGCTCGTCGGCTTTGACGTCGTTGCCACGAAACCGAGCAGCGGCGGCGACTCGCTCAGTGCATCGACGATCGGCGACGTGTCGGTGACGATCGGCAGGTACTCGCCTTCGTTGATGAACTGGCGAGACGCAAGGATCGATTCCTGTACCAAAATCTCCGGGATGCGGGTGAGGTCGCGGCCTGGATAGAAGCGGCCGCCGCCTGCGTCGGCGATCTTGGCGAGCTCCTCGGCAGCGCCCTCGCCAGTAGCCACGATCGAGATCGTGATCCCTTCCTCGCGAATCTCGGCTGCCTGTGTCGCCATCGTGCTCAGGGACTGTTGCGACGTGAACCCGTCGGTGAACAAGATGATGTGCTTCAACCCGGCGTTGCTGTCGCGCAATGCGTCGGCGGCCGTTGGCAGTGTTCCGGACAGATCGGTGTTGCCCGATGGCACCGCTTCGGCGAGTCCGGAGTCGATCACGTCATCGGCGGGCAATTGCTGAAGATCGATAAGCCACCGCTCTTGGGTGTCGATCGCCAGCACGCCAACCTCGTCGTTTGCCGAAAGGTTGGCGATCGCTCGGGCGGCGCCAGCGCGTGCGATTGCGGTCTTGTTCACGCCGCCGGCATCTCCGGCTGGGTTCTCAAACCCATCGGCACAGTGACACTCCCCCATCGACTCTGAGGTATCCAAAGCCATGACTTGGGCAACCTGGCGCTGACGCTGCGGATCGAGCACGTCGCTAATGACGGGAAGCACCTCTTCGAGGGCGGAGTTTCGATATGCACCCATGCCGTACGACTGGGGACCGCCGATCGTGACCAAGCCTCGTCCGAGCTGGCGGGTCGCAGTTGCGACATCGTCGATCTGCTGATCCGTAAGTTGCTCGACCGAGACATCGATCAGGACCGTCGAGTCGTAGGCGATCAGTTGCTCCAACGCGGGTAGGGCACGAGCTGCGACAACGTCGACGTCGAGCCCGGAGGATCGCAAAGCCCGTGCGAGCGCGTCGCCATTGCCACCAATGCCCTCGACCAGCAACACCTCGGCGGGACCAGCGACATCGACCGTGGTTCTCGCCGTGTCGTTCTCTGCCCGGACATCGTCAGGGGTGTCGATCGTGGCCGTGAAGGTGGCGAGACCGGTGTCGGTTGGGTCGACGGTAAACGTCACGCGGTTCGAGCCGGGTTGCAGTAACACGTCCTGGCTGGCGACGGGTTCACCGTCACGTCGAAGCGTCACCAAGCCCGGCTGTTCGGTCGTCGATTCGATGACGACCTCGAGCGGAACTTGGGCGCCCTCGTCGACCTGTGAGGGAGCGTTGATGCTGACGACTGCAGCGTCGTTGCCACTCGTTGGCTCGAGCAAGATGTAGTCGACGGGAATACCTCGCTCACCCAGCTGGAGCGCTTCGGCTTCGGCGTCTCCTGCCGTAGCGCGCCCATCGGAGACGATGACGACCCGTCGTTTCGAATCGTCGGGCAGCAGCGCAGACGCCAACCGCAGTCCGGCAGCGAGATCGCTCCGGTCGCCGTCGATCGTGCTCGCGGAGAGGCTCGTCACCTGCTCGGTGGGAACCAGCAACTGTTCGATCCGGGCGCCGTCGCCAGACACGACAACACCGAGGCGCGCATCATCGGGGGCAGCGTCGGCCGCCCGCTGCGACGCGTTGAGTCCCTGCGTTTCGCCCA
>CALBVK010000454.1 GCA_937969345.1 uncultured Acidimicrobiales bacterium
TGCGACGTGTCGACTCGCCCCGGTGCTGACGGAGCGGTGGCGCGTCAAGCCTTCGACCATCAGGAGCAAACCCACGGCCGAAAGCAAGATAGAGACCCCGGAAATGAGGGCCCAGAGGGTTGCGAGTTCGTCGGCCACCTATGTTGAGTTGACCACTTCCCGTGCCCGAACGCCCACTTCGGAAGACGGGACAGCGGTGACACACGCCTCTGGTCGACACGGCCCATTTTCCGTGCAACCCATCAATTCCGATGGCCCTGTGTCGATTGGCTCAGATGGTCCGACGTACGTCCAAAAACGCAGAGGAACGGCCAGCCCGTGCCGCTGGACGCTTCCTCCGGAAGCTGAAGATCGGCCCGCGGCTGCTGCTCTTTATGGCCGTTCCGGTTATTGCGCTGCTCGCACTCATTGGACTGCTCGCCACAGCCGACGCTCAATCTCTGCTCCAGTTGCGTCAATTTGACCAGAACAGCCAAAGCGTCGACGAACTTGTAACCGTTCGAGCCCGCCTGCAAACCGAGCGTCACGTGGCGCTACTCGACCTCGACCCAACGGCCGAACAAGCAAACATCGATATCGAGGACCTGAAGGCCGTGATGGACGCACATGGCTTGTCAACGGTCGCCGACGAAGTCGTGAGCGACCTCGCCATTGCCCGACAGCTCGCAGAAGCAAACCGCCTGACTCAAGCCCAGGTGGCATACAACGACCTGATCGACCAGTTCGGCGCCGCGATCAATGGCCAGCTCGATGACGCTCCGATCGGCTTGGCCCTGCAACGTAGCAACGCGCTGCAGGCGCTCTTGGCGAGTGAAGAAGCGTTCCTCCGCGAAGACATTGCCGCCCGGGCCTCAACGGTCAACATCATCGAGCTCACGCGCCTCCACACCAGCGCAAGTGAGGCCCTCGACCGATACAGCCTGAACGCCACGACGAGTCGGGCACAAGCACTAGAAGCACTCACCGTGAGCTCATCATGGCGAACGCTGACACTCATGCGATCGGCGTCCTTTGGTGGTGGCGACGTTGCATTCGACGTGAATCTGTGGGCACCTTCGGCGAAGGTACGCCGGTTGGCGTTCCACGTGCTCGCCCTCGAAGAGACCACCGCACTGCAGACCGATGTGGCCGAAGCAGTCAACGCCGAAGCCCGCCGGCTGGCCATCCTTGCCGGCATCGTTCTGCTCGTCTTGACGATCGCAACCCTCGGCACCCTGCGTCTGCGCCGGAGCATCGTCGGTCCATTGTCCAACCTGACGGTGAACGCACGTCTCTTGAAGCAGGGCGAACTCGCCCCGATCGATGACCCGGCCACCGACGAGATTGCCGAGGTGGCGCACGCCTTCTCCTCGCTTGCATCGACCATGGAGCATCTCTGGACCGACGTCGACGCTGTGTCTACCGCCGTCGCCGCACGAGACTACGACCGTCGCATCGACACCGAGCAACTCGAAGGTGACTGGTTACGACTTGCAACCACCATGAACGAAACGCTCGCGACCGGTGAAGCGCACCGCGACGCCGTCAAGGAAGAACTCGATCGCCGCGTCGTCATGACCGAGATCTCAAACACGGCTGTACTCGCCGAATCGGCTCCCGAGCTCACCGCGGCCGTGCTGCGTCACCTTCCACAGGTCCTGCCGGGATCCCACGCACACCTGCACGAACATCCGAGCGGACCCCCACATGTCGACCTCGGCGTTCGGTTGGAACCGAGCATCTCGGCACTCGAGGTGCCGACGTTGATGGACAACGCGCAACGAATCGAACTTCGCGATGGGGCCGGTGTGGCCAGCCTCGTCGAATTCCCACAAGGACCACCAGCGGTACTCGTCCTTCGATTCGGCGACACCGAGCCCGCTCAAATCGAACCGCTCGTCTCGCTGATGGAGACCGCTGGACAGATCCTTGCTCAGGCCCATCGTCGACAGGCCGCAGAGACTCGGGCGACGCACGATCGCGAGCATGACATTCTCACGGGCTTGCCGAACTCAACCCATCTCCGTCGCTGGTTTGCGACGCGTAGCGACCAGAACACGTGGACCGCAATTGGTGTGCAGCCAAAACGCCTCGACGAATGGGACGGCGTGTTCGGCCGCAATGCGCGTGATCTTGTCCTGCGTGCGTTTGCTACCCGACTCAACACGCAGTTGACGACGACCTCGACCGAACTCGGTGTCGATGTCGCTATCGCTCGAATTAGCGAACCGGACTTCATCGTGCTCGTTCCGACGGCGACCGCGCCACACTTCATCGAAGCCATCACCGCATCGGCATCCGAACCGCTCGCCGTCGATGGCGCCCGGGTCAACGTCGATGTCACCCTTGGTGTCGTGGACCAGCTCGAAGCCGCTGACCGCGACCTGACCCAGACCATGGCGAACATTTCGGCCGCCGTACGCCAGGCCGATGGCCGCGCGACTCAGGTAATCACGTTCGAACCGCGCCACCGAGACGAGGTTCGTCGTCGGACCGAGCTGACCAACTGGCTCGCGAACGCCATCGACAACCGCGATCTCTTCGTCCACTTTCAGCCTGTGGTCAACGCCACGACGACGACAATCGAAGGATACGAACTGCTCATTCGCGGTTCGCAGAACGGCAAGCCGATCTCACCGGCAGAGTTTGTGCCCATTGCTGAGGAGACGAACATGATCGTCTCTATTGGTGAGTTCGTACTTCGCGAAGCCTGTGCTGCACTGCCATTTCTGCGCGGTGACTCGCCGTACGTGGCGGTCAACCTGTCGCCTATCGAGCTCTCCGACGACGGCCTACTCGAGCGAATCGAACGTGTACTCGGCGAGTCGCAGGTCGATCGAAGCCGTGTCGTATTCGAAGTTACCGAGGGAGCGACCACCACCGCCGACGATGTCGAACTTCTGAAGAAGATCCGTTCGCTCGGGGTAAAGATAGCGATCGACGACTTTGGTTCGGGCCAGTCGAACCTGTCGTACCTCAACACCTTGCCGGCGCAGATCCTCAAGCTCGACCGCAGCCTCGTCACTCCGATGGTCGACGACGTCGGCGCATCGTCGGTCGTCCGCAAAGCAATCGAGATGGCGCACGACCTGGGCATGAGTGTCGTCGGCGAAGGTGTCGAGACCAACGAAGAACTCAACGCTCTGCGGCGCATGCGCTGCGATCGAATTCAGGGGTGGCTCACGGGGCGTCCCGGACCGCTCGAGAACTTCATCGAGATCACGATCGACCGGCCCGTCACCCGTATCAACGTGCCGCGGAACAATCGGTGACCCGTACCTCGCTCCCGCGCCGACTTCGGTCGACCGTTGCTGGTCTGCTCGCCGCGTCGCTTCTCGTCACCGCGTGCGGAGACCTCACACCGGATTCGCTCGCGTACGCAACCGACGAAACCGAACCGACGATCATTCGAATCGCTACGCCGCGTATTGCGGGCTTCGAAGCAGCGATCGCCAGCTGGGAACGCGAGCACCCAACAGCTGAGGTTGAGATCTCCGTTCGAAACATCGACGATCATCACCGCTCGGTTCTCGACAATGTCGGCGCCGGCGGTCAGTTCGATCTCATCGCGTTTGACGCAATGTACGGCCCCGAAGTTCGCGAGCAACCAGAACTCTTCGTCGACCTCACGACCATGGGCCCCGATCTCGACTCCTCGGACTTCTTGGCGTCACGGTGGGACGAAGGAATCGGCGCAGACGGATCGCTCATCGGCGTGCCGATCGATATCGAAAGCACCGCCTTGGTACTACGAGCCGACCTCGTCGGCGCCGAGATCATCAGCCAACTCCGTGCGGCTCGAACATGGTGTGACGTTCTCGTCGCCGGAGACGCGTTCTCCGATGAAACCCGGAAAGCATTCCTCGCCGATGGCGACGACCTGCTCGCAGCGATCCTCGCGCAGAGCCGAAGCTCGTTCGCCGACGACCAAGGCACTCTGATCGACGCTGACCGAGCCGAGCTCGAACGAGCGTGGGATCTCGCGATGATCGCGGTCGGTGAAGGGCCTCTGCACGGCGACCCCTGTGAGGGCACCGACGATGTCCAGCGCATTGCCCGCAACCTCAACTTCGACGATTCGCTGTGGCGATCCGAGCTCGCGAGTGACGATTTCGCCGCCGTGTTTGCGCCGTGGACATTCCGCCGACGCATATCCAACGCCGCCCCCGAGAAAGCCGGCAACTGGATTGCGATTCCGCTCCCCCGGACGAGTGAAGGTTCGGCCTCAAGCGAAGGTGGCCTGCACCTCAGCCTGCTCGAAAGCAGCGAGAATCACGACTTGGCATACGACCTCCTGCTCACGCTGACCGACCCCATCGTTCAGGAGCTGAGTTTCGCCGATGGCCTCGGCCCACTCCCAGCCACGGCAAGGTTCCACCGAAACCGAGAAGCCGAAGTCGCCCCCGAGGACTTCTTTGGCACGAACGGCGTTGGCGCGATCTACAGCGCGGCGGCTCGAAGCCGCCCGAGCCAACTTGCGACCCCGCAGCGGCGCATCGTGATCGAGTCGCTCGTGGAGGCGCTCAACAGTGTCGAAGGCGGCGGACAAACCCCGCTTGAGGCGTGGGAAGATGCCCTCGAACGCATCGCCGATCAGCTGCCCAGGTAGCTACTCGCTCAACACCTCGACATGGTGTGTCGCATTCACCGGGCGCTGAGTACACCCGTACCCGCTGGTAGGAAGTACATTGGCGCCCATGAAAACCCGCGTCTCCCCGCAGCGCCTCGTCCTCGGAATTGGTATCGGTGTAGCCCTCTTCACCGCCCTGTCCGGCATCGCTGCTCAGGTCTTCCACTTCGACCCTGCTGACAACCCTGTCCATCGCACGGTCTTCGCCAATATCCCTGGTGCAGTAAAGGTTGCGTTCTACACGCTGCTACCCGTCATGATCGTCTACGGAGCGTGGGTATTCTCGCTCCGCATCAAGAACTGGCAGCGCGGCGGTCCCGACAACCGCGCCACGACATCGAAGAACGCGAAGACGCGGCTGGCAGACCTGCGTTCGGGTCTCTACATGAAGACTCTGCTGCGCGAGCCAGCAGCGGGAATCATGCACTCGATGATGTATTTCAGCTTCGTCGTGCTCCTCGGTGTCACCACGACGCTCGAAATCGACCACCAGTTGCCGACCGCGCTCAAGTTCCTGCACGGCGGCACCTACAAGGGGTACGCCTTCGTCGGCGATTTCGCTGGCCTGATCTTCACCATTTCAATCCTGTGGGCCATCGGCCGCCGCTACGGACCTCGCGCGATGCGCCCGTACCGCATTCGCGTAAAGAGCAAGCCAGAACACGCGATCATCCTCGCCACGTTCCTCGCGATCGGCGTTACGGGGTTCCTCGCCGAAGGTTGGCGCATCGCGCTCGAAGGCCAGGCCCTCGGCGGCCTTCCCGAGTACGAAAAGTGGAGCTTTATTGGCTATCCGATCGCACAGCTCGTCGAAGGCACCGGTTCCATTGCTGGTTGGCATCAGGCGTGGTGGATTGCCCACGTCCTCTCCTTCGTTGGCTTCCTGATCCTGCTGCCGATCACCATGCTTCGTCACATCTTCACTTCACCGCTCAACATGTACCTGAAGGACAAGGACCGTCCAAAGGGCGCAATGAAGGCCATGCCGAACCTCATGGAGACCGAGCTCGAGAGCTTTGGCGTTTCGACCGTCGAAGAGTTCACGTGGAAGCAACTGCTCGACACGGACTCCTGCACCATGTGCGGCCGTTGCACCAGCGTCTGCCCCGCAAACGCAACCGGCAAGCCGCTAGACCCTCGCGAGATCGTGCTCAAGGTTGGCGAGGTTATGGCCCGCACCGGAGACCCGCAGGTCTCCCCTCCGATCAGCGTCGACGCCGAGATCACCGTTCCATCGAACTGGATGTTCGACCGCGTGACGTCCGAAGAACTCTGGGCGTGCACATCATGTCGCGCCTGTGACGAGATCTGCCCCGTAAACATCGAGATCCTCGACAAGATCCTCGACATGCGCCGCTACCTCTCCCTCATGGAATCGGACTTCCCAACCGAACTCGGTAACGCCTACCGCGGCATGGAAAACCAGATGAACCCATGGGCGCTCAGCCAAGGCGACCGCGCCGACTGGGTTGTCGATGATTCCGTCACCGTGCTCGCCGGCGACGAACCCCTCGAAGCCGAATACCTCTACTGGGTTGGCTGCGCAGGCTCGTTCGACGACAAGAACAAGAAGGTCAGCCAGGCCCTGTCGAAGCTGATGAACCGAGCCGGCGTTTCCTACGCCATCCTCGGCCCAGCCGAGAACTGCACTGGCGACTCCGCTCGCCGAACCGGCAACGAATACATCTTCCAAATGCTCGCCATGCAAAACATCGAGACCCTCGATGGCATGGGCGTCAAGAAGATCATCACCCAGTGCCCGCACTGCTTCAACACCCTCGCCAACGAGTACCCGCAGCTCGGTGGCCACTACGAGGTCATCCACCACAGCGAGTTCCTCGAGCAGCTCATCGAAGATGGCGACCTCGACATGAGCAACGCGTCGCTCGAAGAGCGCATCGTGTACCACGATGCTTGCTACCTCGGCCGCCACAACGACATCTACATGGCGCCTCG
>CALBVK010000455.1 GCA_937969345.1 uncultured Acidimicrobiales bacterium
AGCTATCGCGCGCTGCGCGCGATGGGTTTACTATGCTCGTTTGCATGAACCGCACTTGCGCGCGCCCGACCTGTTCCGTTTCGGCTGCGGCCACCATGTCGTACGACTATCAGGCACAGATCGTTTGGATGGAAGAACTCCACATCGAGTCGCATCCAATGACCCATGACCTTTGCGCAACCCACGCCGATCGGTCGACTCCACCGAGCGGGTGGGAACTTCGCGACCAGCGCAGCCCACGCGGCATCTACGCCCTGCACGCCAGCTAGCGGTGACCCCAGACTCGGTCGGGCCGTCCGCCGCCGACTCAAACGCGCTCGTTACCAAGGGGCGATGGGGGACGGGCGAAGCTGTTCTCGCGTGGATCGCCTCAGTCTTTGTCAGTACCGCGGCGTACGTCGCCCTACTTTCGGTTGGCGGTTACTCGCCGTTCACTCCACAACGCCCCGGAGGCCATATCGGCCGAATCGTCGGCCAAATCGCGAACGGTGAGACACCCAACGATGACTCCGTGCCACTGCTTTGGAACATGCTGCTCCTCGTGCCCGGCTGGATCATTCTGTTGGGCGTGTCGTGGGTGGCTGCTGGTGCTTTTGGACACTCCCGCCCCGGCTGGTCGCTGAAGGGCACCCGGTCGGACGTACTCATCGGCATCGGCAGCGGACTCTTCCTTCAAGTCCCGATCATGGTCGTCGTCGGGATTGTCATGCAGCTGATCCTTGGAGAGTTCGCCCCGTCGGGGCGTGCCCTCGCACTCGTCGACAGTATCGATTCGCCACTGGCCGTGATCGCATTGTTCCTCGCCGTCGCCGTCGGTGCCCCCATTGTCGAGGAGCTCTTCTATCGCGGCGTGCTGCAGGGCGCGTTGGTTGAACGAATGGGTCCCGTGTTCGGGATCGGAATTACGAGTGTGATCTTTGGAGCCGTTCACTTGTCGGCTATCGAGTTCGCTCCGCTAGCGGTCGCTGGACTCGGCTTTGGTTTGCTTGCGTGGAAGCGCGATCGGTTGCTCCCCGCGATCGTTGCGCATATGGCGTTCAACACCTTCACGCTGGTACTGCTGTTCGCGTCCACCGGCGGCTGACCGCACACCGAGAGCGCCGCTGTAGGTCCTTTCACCCACAGCGAGCTGCGTCGCCGTGAGGCACACGAATCAAATGTTGATCGAACCCAGGTCGAACCCTTAGCTGGCACCCGTCGTCGACGACAGGGATGCACGGCCTCTGACCGATGGCGGACAGGGCGCAAACCAAGGGTGGAACCCATGAAGCAGTCCCAAGTTCAACAACGCAACTGTCAGAAGTGCACACGAGCCATGGTGTCGATCACACTCGACATCGACGAGGCAAAGCGCACGCTGCACAGCTGCTCCCACTGCGATGTTCGCGTCTGGGAAGCACCCGGTGAATCGATCAACCTCGAAGGTGTTCTGACCGAGCTGTCGGATTCTGCTGGCCGGTGACCACCGCATAGGTCCCGGATAATGGGATGCTAGAGCAATGACGTTGGCTACCTCCCAGCGCCCGGAGACAGACGGCGATGCCGATCCTGTCGAGCCCGGGCGTGATCACGCTGCGACGGACCGTCTCGAGAAGATCGTTACGGCGCTCGTCGTCACCGCCAGCGCACTGTTTGTGTTTTGGCAATTACAGCCAAATCTGATCTTTACCGATTCGACGCCGACCGGCGGCGACATGGGCGCCCATGTGTGGGGTCCTGCGTTCCTGCGCGACGAACTGTTGCCAAACCTGCGACTCACCGGTTGGACACCCGACTGGTATTCAGGCTTTCCTGCGTTCCACTTCTACATGGTCATCCCGGCGCTCGCGATCGTGATTCTCGACGTTGGCCTGCACCCTCTTGTTGCGGTCCCGGTCGTTCTTGGACTTGTCGCCGCAGCGGTCTACACGCGCCTCGTCGGACGGCTCATCGCGTCTCGACGACTGTCGATCGCTCTTGCGGTGCTGGCTCCGCTACTCATCTCGTTGCCGTACAACATTGCGTTCAAACTGGTCGCCGTTAGCGGTGTCGTGCTGTTTCCCGTTGCGGCCTGGGCGCTCGGACACCTCGGCGGGCTGCGTTTTCCCGGACCAGCGGTGTTGGCGTTGTCGAGCCTCGCCTTTGCCTTCGACCGATCGTTCAACATCTACGGCGGAAACATCGCATCGACGTTGGCTGGGGAGTTCGCTGCATCGATCTCGCTCAGCTTGTCCCTCGTTGCGCTGGGGTTCGTGATTCGAGGAACTCGAACAGGGGAGGGCCGAGGCAAGGCCGCAGTCTTCATTGCACTCACCGCCCTCTGCCACCTGCTGCCGGCCTTCTTCCTGCTCGCTGCCGTGTCGATCACCGTCGCAATCCGGATGATCCAACGCCGGTTCAGCGCAATGCCATGGATCCTGATCTCGGGAGGGCTCTCAGTCCTCGTGTCCGCGTTCTGGGTGCTCCCGTTCTTCTTGCGCACCGCGTATCTGAACGATATGGGGTGGGAGCGAATCGAGATTCTGCACTCACCGCTCGTCACCCGGAGCAACCTCAACCCGGCCAACGTCCTGAGCGACTACCCGCCGTTGCCCGTCCTGTTGGTGCTCGCAGCGGTTGGACTCGTGTTGTCGATCGTGCACAAGGTTGAACTCGGTTGGCTGCTCGGCCTCACCGGAGCACTGATGGCCGCCGGGTTCGTGTGGTTTCCCGATGGCCGGCTGTGGAACGCCCGAATCCTGCCCTTCTACTACCTGTGCGTGGCTCTGCTCGCGGGCCTCGGTGTCTACCTCACGATCCTCACGCTTTCGAAGACTCCGGCCATCATCCGTATTGGTATCGCGGCATCGTCGGCGATCATGTTGGTGCCGACACAAATCCGCAACGCCGTCGTGTGGCCCGAGCCCGGCGGCGAAATCGCCCCGATCATCGACTCCTTTGGCGATTTCACTTCAGTGATGACCGAGTACATCCCCGACGCAGCCGCGTACTCGGTGAGGGTGCTCGCGATCTTCATGCTCGTCACCGTCCTCGGTACGGAGCTTCCTCGCCAGCTCGGCCGGGTGCTGGGCAACATCGAGGTCGTCGCGGTCGTCGCTGCACTCAGCACGTTGGTGGCTACCCCAGCACGCGACGTCTCCACAGACTCGTTCAGCACCATCGACGGGCTGTGGTGGAGTCTGGTGCTCCTCGTGGCGGTAGCGGTGCTCGCACTCGCGATGGTTTCGGTCTTCACCTCGATGACGAAGCGGGAAGCCGAGCTGCCCGACGCCGAGCTGGCCGCCGACGGCATGTCCGTAACACCACGCCGAACCGGAACCATTGCGTTGCTCGGCTCATCTACGCCATCGACCGCCCGTCTCGGCGCCCCCATCGTGGCGATGACCACGGTGTTCATCCTGCTCGGTCTCGCGCTCAACACGATCGGCGGAACCACCGACACTGCCGAGGGCCGCTCATGGACCCTCGGCGCACTCGAGATCACCTCGAACGACAACAGCTTCGTCACCGGCTGGTCGACGTGGAACTTCTCCGGTCTCGAAGCAAAGCCCGAGAACCTCGGTGCCGCAGGCGATGTTGGCCAGGGCGGTTGGGCCGAATACCAGTACGTCCAGCGGACGATGGCCGGCGTAGGCGAGCAGGTTGGCTGCGGCCGGGCCATGTGGGAGTTCGCCCCCGAGCTCAACCGATACGGCACCACCATGGCCATGATGCTGTTGCCCATGTGGACCGATGGATGTATTGGTTCGATGGAAGGCCTGTACTTCGAGGCCACGCCGACCGTGCCCTACCACTTCATGTTGCAGAGCGATCTGTCGGCCCCAAGCCGGACCTCGGGAACCGACTCGTCGGTTGGCGGCCCGTCTCGGGCAATGCGAGACCTTCCCTATGGCGACTTCGATATCGACCGCGGTGTCGACCGTATGCATGAGTTGGGCGTTCGCTACTACTTGGCGTTCTCGCCACAATCGATCCAGGCCGCCCGAGAGCATGAGTCACTCACCGAGATCACGACGGCCGCTCCGTGGGTCGTCTTTGAGACCCAAGCGTCCATAGTCGAACCGCTCGCGGTCGCCCCTGTCGTCGTAGACGGCGTGCGAGACCATCAGGATCAGTGGCTCGACGTTGGCATCGAGTGGTTCGATCAGCTCGACCCTGCTCGGCCAGCGTCATCGGGGCCCGCCGAGTGGCGCAGTGTCGACGCCGACCAGATCGTGGCCCGTTATGAGGCGGAGAACACTCGCCTCGCTGGCTCGATTCCCTTCGAGGACCCAGCACTGCGAGACATCCTGCCCGTGACCGACATTGCGCAAGAAACGGTGGTGACCAATGTCCTTGCTGACACCGACCGCATCTCGTTCACCGTCGACCGGATCGGAACACCAATCCTGGTTCGGGCCTCGTATTTCCCGAGCTGGAAGGCGAAGGGCGCCGAAGGGCCTTTTCGCGTAGCCCCCAACTTTATGGTCGTCGTGCCGACACAAGAAGACGTGGAAGTTGTTTTCTCTCGTACCGCGACCGATTGGTCGGCACTTGTGCTGAGCTTCCTCGGCCTCGCCGGGCTCGGCCTAGTCGGTCGAGGAGTGCGGCTGTCGCCGACCCCCGTGCAGATCGCCCCTGACGCCGACTTTGGTGGTGGCCCGACCGTTTCGGAGCCGTCGACCGAACCCCCGGTCACCGAACCGCGAACGGATCGATGGACGATCGAGCCAGATCCGGAAGCGCCGAAGGTCGTATGACTCGCCGGCTTCGTTTCTTCGTCGCCGTTGCTCTCGTCGCAACCGCCATCGACCTCTTTGGCTACCTCGCGCTCGTCGATAGTGGGTTCCGATGGTGGGCGGCCGACATCGCAGCGCTCGTCATGGCCTCGATCTTCGGCGTCTCGGCGCACCGCAAGTTCACCCTCCGTAATGACCCGAACCTGCGATGGATCCATCGTCCCGTCGCGTTCGTATCGTCGATCGCGCTCGCTGGCCTTGTCGACCTTTTCGTGTTGCTCAACGCCGATGACCGCAACTGGTTGGCGAAATCGATAGCGATCCTCGCAGCGGCGCTCGTTCGGGCAGTGTCCAACCGATGGTTCCTGTTCTCGGTTGTGCGGAGCGAGCAGGGATCCCCGGCCCGCCGCCCCACGCCGGCAGATCCACTTCGCCTCTCCGTGGTGATACCCGCCTACAAAGAGGCGGCCCGTATCGCTGACACGATCCACCAACTGCATGACCACCTGTCTACCCTTCTCGATCCGAGCGATTTCGAACTCGTGGTGGTCGACGATGGTTCGGGCGATGGGACCGCAGACGCTGCCAATGCAACCGGCTTGGCTCGAGGAATTCTGCTGCCCGAGAACCTCGGTAAGGGCGGTGCCGTTCGAGCAGGGATGCTCGCCTCGCGCGGCCGGAGTCGGGTCTTTCTCGATGCCGACTTGGCCTACGGTCCTTCCGAGATCATCCGGGTCATGAGTGAACTTGAAGACGGCTGGGATGTGGTCGTCGGGACCCGCCGCGACTCCCGGCTCGTCACCCACACCAGTGCCGGCTTGCTTCGCGATGTCGGTGGTCGCCTCGTGAACATTGCGACCCACGTGCTGCTCCTTGGGCAGTACCGCGACACCCAGGCCGGGTGCAAAGGCTTCCGCTCCGACATAGCCGAATTGATATTTTCCAAAACCAAGCTGAACGGCTTCTCGTTCGACATCGAGATCTTCCATCTCGTTGAACGGTGGCGGCTTTCGCTGCGTGAGGTGCCGATGACAGTGGCCGAAACCGACGCATCCACCGTGAATCTTTTTCGAGACACCCTTCAACTCTTGGGTGATCTCGGCCGAATTCGACGGTGGTCAGCGCGTGGCGAGTACACCGACCCCGAACGGGTCGCTCTCTTGCCAGCCGCTGCAGTCACAAACTGAGATACGAACAGAGGAACCGAGTTCATGGGTGATATCGACGCAATCTTCAAGGCCTACGACGTTCGGGGGCTTGCGCCCGAACAGCTCGACGCCGAGTTGTCCCGCAATATCGGCGCGGCGTTCGCCCGCTTTGTTGCGGACAACGACGGTGCAACCTCGATCGCGGTCGGCCACGACATGCGTCCGACGGGGCCCGAGTTCGCCGGGCTCTTTGCTCAAGGTGCGTTGGAGCAAGGTGTCGACGTCGTCGATATCGGTCTGGCCTCGACCGACATGATGTATTACGCATCGGGCTCGATGGATATGCCAGGAGCGATCTTCACGGCATCTCACAACCCGGCGGAGTACAACGGAATCAAGATGTGTCGTAAGGGTGCTGCGCCGCTCGGCGGAGACACCGGACTGTTCGAGATTCGCGACAACGCGCGCACCCCGCTACCAGCGACTGATTCGACCGGAACGCGCAGCGAGCGCAACATCCTCGATGACTTTGCTCAACACGTGCTGTCGTTCGTCGACGTCAGTACGCTCCGCCCGCTGAAGATCGTGGCCGACACGGCAAACGGTATGGGCGGTCTGGTCGTGCCCGCGGTGTTCGCTCATCTCCCGTTCGACCTCGAGATCATGTACGAGGAGCTCGACGGCACGTTCCCGAACCACCCAGCCGATCCGCTGAACGAGGACAATCTCGTCGATCTCAAGAAGCGCGTTCGAGAGGTCGGCGCAGACCTGGGTCTTGCGTTCGACGGTGATGCCGATCGGGTGTTCCTCGTCGACGCGAACGCTGAGGGCGTGTCTGGTTCGCTCACGACAGCTCTCGTGGCCGAACAAGTGCTTCAACGCGAAGTCGGCGGCACCGTGCTGCACAACATGATCTGCTCAAAGGTCGTCCCCGAAGTCATCGCCGAGAACGGCGGCACGGCAGTGCGCACCAAGGTCGGACACAGCTTTATCAAGGCGGTTATGAAGGAGACGGGTGCAGCCTTCGGTGGCGAGCATTCGGGTCACTACTACTTCCGCGACAATTGGCGTGCCGACTCGGGGCTGATCGCCACCGTGGTCATCCTTGGTGCCATGGCCAAGGCCGGCAAGCCGCTACACGAGATCGTCGCCCCGCTCCGTCGCTACGTCGCCTCCGGCGAGATCAACACCACCGTCGACGACACCGCGGTCGTGATCGACAAGGTCGCGGCCGCATACCCCGAGGCAGAGCAGGATCGCTTCGATGGACTCACGGTGGATCTCGGCGATTGGTGGTTCAACCTGCGCCCGTCCAACACCGAGCCGCTGCTGCGCCTCAATCTCGAAGCCAACACCGATGCTGAGGTAGCCGCCCGCGTCGAAGAGGTTCGCTCCCACTTCTAACGAGTGGTGTCAGACATCATCTTTCATCTGAGCCTGCTCACGCGCGACGCCGGTCGGCGTTGGTTTGCGCATCGGTTTGTATGCTTCAACCATGGCCCTCGCTCCGCAGTTACTCGACATCCTCGCTTGTCCATCCGACAAAGGACCGCTCCTGTACTTCGCAGCCGAAGACTGCCTCTACAACCCTCGGCTCCGCTTGCGTTACTCGATCGTCGATGACATCCCGATCATGCTGATCGACAAGGCCGAGACGCTCGACGACGCAGAACACGGACGGCTGGTCGCCCTAGCGGAGAGCTCTGGCATCTCGCCTACGTTCGAGGCGTAGCTACTGTCACCCATCCCGGTTCCTGTCACGGCCTAGACTCACCTCTGGCTGAACAGACGTTTCCCGAGGCCAGCGGGCCCCAGCCAACCATCACACCCTGCGCCTCGTCGCAGACGCCGCCCGGCATTGTTCACGATGCTGGGAAATGAATCGGAGCCCCAACATGACAACCTTCACCGACTTTAAAGTCGCGGACCTGAGCCTTGCCGAATTCGGACGCAACGAGATCCGCCTCGCCGAACACGAAATGCCCGGACTCATGTCGTTGCGCGCAGAGTTCGCCGACGCACAGCCACTGAAGGGCGCTCGCATTGCCGGCTCGCTTCACATGACCATCCAGACCGCGGTACTGATCGAAACGCTCGTCGCCCTCGGCGCCGACGTTCGCTGGGTGACCTGCAACATCTTCTCGACCCAGGACCACGCTGCAGCAGCGATCGCTTGTGGCCCGAACGGAACCCCGGAGAACCCGTCGGGCACCCCCGTTTTTGCCTGGAAGGGCGAAACGCTCGAGGAGTACTGGTGGGCTACCGAGCAGCTGTTCCAGTGGCCAGACGGCCAGGGCCCAAACCTGATCCTCGACGACGGCGGCGACGCCACCATGCTCGTCCACAAGGGCCTGGAGTTCGAAAAGGCCGGCGCCATTCCAGAAACCCCCGAGGATGCGTCCGAAGAAGAGGGCGTCTTCATGGAACAGCTCCGCACGATCTGGGCTGAGCAGGGCAACGAGTTCTGGCAGCGGATCGCGCCCGCTATCCGCGGTGTCTCCGAGGAGACCACGACCGGCGTCCATCGCCTCTATCACATGCAAGAAGCCGGCGAGCTGCTGTTCCCAGCCATCAACGTCAACGACGCGGTCACCAAGTCCAAGTTCGACAACCTCTACGGCATCCGACACAGCCTCGTCGATGGCATTAACCGCGGAACGGACGTCATGCTCGGCGGTAAGACCGCTGTCGTGCTCGGATACGGCGACGTGGGTAAGGGCTGTGCGGCATCGCTCAAGGGCCAAGGCTGCAAGGTCATCGTGACCGAGGTCGACCCAATCTGTGCGCTCCAAGCAGCCATGGAAGGCTTCGACGTCATGCGGCTCGAAGACGTCATGGAAACCGCTGACCTGTTCATCACCACGACAGGCAACAAGGGCATCATCATGGCCGAGCACATGGCCCGCATGAAGCACCAGGCAATCGTTGGAAACGTGGGCCACTTCGACAACGAGATCGACATGGCCGGCCTCGAAAAGATGAGCGACGTGCAGCGCACGAACATCAAGCCGCAGGTCGACGAGTACGTCTTCCCCGATGGCCACTCCGTCCTCGTCCTCTCCGAAGGTCGTCTACTCAACCTCGGCAACGCAACCGGTCACCCGAGCTTCGTGATGTCGTTCAGCTTCACCAACCAGGTGCTCGCACAGATGGAGCTCCACGCGAACGCAGAGCAGTACGCCGGACCACCACCGGAGGTCATCGTGCTTCCCAAGCAGCTCGACGAGAAGGTCGCCCGCTTGCATCTCGACCACCTCGGCGTCCGTCTCACCGAGATGAGCCAAGAACAAGCCGACTACATCGGCGTGCCAGTCGAGGGCCCATACAAGCCAGA